>JADFUW010000018.1 GCA_015222205.1 Chloroflexota bacterium
CTTTTCACCTTTCCCTCACGGTACTAGTTCACTATCGGTCATCAAGGGTATTTAGCCTTGCCCTGTGGTCAGGGCAGATTCCCACAGGATTCCACGTGTCCCGTGGTACTCAAGTACAAGTTGGGAGCCTACCCCTTTCGTCTACGGGACTGTCACCCTCTGTGATGGCTCTTTCCAGAGACCTTCGACTAGGGTTCGGTTGGTAACTCCCTGACCCATTCTGAGCTGAGTCTCACCTGCCTTACAACCCCCTATAAGCTTAGGCCCCAGAGCCACTTAGCTTATAGGGTTTGGGCTGCTCCCCTTTCGTTCGCCACTACTCAGGGAATAATCTCTTTTCCTCGGGGTACTGAGATGTTTCACTTCCCCCGCTTACCTCCTCCCAGCCTATGTGTTCAGCTGGGGGTACTCAGGTTTTACCTGAGTGGGTTGCCCCATTCGGGAATCCCCGGCTTAGGCTTGCTAGACAGCTTACCGAGGCTTTTCGCAGCCTTGCCACGCCCTTCTTCGGCCCTTGATACCAAGGCATCCACCATGCGCCTTAACCGCTTGACCTGCTTCAGATTTGATATTAGTCCTCATATTCAATTGTTAAAGTGCGACACATACAAAGACGGCTCGGTGAATGGTCACCAAGCCGTCTGCCTGGCTATCAATCACCAATTTCCCCTATGTATCAGTTATCCTCATCTATCACTACCATCCCTTAATACGAAGTAATACTAGCATAAAATTAAAACCTTGTCAACCACTCTAGGGCTTTAGGTAGTGGGTCAATTTGAAATGAGGTCGGCTTGACATTCGCCTTAGTCAATGAAACCATTAAAGACAAGAACCCCTATGCTGTGGCTCTTAGTAGACTTGGTGGTCTTAAGGGTGGTAAGGCTAGGGCTGAGAGGCTAACACCAGAACAGCGTAGTGAGATAGCCAGAAAAGCTACTAGGGCTAGGTGGAGAAAGCAAACGACGTAAACATACGCACTATACACTGAGCTTATAACTAACAAGGCGATTCATACTAATCCTGGCCTCTGCTGCTTGTATGACAAGGTTTCTATGGACATCCGGCGGTATTCTAACCATAAAACTACCCGAAAAATGCTTAGTTGCGATTGGCGAGGGAATAGGCTCATTATTGGACTGCATATCCTCAATAGCTTCTTCTACAACGTTGCGTATACCCTGTAAGGCTGCTTCTTGGCTATCAGCCAGCCAACTCAGGCTGGGAAATTCAGCACATAAGCCTACATATTCTTTATCCTCATGCGACCATGTAACCCGATAAGTATAGGGGTCTTTTTTTATTCCCACTTTTGTTGCCATGTTACAACTCCAATCTTGCTATAGCTTTTAGAACCTGCCTAACTTGATATGCCTTAGCCTTGCCTTTATCATTCTGTATATTTATTCTAGGGTCACCCCGCCATGGTGTTTTGTATATAATGTGACCACTCTTTTCACGTCCATCTCCAAAGTGGTGGTCACAGACTTTGCGAAGGTCAGCAAATCTAACGCCCTGTGGATTCCTTAGCATTTGTTGAATTATTTTCTCTACGGAATCCATCTTCTCGTCTTAAATAGTATCACTATTGGTACTATTTGTCAATACCCCTTGCCATCAATTTTGGTAAATTCGTGTGAAATTGGTCAAATACCAGGGCTTTACTATAAGAAAAAACCAGCCCCCGATTTTGTCACGATAGTCCCTTGACAAACAGGGGCTAGAAGTGGTAGATTTAGTAGTAATTAGCAATCTCAGGCTTAGACTGCTAATCAGGGTAAAGATGCTATCTTCTAGAACAGAGACGATACTCAAGTCTATAGTGGGACAATATATTGTGAAGGCGATACCGGTAGCCTCACAGAGTATTGTCAGTGACCACGAGTTGCAGGTAAGTCCAGCTACCATCCGCAATGAGATGGCACGCCTGGAGCAGGAGGGTTATATCACCCGCCAGCACCCCTCAGCAGGGAGTATACCCTCAGACAAGGGCTACCGCTACTATGTAGAATCTCTGGGCGATATAGAGCTCCCCTTGGCTGAGCAGCGTTTAATACGCCATCTCTTCCACCAGGTGGAGAGGGAGCTAGAGGAGTGGCTAAGACTAGCCGCCGAACTTATAGCTCAGCTGGTGCAAAATATGGCTATAGTTACTATACCTAAGTCGGTTAAGTGCCGGTTCAAGTATCTAGAGCTGATTAGCCTGCAGGACTCGCTGGCATTAGTTATACTCGTCCTGCGCGGTGCCAGGGTAAAGCAACAGTTAATAACCTTTGACCAGGTTATATCTCAATCTGAACTAACAGCTATTACCAACAAACTGAATAATGCTTACTGTGGCCTGACCAGCTCACAGATTCTAGCTAAGGACATAGAACTGTCTTCAGTAGAACAGCAGTTAACCGATTGCCTGATAAAGATAATGCAGACTGAGGATGAGCAGGAATATGAAGAGCCTTATCTCAACGGTGTCCACTTTATGCTTAACCAGCCGGAGTTTGCCCATAACCCGCGACTGCCATCCTTACTGGAACTGGTTGACCATCGCAGTCTGATTAAAATCATTGCCCCCCAAGGGCTGACTACCCCAGAGATACGGGTAGTCATTGGTAAGGAGAATAGGGCAGAAGTCATCCAGGATTATAGTGTGGTCATCAGCCGATACGGCCTACCCAGCGAAGCCGTCGGTACCATGTGCGTAATCGGACCTACCCGAATGCCCTACGCCCGCGCTATCTCCGCCATAAGCTACCTTTCCTCGGTACTTAGTGAACTGGCTGCTGAGCTATACGAAAAAGAACCACCCTCACGACAGTAATCGACCACAGAGGAGGGGCAAGAAAGAATAAATAATGATACAAGAAGAACCAAATGAGGGGCTAACCGACGAAGCAGCACCAGAGGTCACTGAAGAAGAGGATGCAGAGTTATTAAAGCAAGCCCTGGCTGAAGAAAAGAAAAAGGCAGAAACTAACCTGGCTGGCTGGCAAAGAGCCCAGGCAGATTTCATTAACTATAAACGGCGAGCTGAGCAGGAAAAAGAGCAGATTGGGAAATTTGCCAATACTGTGCTCATGCTCAATCTGCTGTCCACCTTAGATGATTTGGAGCGAGCCCTGGCTGCTACCCCTGATGACCTGGCTGAGCTTAGCTGGGTGGAGGGCATTAGACTTATCGGGCGTAAGCTCCGGGCAAACCTGGAGGCACAGGGACTATCTCAAATCGTGGCCTTAGGGGAACTATTTGACCCCAATTTCCATGAAGCCGTCAGGCAGGATAAAGGCAAAGACGGCATAGTCGTTGAGGAAGTGCAAAAGGGCTACAAATTACATGATAGGGTTATTCGCCCGGCTAAAGTAGTGGTGGGTAGTGGTGAAGAAGAAGAGAAAAAGGAGGCATAAACTATGGCCAAGGTTATAGGTATTGATTTAGGCACCACATTCTCTTGTGTTGCCGTTATGGAGGGAGGTGAACCAAAGGTTATCCCCAACGCCGAAGGAGGGCGTATTACCCCATCAGTGGTAGCGATGAGTAAGAGTGGTGAGCGTCTAGCCGGACAAGTAGCCAGGCGTCAGTCCATCACCAACCCCGACAACACCATCTTCAGCATCAAACGCCTGATGGGACGCAAGTTTGATGAGCCTACGGTAGAGTACGATAAAAAGCTGCTACCTTATAAGATAGCCAAAGCCGCCAACGGCGATGCCACAGTAGTGATGGGTAACAAGGAATATAGTCCTCCGGAAATTTCGGCGATGATTTTGCAAAAACTCAAGACAGATGCCGAAGCCTATCTTGGCGAGAAGGTTACCGAGGCGGTAATCACGGTGCCAGCCTACTTTAACGATAGTCAGCGTCAAGCAACTAAAGACGCCGGTAAGATAGCCGGACTGGAGGTCTTGAGAATCATTAACGAACCAACCGCTGCCTCCCTAGCCTATGGGTTGGATAAGAAGGCTGAAGAGACCATCGCCGTTTTTGACCTCGGTGGTGGGACATTTGATATATCCATTCTGGAACTCGGTGAGGGCACCTTTCAGGTCAAGTCAACTAACGGTGACACCCACCTTGGTGGTGACGACTTTGACCAGAAAATTATGGACTGGCTATGCAGTGAGTTCAAGCGAGAGCAGGGCATAGACCTCAAGCAGGATAAAATGGCTCTTCAGCGACTTAAGGAAGCCGCGGAAAAGGCTAAGTGTGAGCTATCTACCCTTCAGCAGACCGAGGTAAACCTGCCCTTTATCACCGCCGATGCCAGTGGCCCCAAGCACCTCAGTATCACCCTTCCCCGGGCTAAGCTGGAGCAGCTGGTCATGAACCTGGTGGAGAAAACCATCGGCCCCTGTAAACAGGCACTGGATGACGCTGAAAAAACCACCGCCCAGATTGACGAGGTAGTTCTGGTCGGCGGGCAGACCAGAATGCCCCTGGTTCAGGAGAAGGTCAAACAATTCTTCGGCAAGGAAGCCCATAAGGGGGTCAACCCCGATGAGGTAGTCGCCATCGGCGCTGCCATACAAGCGGGAGTTCTTAAGGGTGAGGTCAAGGATGTTCTGCTGCTCGATGTGACCCCATTAACCCTCGGCATCGAGACCCTGGGGGCGGTGGCTACCCCTCTTATCCCACGCAATACCACCATTCCTACCTCCAAGAGCCAGATTTTCTCAACGGCAGCGGATAATCAGCCCAGCGTTGAGATTCATGTGCTTCAGGGGGAGAGACCTATGGCCGCCGATAACAGGACGCTAGGACGCTTTATGCTTGATGGTATCTTACCGGTACCAAGGGGTATGCCTCAAATTGAGGTCACCTTTGATATTGATGCTAACGGCATTCTCAATGTCAAAGCCCATGATAAGGGTACCGGACGGGAACAGAAAATCACTATCACCGCTTCCAGTGGACTCTCAAAAGGAGACGTAGAGCGAATGCAGCAGGAGTCCGAGGCACACGCGGCTGAGGATAGCAAGCGGCGTGAAGAGATAGAAGCGCGCAATGCTGCTGATACCCTGGCCTATACTGCGGAGAAGACCCTGCGGGAGCAGAAGGATAAGATACCCTCGGACCTAAATCAGGAGGTAGAAAGTAAAGTAGCCGCCGTGCGCTCGGTACTACAGGGCAGCGATATTGAGGCTATCCGCCAGGCAACCCAGGAATTAAATAACGCCATGCAAAAAATAGGGGCTGCCATTTATCAACAACAGCCACCCCCACCAGGGGCTGAGACGCCACCGCCGGAAGGTGAAGCCCCACCCGGTAAAGAGGGGGGTGAAGAAGGCACTGTAGAAGGCGAGTTCAGAGAGGTGTAAGAACGCAAAACGGGAGTTTTAGAGGGGTTTTACCCCTCTAAAATAACTAACTCCTCTGAGTAAGGAGGATACAAGAATGTTCTGGCGGAAAAAGAAAGAGAAAGAAGTTGTGCCGATGCCTACGGAGTTCATAAATAAGCGAATAGGTGAATTGATTGTATTGCCTTGCCTCGGCACTCTCTCTTTCTGTAAAGGAGCTGGAGCCAAGCAACTAAAGTGCGGGTGGTGGAGGGCTTATTATTTGAAGGAAAACATTACCCCGGGCGGGCATTATTCCCGCGCTCCCAAGGTTGAGTGTGCCAAGGATGATATTACCGGTGAGTTTATTGAAGCTCCAACATTACGGGAGCTAGTAGACATACTAAAAATGAATCCACTTCTTTCATGTCTGCCGGAACAGCTAAAGGCATGGAAAAAGCAGGGATGGATATAATCTATGCACTTCCCTCCTTAGTAATGAGAGTTAAAGAGGGGCTTCGTCCCTCTTATATAAACCATTCCCCTTCCCCTTAATAAGGGGAAGGGGAAAAAGGGGATAGGGTTTATAAATATGCCAGCAAAGCGGGATTATTACGAGGTCCTCGGTATTTCTAAAAATGCTATAATTCTAAGAGTATGAAAATCCTGGGTGTTGAGACCTCTTGTGATGAAACGGCAGCAGCAGTGGTGGTGGATGGGACTAACATCTTATCTAACAAGATTGCTTCGCAGGTAGACATCCATGCCCGCTATGGTGGTATTGTCCCCGAAGTCGCCTCCAGGCAGCATGTCCTGAGCATTATTCCCATTGTTGAGCAGGCCATGGCAGAGGCGGCGGCTAAATGGAGTGATTTAGCGGGTATTGCTGTTACTGTCGGGCCGGGTCTGGCTGGTTCATTGCTGGTGGGAGTAAATGTGGCTAAGGCAATTGCCTTAGCCCGGGGGTTACCTGTTATCGGGGTTAACCACCTGGAGGGTCATATCTACGCCAACTGGCTTAATTATCACCGTGTTGATTTCCCGGTGGTGTGTCTCATTGTCTCCGGAGGGCACAGTGATTTGGTGTTAATGAGAGGGCATGGGGATTATGTGTTAGTCGGGCGGACGCGGGACGATGCTGCTGGTGAAGCCTTTGACAAGGCGGCTCGGATACTGGGTTTGGGTTACCCTGGCGGTCCGGCTATTGAGCAAGCGGCGAAAGATGGCACCGACTGCCTTAATCTACCTCGTGCCTGGCTGAAAGGGACCTATGACTTCAGCTTCAGCGGGGTCAAGACGGCGCTACTGCGTCTGGCAGAAGGGGGCAAGATTTCATCTCAGGCTGATGCTGCCGCTTCTTTTCAGGCAGCGGTGGTTGATGTTCTCGTTACCAAAACTGTAGCTGTAGCTAAAGAGTATCGGGTGAAGCATATCTTATTGGCGGGTGGAGTGGCATCAAATAGGTTACTGCGCCAGCGGCTGGTGGCGGATTCACCCATTCCGATTCTGGTTCCCGAGCCTGTATTATGCAC
>JADFUW010000019.1 GCA_015222205.1 Chloroflexota bacterium
TGGCTGTAATCATTGTCCCCTTCGTAATTACCCGTAATATAGCCCTGGCTATGGGTATTGGTATCCTGTTTCTACCTCTTATCGTCTGGCTGATAACGCAATCAGAATTGGCTACTACCCTGGCCATCACCATCGGGGTATTAATCGCCATAAAATTTTTGCCAACAGCTAGGGCGGCTTGGGCTAAGGCAGAGACTAGAAAGGACTTTATCTTTGGCGACAGGCGCCGGGATAAGAGATACTAACGGTTGAACCCCTCCTTAACGAAAAAATGGCTCTGCCGCTTTTGCTCTTATAATCCTGACTTTGCTTGGAAACTCTAAGGAGAAATTAGATTTTCATGGCTAATAAGGTGGCTATTGTTACTGATACTACTGCCTGCATTCCCCGAGAGCAGGTAGAACAGTATGCAATTGAACTGGTGCCGATAGATGTTATCTTTGGCGACAAGGTTTATCGGGATGGGATAGACATAACTCCTGCCGAGTTTTATGCCCTGCTTAAGCAGGCAGATACGCTCCCCACCACTTCAGGCTCCTTACCCGGTCCCTTCGTTGAGGCTTATCGTAAAGCGAGTCAAAGGGCATCCAGCATTCTGTGTATTACCATATCAGCTAAATTCAGTGGGATGTTCAACTCAGCACAGCTAGCCATAGAGATGACTAAGGAGGATTTGACTGGTGTGGTCATAGAGGTGCTTGAGTGTACTACTGCAGCGGTAGGGCAGGGGCTTGTTGTCCTGGCAGCAGCCAAAGCGGCAGCTTCGGGAAAGAACTTAGCCGAGGTAGTTGATACCGCCAGGAGCGTGATGCAACGGGTGAATCTATTTGCCACTCTGGATACCCTTCACTATTTAGTCAAAGGGGGGCGTGTGCCCAAAGCAGCCGCCTTGGCTAGTTCGCTACTCAAGATTAAGCCTATTTTCACTGTTAGCGATGGCGAGGCTCATCCAGTCACAAATGTCAGGACAAATCCCGGTGCGATGAAACGCCTACTAAAGATAATGGGGCAGAAAGTAGTTAAGGGGCAACCACTCCATGCAGCGGTGATGCACGCTGATGCTCTAGATAGGGCAATAGCCTTCAGAAACCAGATTTCTTCCCGGTTTGATTGTGCTGAGCTATTTATTACTGAATTTACCCCGGTAATGGGGGTTCACACCGGACCGGGGGTAATTGGCGTTGCTTTTTATAGTGGCGATTAGAGATTTAGTAACCTTACCCCCTTCCCCTTGATGCCGGGAAGACAATTTCTCAAGGCTAAACTCAATGCTATTTTAAAATTATTTTCCAGATACCTAGCGAAATAGGGAAAAACACTCTATAATGAGGGGGATGGAAAATACCCAACTTATTTCCGACGTGCAGCGACTGACTGAGAGCGTGGGGGAGCTTCCTGAGCCATTGGCGGAGCCTACTTTTATTGTCGTTAGTGGCCTACCTGGAACAGGGAAAACCTACTTCTGTAATAAATTGGCTGAGAGACTACCGTTTGTTATTCTGGAAAGTGATGCCTTGCGCAAGGCACTTTTCTCACCACCAAGCTATAACCCAACGGAGAGTTCACACCTTTTCCGGGCTATTCACCATCTCATTGAGAGATTACTTAAAAAGGGAATTTCCCTTATTTTAGATGCGACAAATCTATCCGAGCAACACCGTGAATATCTTTATAGTATTGCCGACCGTTTAGATGTCAAGTTAATCCTGGTGCGCGTTGAGGCGCCACCCCAGGTAGTGTATGAACGGCTTAAGACCCGGCAGGAAAATTCGGGGAATAAATCAGATGCCGAGTGGGCAGTATACCAGAGGATGAAGCCCTCGGTCCAGAAAATCCGCCGTAACCACTTCGCGGTGGATACTTCCCGAGATATTACCCCGGTCCTGGATAAAATTGTTCGTGAGGCGAGGCGTTAGCGTTTATAGGCTGATAAACAACTTCTTAACTATTAGTAGGTGAAAGGAGATTTGAGGTGGAGATTAGAGCAGTAGCTGGTGATATTACCAAGATTAAAGCCGGCGCCATCGTAGTGAACCTTTTTGAGGGGATGGAACGCCTTGATGGCGATATAGCTAATATAGATAAGGCTTTGGACGGGGCTATCTCTCAGCTCATTAGCCAGGGTGAGATTAAGGGTAAACTTAATGAGGTTACTATTGTTCATAGTCTGGGTAAGCTTCCAGCAACCAGGGTGGTAGTTGCCGGGCTGGGCAAGCAACAGGAGCTAACCCAGGACAGGGTTCGGGGGGTTATGGCTGAGACCTGCCGACTTTTGCAGCAGAAGGGTGTAGATAGCATGGCTACTATTGCTCAGGGAGCAGAAATAGCCAATATAACTGTGGAGGGTGCCGCTCAAGCAGTAACCGAGGGTGCCCTGCTCGGTGTCTATTCATTTCGCAGGCACATAACCAAGGAAGCTGAGCATGGTGAGATTAAGCAGCTCTTGATAGTGGGTAGTGACGAGACCAAGCTCCCTATTTTAGAACAGGGCTGCTATAAAGGTAGAGTGTTAGCTGAAGCAACCAACCTGGCTCGCGATATGGTCAATGAGCCAGCTAACTATATGACGCCCAAACATATGGCTGACATGGCAGCCAAGCTGGCTGAGACTTACGGGCTTGAACTTAGTGTCCTTGAGCGGGAGCAGATGCAGGAGCTGGGGATGGGGGCACTGTTAGGTGTGGCTCAGGGGAGTCGACAACCGCCCAAGTTTATTGTCCTCCATTACAGAGGGAGTGATTCCACCGAAATTGATGTCGCCTTAGTTGGCAAGGGGGTAACCTTTGATTCCGGGGGCATTTCTATAAAGCCGTCAGAAAAGATGGATGAGATGAAGGGGGATATGGCCGGTGGGGCTGCGGTTATGGCAGCGATAAGTGCCATTGCTCAACTTAAGCCCAAGATTAATGTTATGGCTGTCATTCCTGCCACGGAAAACCTGCCTGGCGACAGTGCCCTGAAACCGGGTGATATTCTAACGGCAATGAATGGTAAGACTATTGAAATTATCTCCACCGATGCCGAGGGACGGCTTATTTTAGCCGACGCTTTAGGCTATGCTAAGAAGCTTGGAGCCAAACTCGTGGTTGATGTGGCTACTCTAACCGGAGCCTGTAGGATAGCGCTGGGTGATGTGTGCAGTGGTGCCTTTGGCAATAACCAGGAACTGATAGATAAGGTAATTGCTGCCGGGACTGAAGCTGGAGAGCTTATCTGGCAGATGCCGATGTATGAGGAATATAAGGAGCAAAATAAGAGTGAGGTGGCTGACATTAAGAACATTGGCGGAAAATACGGTGGTGCTATCACCGCCGCTCAATTCATAGCTGAATTTGCTGGGGATACCCCCTGGGTTCATCTGGACATTGCTGGCACCAGTCTAAGTGAAAAGGAACGAACCTACCGAGTTAAAGGGGCTACCGGGGTGCCGGTACGCACCCTAGTGAACCTCGTCCTGTCTCTTGCCAAGCAATAAAAAATGAGGGAGGGCTTAGATTATGAAGATTAAATGGCTGGGACACTCATCTTTTATGATTACCTCAGATGCCGGAATAAAGATAATAACTGACCCCTACGAGCCTGCCTTTGTGGCTGGAGGCGGACCAAGCTATAGTGAAATAAAAGAATCAGCTGATATTGTTACTGTGAGCCATAACCATACTGACCATAACAATGTAGCTACGGTTCAGGGTAATCCCACAGTAGTTAGAAGAGTAACCACGGCAGAGATTAAAGGGATAGAGTTTAACGGTATCCCTTGTTATCATGATGAGGTTGGTGGGAATAAGCGGGGTGATAATACCATATTCCGTTTTGAAGTTGATGGGGTAAGGGTCTGTCACCTTGGTGACCTGGGTCACCAGCTTAGTGATAAGCAGGTTGCTGAATTAGGCAGAATAGATATATTACTTATTCCAGTGGGGGGCTTTTATACCATTGATGCTAAGGTGGCCACCGAGGTTTGTAACCAGCTTAAGCCAAAGGTGATTATACCCATGCACTATAAAACTGATAAGTGCGGCTTCCCTGTAGCTGGCGTGGATGAATTCCTTCGGGGGAAGGAGGGTGTAAGCAGGCTGGATGCCAGTGAAGTGGAATTTAAACCGGGAGAACTCCCAGCCAGCACTCAAATTATAGTTCTGAAATCAGCATTATAGAAGCTAGTTATGATTGGAGGAAAAATAAGGCTTGATATTTGAGGCTTCAGAGTTTGTTTTCGAAGCGCCATCAGCAGTATCCAGGGCGCGACGCGTTTTGATTAAACCCAGTGCATGTTATCCTGTACCATATCCGGTAACTACCAGCCGGGATATCGTGTCAGTGATAATAGAAGGTATCAGGCGGGTCAGTGATGCCGATATTATTCTACTTGATGGCACCCCGGGTGGGGACCCAATCTACCCAATATATCAGACCCTGGGTTACAATTTTCCTCGGGTATTGACGCTGGATGTAAAGGATTGTATCTGGGTGGAGGTAGATAATCCTCTACCCAAGCCCCTGGTTCTACCAACCTTCTGGGTGCCTAACGTTGTCCTGTCCAGTGACTACTTGATAACTGTGGCTCCATTAAAGGTTAGTAAGGGTAGAGGTAGCCTTAGCATAATGAACCTACTCACCGTGCTACCGAGTAGCAAGTATAGAGGTGAGGCAGCGGGGGGGTGGGAGGCTTTGTATAGTCTGGGGATAGATAGAGTAGTGGCTGACCTTTATTTTACTTTACCCTTTGACCTGGGGATTATAGAGGCTCGCCAGAAGTTCATTAGCTGGGATGACCCCACCCAGGGTGAGGTTGCGGAGTGTGGCAAGGTATTTATTGGTGAGCCTTATAAGGTAGATTGGGAAGCCTCAGAAGCACTGGGGCTTAAGACAGAGTACCTTGACTTGATTAGGGTAGCCAAGGTGGTGTTTGAGACCTAAAATTTTTAACGGTAAGCAATTTTGTGAATGAAGATATAGCTACTAAACAAGTTAGACCACGCTGGTTTATTGATTTAGATTGGTTTCAGCAGAATGACCGCTCATTTTCTACTCTGGCTCAGAGCTGCTTGTGCTCTGAATGTCGGGAGAGGTCGAAGGGTGAGATTTCGGCGGCTGACCTTTTGACTACCATCAAAGATTGCTGCTCCAATGCCCCAGGTTTTATTACCACTGAGTTGCCTATTTTAGAGTGTATATTTCGCCTTTTCCTGGCTAATGGTAATCAGCCTCTCGATTTGGGGGAGCTGGGGAGGCAACTGAGTGAGTGGCGTGGTAGAGATACCTATCGCACTTCGGCTGAGATTTTATCTCGACTGCTTAAGAGTGACCAATATTATGGTCTGAGGCAGGTTCAAATTAATACCTGATATTGAAGCGGGAGTAACTTCCAGTATATTCTGACCAGTTGGCTGCTACTTTTCCCACTTTGGCTGCTGGCGGTCCGACCTTAAGGTAGCCAATTAGCTTTTCTAACTGCTTCCTTTCCCCTTCAGCGTTTACCTCTACTGCTTCCTCACCGGGCAAGTTGCGCACATAGCCAGTTAGACCTAGCTCTGTAGCTCGCCTGGAGGCGAAGGCACGGTAGAAGACGCCTTGAACATAGCCATATACTATTACCCGAACTGAGGCTAAATCAGTCACTATTCACCACTTATCTTAGAACGAATCTCAGCGGGAGGGAGAAGTTATATCTATCCAGTCGGTTTAGTCCTTGCCGGCGCGCCAGGTCAATAGCTTCGCTGAACTCCTGTCCAGACACCGGACGTGCCAGTAGCGGTATATCAAAAGCTTTATGACAGGGGTGATACTGAGCCATAACGTTCAGGTAAGTATTGGTTGAGACCTCCCGGGCAAGGAAGCGCACTACCTCCTGAGTCCCGGCTAACCTATTAGGTAGCACCAGGTGACGCACCAGAAGACCGCGCTGGGCTACACCCTCGTCATCTATCTGAAGGTCACCCACCTGGCGGTGCATCTCCCTGATGGCGGCTCTATTTAGTTTAGGGTAGTCTTTTATTCCAGATAATTGCTCGGCGGTTTTTTCATCGGAATACTTCATATCAGGCATATAGATGTCAACAATCCCGTCTAGCAACTCCAGGGTTTCCACAGAATCATAGCCACCGGAGTTGTATACCAAAGGCAGGTAGAGACCCATACTCACCGCTAGCTCCAGAGCGTCCAAAATATAGGGCACCACATGGGTTGGACTTACCAGATTTATATTGTGGCAGCTCTTTGACTGAAGGGAGAGCATCATCCTTGCCAGTTCTTCCCTCCCCACTTCTGTCCCCTCACCCAGCTGGCTAATAGTATAATTCTGGCAGAAGACACACCGTAGATTACAGTAGGTGAAAAAGATAGTTCCCGACCCACGCCTACCTACTAGAGGCGCCTCTTCCCCAAAGTGAGGTCCATAGCTGGAGACCATAACCCGGCTGGTAATGTGGCACTTCCCGCTCTCACCAGCCAGGCGATTAGTCCCACAGCGACGAGGGCATAGGCGGCACTCTTCCAGTATTGATTTAGCTTTCTCAGCCCGAGCCTTTAGCTCCCCAGTGCTATAAAGCTGTTGGTAAGCTGCTATCTGACCTACTCCTCTTCTTTTCGCTTCTTCTTAACAACTTCCACAGTTGTTGGCGGTGGTAGGATAGTAGTCGCCGATATTTTCTTGGCTTCCTTTTTGGATTTCTTTGGTTCTCTATGCCTATAATCTCGACGTCCCATAGTAGCACCTCTACTTGAATAATGGACTACAGGTATCGTTAGTTGAAGTTTAGCAAAGGGGGGCTATTGTGTAAAGTTGGTAGAAAGTTGTTCCAGAGCCGAGCGAGCAGCTTCAGTCTCGGCCGCTTTCTTACCTTTGCCTGAGCCCCTGCCCAGCACGGTATCACCTACCCTCACCTCAACAGTGAACCTCTTGTCGTGGTCTGGTCCGGTTGCTTCTACCACCCGGTAGACAGGTGCCCGCTGCTCTCTGGCCTGGATAAGTTCCTGAAGTTGTGATTTATAATCAACCCCTGCCCCCTGGCTAACTACCTTCTGCAGCTCGGGATTAAGTAGCCTCAGGATAAAGTCCTTGGTAGCAGTTGAGCCCTGGTCGAGGTAAATAGCAGCTATCACTGCTTCTAAGGCTCCAGCCAGGTTAGCTGGCTTACGCCGCCCACCACTTGCCTCTTCTCCCCTTCCCAGATAAAGGTAGTCACCAAGTCCAATGGCTCTTGCCATACGAGCCAGAGTATCTCGGCGAATCAGAGCAGCACGGAGTCTGGTCATCTCTCCTTCATCAGAGTCAGGGAAGCCCTGATACAGCTTTTCAGCGACTACCTGACCTAAAACAGCATCACCCAAAAACTCAAGCCTCTCGTTGGAGGCTGGAGCGAGTCCAGGGTTCTCGTTAATATAGGAACTGTGAACCAGAGCTTGTTCCAGGAGGGATAAATCGTTAAAGGAGACGCCCAGAGTTTGTTGCAGAGCATCTAAATCAGCCAAAGCTCAGCTTCCTTCTTAACCAGCCTATTTGATAATTCAGCATAAACGGTCAAGTCGGCACTGTCAACCTAAGTCCGTAAGTGCCAGTTCAAAAGGCTCATCTTGCCGGCGACCCCTTGAATTACAGTATTTGGTATGGATTAATGCACACTATTGACAAACAATAAACATTTATGCTATAGTTTCACTTTAATAGAATAAGGTAAAGGCTGCGAACAGGACTAGTATGCTTCCAGCGAGGCACAGAGAGTCGGGTAAGGTGTGAGCCGATGCTGGCGCAGAAGCTGAATGGACTTGGGAGCTGCAAACCGAAAGTTACCCAATTGGTAAACAAGTAGGCTTTGTCGCCAGGGAAGCGTTATCAAATCCCAGGGTATTGAGGTAAGTAGGTGATATTTATTCTCTGTGCCTGAAAGAGATGGTCATCTAACTCCATTGAGAGAAGTTGACTAAGAAGGGTGGTACCGCGGAAGTGAGCCTCTCGCCCCTTTAAGGGGTGGGAGGCTTTTTTAATAAGGAGGTAATCAATATGTTTACTATGTCATGGCAGTGGCCCCAGGCGGGGCCAAGATAGATTGGACAACACAATGGCTCTATTAAACTAAAAAAGGAGGATAAAGTGGAAAGAACAAAGTTTATTCTTGATGAAAAGGAGATGCCGACATCCTGGTATAACATCCAGGCTGATTTACCCGAACCCCTGCCGCCCCTGCTCCATCCCGGCACCAAGGAACCAACACGCCTGCCCCCTCCCCTATTCGCTGAGGCTCTCAACGAGCAGGAGTTCAGCAAAGAGCGCTGGATTGAAATCCCGGAGGAGGTGCAGGCTATTTACCGTACCTGGAGACCGACCATTCTGCACCGGGCACATCGGCTGGAGAAGTTCCTGGATACCCCAGCCAAGATTTTCTATAAATATGAAGGGACAAGCCAGGCAGGGAGCCATAAGCCCAATACCGCGGTAGCTCAGGCCTACTACAATAAGAAAGAGGGCATAAAGCGCATGGCTACTGAGACCGGTGCCGGACAGTGGGGAAGCGCCCTGGCCATGGGCTGCATGTTCTTCGGCCTTGAATTAAAGGTCTACATGGTCAGGGTAAGCTACAACCAGAAACCATACCGCCGCATCCTTATGGAGACCTGGGGAGCAAAGTGCGTGCCCAGTCCCAGTGAGGACACCGAGATAGGACGCCGTATCCTGGCGGAAGACCCTGATTCCACCGGCAGCCTGGGTATCGCCATCAGCGAAGCCATAGAGGATGCCTTCGCCCATGATGATACCCACTACTCCATAGGCAGCGTGGTCAACCATGTCCTGCTCCACCAGACGATAAACGGTCTGGAGGCAAGGAAACTGATGATGGAGAAGGCAGATGCCTACCCCGATATTATCGTCGGCTGTATCGGCGGCGGCTCCAACTACGCCGGGGTATATCTGCCCTTTGTAAAAGATAAAATTGATGGCACCAAACCAGACCTGCGCATCATCAATGTAGAGCCGGCAAGCTGCCCCACGATGACCAAGGGACCTTATGCCTGGGACTACGGGGATGTGGCCGGACTGGCCCCTATAATCCTGATGAATACCCTGGGGCATACCTTTGTGCCACCACCAGTCCACGCCGGGGGACTCCGCTATCATGGGATGGCACCCATCATCTGCCACCTTCATAAACTAGGTTTTGTTGAAGCCAGGGCTGAGCACCAACTGGCTACCTTCAAAGCCGGGGTGACCTTTGCCCGCACCGAGGGTATTATCAGTGCCCCGGAGCCCAACCATGCTATCAAGGTAGTTATTGACGAAGCCCTTAAGTGCCGAGAATCTGGTGAGTCGAAAACCATCCTGCTGGCTCACAGCGGACACGGGCACTTCGATATGGCTGCCTATGATGAGTATCTCTCAGGCAAGCTACAGGATTATGAGTACCCCGCGGAAAAGGTAAAGGAGGCACTGACTCACTTGCCCGAGGTTCCCATGGCATAAACGCGCAAGATAAGGGGCTGGGGTCATACCCGGCCCCTTATTTTTGCCCTAATTTTACCCGTATGCTACAATTAAACAGGAATGAAACGGGTTAATATAAAATATCTAATTGCTTCCCTCATCCTAATCTTATCTCTTGCCCTAGGGAGTGGCTGCATCTATGTGGAGACACCATCGCCACCACCCAGCCCATCTCCTGAGGTAACTGCTCCGACCAGTCCCGAGTGGACACTGCCACCGGCAGAGACTCAAAACCCACCGTTGCCTGACCTTGTCTCCGTCGTGGCTAAAGTCAAGCCTTCAGTGGTAGCTATCAATACCGAGGTGGTAAGTTATGATATTTTCAATAGACCATTCACCCAAGAAGGCGCTGGCTCAGGGTGGATTATAGATAAAGATGGACTCATCGTAACCAATAACCATGTGGTTGCCGGGGCGGAGACTATCACGGTAACCCTAGCCGATGGCAGGACTTTCCCAGCAGGCGTAGTAGGTGCTGACCCCCTCACTGATTTGGCTGTGCTTAGGGTTAATGACACAAACCTACCCGAAGCTGATATCGGTGACTCCGACGAATTGAGAATTGGGGAATGGGTACTGGCTATCGGCAACGCCCTGGGAATGGGGATAACTGCCAAAGAAGGAATAGTTAGTCGTCAGGGGGTTTCGATACCAGTATCCCAAGGCCAAACACTAGCTGACCTTATTGAAACCAGCGCTGCCATTAATCCTGGCAATAGCGGTGGTCCATTAGTCAATATGGCAGGAGAGGTAATTGCCATCACCAGCGCTAAAATTGCCCAGGTCGGTGTTGAGGGTATGGGCTATGCCATAAGTAGCAACACCGCTATACCGATTATTGAGGAATTAGTCCAAAAGGGGTATGTGATTCGTTCCTGGCTCGGGGTAGTACTTTACACTGTTGACCAATATGCAGTGTTCAGATATAAGCTGGCAGTAGATAAGGGGACGCTTATCACCGAAGTAGCCCCAGGCAGCCCTGCCGATAAAGCTGGTTTAGCGGTGGGTGATGTTATAGTTAGCTTTGCCGACAAAGAAATAACTACTGCCCAGGAACTGATAAAAGCCATCCATTCCAGCCAAATTGGGCAAGAGGTAGAAATAACCTACTGGCGGGGTGAGACTAAGAATACTACCCACGCTATACTTATTGAGAGACCGCCACCCTAAGTCAACTCAATCCTCTCCAGCGGGAGTCTGTCAAAAACTACCCTTCTGCTCCCCACGCACCGGCTTGTCTCAATAACACAGTGTTGACAGTCAACCCTTAATTATGGTAAAGTTAAAAATTGTAGTTTGGTAATCCAGTTGATAGTTAAATAGATTGAAATTTTGTGTTCAATCTATTATAATTACGTTAATGGATGAGCTAAGGCTCATCCATTAAAATTGTGGGGGTTAGGAGAAAAATATGCCTACAATTAATCAGCTTGTCCGTAAAGGACGTAAGAAGGTGGCTAGGAAAAGCAAAACACCGGCATTGCAGCTTACCTACAACACCTTGAAGAATAAGGTGATGCAGGGAAAAGGGGCGCCACAGAAACGAGGGGTTTGTCTTCAGGTTAAGACTACCACCCCAAAGAAGCCCAATTCGGCACTGCGCAAAATAGCTAGGGTGCGGCTGACCAATGGGATAGAGGTAACAGCCTATATTCCTGGTGAGGGGCACGAGTTGCAGGAACACTCTGTGGTCCTCATTCGCGGGGGGCGAGTGAAGGATTTACCCGGTGTTCGCTACCATATCGTCCGAGGCGCACTGGATGCTAGCGGTGTCGCTAACCGGCATCAAGGCCGCAGTAAGTATGGGGCTAAGCGAACCACAAGCATAGCTGAGAGTGCTTAAATTAGGGAGGTAAAATGTCAAGGCGGGCAAGAGCAGTTAAAAGAGAAATACCCCCCGATGCTAAGTATCACAATGTAACCATAGCCAAGCTGATTAATAAAATAATGATGTGTGGCCAAAAAAGCACGGCGGAGAGAATCGTATATGGTTCTTTAAACATTATGGAGCAGCGGGGGTCGAAAGCCCCGGTCACTGTTTTAGAACAGGCGGTAAGGAATGCGACCCCTCTGCTTGAGGTTAAGCCACGCCGGGTTGGGGGAGCTACCTATCAGGTCCCGGTGGAGGTTGGGCCCGACCGTGGTCAATCGCTGGCTATGCGCTGGCTAGTAAAAACAGCCAGAGCCAGAGCCGGTAAATCCATGGCTGAGAAGTTGGCTGCCGAACTCAGTGATGCCTCACAAGGGCAAGGGGTAACTGTTAAAAAACGCGACGACACTCATAAAATGGCTGAGGCCAATAGGGCTTTTGCCCACTATAGATGGTGAGAGGTTATTTATTATTAGTCCCGAGGTTTTAATAAAAAGTCCAGCATTAGCCAAGTCCCAGGTAAAGGACAGGATTGTGTCTAGAAGATTTCCATTAGACCAAATAAGAAACATAGCTATTATCGCTCACATTGATGCCGGTAAGACAACCATCACTGAGAGGATACTATATTATACCGGTCGCACCTATAAGATTGGTGCGGTGGATGAAGGAACAGCAGTGATGGATTGGATGGAACAGGAAAAGGAGCGCGGTATCACCATTACAGCGGCAGCTACCACCTGTTACTGGCAGGAGCATCGCATCAATATTATTGATACCCCAGGGCATGTGGATTTTACGGCTGAGGTAGAGCGCAGCCTCAGAGTATTGGATGGTGGGGTAGTGGTTTTTGATGCTGTGGCTGGGGTTGAGGCTCAATCAGAGGCAGTATGGCGACAGGCTGATAGATATAATGTGCCCAGGATTTGCTTCATCAATAAGATGGACCGGGTTGGTGCCAATTTTGACCGCAGCTTATATATGATTGAAGACCGACTAAACGCCAAGCCTCTGCCTGTGCAACTCCCTTTAGGCAGTGAAGCCTCATACGAGGGCATTATTGACCTGGTGGAGAATAAGGCATGGAGCTTTGATGGGAGTCCTGATTCAGAGCCACTGGAGGTAGCCATTCCCGAGTCAGAGCAGGTAATATGCAGTAAATTTCGCCAAGAGCTAATCGAAAAATTAGCTGAGATTGATGACCAGATTATGGCAGCTTATCTCAGGGGTAATAGTATTACTGCCTCCGAGCTAAGACCAGCCTTGAGAAGGGTAACCCTAGCTAATAAAGGGGTACCTATTCTTTGTGGCAGTGCGCTGAGGAACAAAGGTATTCGGCTGCTACTCGATGCTATTGTGAGCTATCTTCCTTCCCCGTTAGATATGCCACCGGTAAGGGCTATTGATACCAGGGTAGGAACTGAAGTCACCCGCCCAGTTAAAGACGAGGCTCCCTTTTCAGCACTGGCCTTCAAGGTAGTTTCCGACCCATTCATGGGCAGGCTGGTCTATCTTAGAGCGTATTCTGGACGAGTAGAAGCGGGAGCACAGATATTTAACGCAACCCGAGGCAAGAAGGAGCGTATTGGACGGCTGTTACTAATGCATGCCAATTATCGTGAGGAGATAGTTGAAGCCGATACTGGAGCTATCGTAGCTACCTTGGGTCTTAAGAATACCTTTACCGGCGACACCCTGTGCCACCCCTCTCAGCCGGTGCTTCTTGAATCCATTCGCTTCCCACAGCCGGTGCTGTCTATTGCCATCGAGCCCAGAACCAGGGCTGACCAGGACAGGATGGGGGAAGCCCTAAACAAGCTGACTCAAGAGGACCCTACCTTTAAGGTGGAATTCAACCAAGAGACAGGACAGACAGTTATCTCAGGTATGGGTGAGCTTCATCTGGAGGTCTTAGTCAGCAGATTACTTCGTGAATTTAGGGTTGGGGCAAAGGTGGGCAAGCCACGGGTTGCCTATAAGGAGACTATTACTATACCAGTGCGAGCCGAAGGAAAATTTATTCGGCAGACTGGAGGGCACGGCCAATATGGTCATGTCTGTCTTGAGCTTGAACCTGTGGAGCGCGGCAGCGGTTTTCAGTTTGTTGACCGTACCAGGGGGGCAACTGTACCCAAGCAATATATTCCAGCGACGGAGTCCGGTATTAGAGAGGCTATGGAGACCGGGGTATTGGCTGGCTACCCCGTGGTTGATATTAAAGTGAGCCTTTATGATGGTAGCTATCATGAGGTCGACTCTTCGGAGTTAGCCTTTAAGATGGCTGGCTCAATGGGTCTAAAGAATGGCGTCATGAAGGCTAAACCTACCCTTCTGGAACCTATTATGAAGCTGGACATAGTTACACCAGAACAGTTCCTTGGTGATATAATAGGTGACCTCAATTCAAGGAGGGGACGTATTGAAGCTATAGAAACACATGGCGAATGGTGTACCATCCATTCTTTTATACCCTTAGCTGAGACCTTTGGCTATGCTACCAGCATAAGGTCACTAACTCAGGGCAGAGCTACCCATTCTATGGAATTTTTTCAATATCAGGAGCTACCAACCGAATTGGCGGATGAGATTAAAATCGTGGGGAGAAAATAGCTAGAATTCTAAAGCAGCTTAGTGAGGTGTTTTTTATATGCCGAGGCCAAAGATTCGTATCAAACTAAAGGGTTTTGACCATAAGATTCTTGACCAAGCTGCCGAGCAGATTGTAGCTGCCGTGGAGCGTACTGGAGCTGTTGTTTCCGGCCCGGTGCCTCTACCCACCCATATCCAAAAGTTCAGTGTTATCCGCTCCCCCTTTATAGATAAGGACTCGCAGGAGCAGTTTGAAATTCGAACCCATAAACGGCTTATTGATATTGTAGAGACAACTTCTAAAACAATAGACGCCTTGACCAGCCTGAGCTTGCCCTCAGGGGTTGAGATAGATATTAAGTTATAAGAGACCTGTTAAAGAAATTGCTGGAGTTTGTCAAAAATTGCATACGGAAAGATAATGATGGCCGGGATTGAAGGTATTATTGGCAAAAAGCTGGGGATGACCCAGATATTTAGGGAGAATGGTAGAGCTGAAGCAGTAACTGCTATTGAGGCTGGTCCGTGCATGGTAATACAGGTTAAAACTGTGGCTAAGGAGGGATATAATGCTGCTCAGCTCGGATTTGGTGAAGTTAAGCGGCTTAAGTCCCCGCAGCGGGGGCATCTCAAGGGGCTGGGGCAGTTTAGGTATCTCCGAGAACTCAGGGTGGACGATGCTGAAGCTATTGAAGTAGGCGAGAGGGTTGATGTTAGCCTGTTTAAGGCAGGTGACCTGGTTGATATTACCGGTTGGTCAAAGGGCAAGGGCTTTGCCGGTGTAGTAAAACGCCACCATTTTGCTGGCGGACCCAAAACGCATGGGCAGTCAGACCGGCACCGTCACCCGGGCTCCATAGGGGCTACTACCTCCCCGGGTAGGGTATTTAAAGGGATGCGTATGGCAGGACATATGGGGAATAGGCAGGTGACCGTGCGTCACCTAGAGGTATTTGAAGCTGACCCTGACCGTAATCTATTGCTGATTAAGGGAGCAATACCCGGGGGCAGGAATGGACTACTACTAATAAAGAAATCGGGCAGGGGGAAATAAGGAAGTGCAAGTCCCAGTTTATAGCCTCGCCGGGGATGTAGTTGAACATATTGAGATAAATGACGAGGTCTTTGGTGTACCGTTCAATCAGGCAGTGGTGCACCAGGCAGTAGTAAGGCAGCAGGCAAATGCTCGTCAAGGAACGGTTAATACCAAAACTCGTAGTGAGGTTTCCGGTAGCACAAGGAAGTTGTTTCGGCAAAAAGGCACCGGTTTGGCGCGGGCTGGCAGCCGAAAGTCGCCATTGCGACGGGGAGGTGGCATCACTTTTGGACCCAAGCCCAGAAGCTACAGGCAAGCCATGCCTAAAAAAATGCGCCAACTAGCTCTAAGATGTGTCCTATCGGCAAAAGCAGGAGACGGAGAGTTAGTGGTTTTGGAGCAACTGAAGCTTGACGAGCCGAAGACTAAGGAGATGGTGCGGATTTTGGCAGCACTGGGGGTGGATTCCTCAGCCCTTATCGTTACCTCTGAACCGGAAGATAATGTGGTTAAATCAGCCCGTAAACTGCCAGGGATTAAGACAATGCCAGCCAGTTTACTTAATGTAGTTGACATCCTTTCTTATAAGATGCTATTGATGACTGTAGCTGCAGTGCGCAAAGCAGAACAGCTATGGGGGAAAAGGTCGTCTGAGGAGAGAAGCAATGCACCTTTACCAGGTATTACGCCGTCCATTAATAACTGAAAAGAATGCCGCTCTCCAAGCTCAAGGCAAGTATGCCTTTGAGGTAGCTAGAGAGGCTAATAAGCACCAGATTAAACAGGCTGTGGAAACGGCATTTAAGGTCGGGGTGACCGCAGTTAATGTAATGACAGTGCCTGGCAAGGAGCGAAGGGTGGGAAGACAGATGGTGTTGACCCAGTCCTGGAAAAAGGCGATTGTTACCCTCAAGTCAGGGGACAAGATAGAACTCTTTGAGGGTGTTTAGACTTTTATGGAGGAGAAACCTAAGTGGCATTAAAGGTACATCGTCCAACCTCTCCCGGCAGGCGGGGTATGAGCACGGCTACTTTTGAAGAAATAACTAAAAGCAAGCCAGAAAAATCGCTGCTCTTACCCCTTAAAAAGAGGGCTGGACGTAACAGCCAGGGAAGAATAACAGTCCGACACCGGGGTAGAGGGGCAAAGCGAAGGCTCCGCATTATTGATTTCAAGCGGGACAAGTTTGGTATTCCGGGCAAGGTGGCAGCAATCGAATACGACCCCAACCGTTCGGCATACATTGCTCTCATTTACTATGCCGATGGGGAGAAGCGCTATATCCTTGCCCCGGTGGGACTTGGTGTCGGGGATACCATAATGTCAGGTAGTGACGCCGAGGTAAAGCCTGGGAATACCCTACCCTTGAAGCTAATCCCAACTGGCAGTCAAATACATAATATTGAGTTGGAGAGAGGAAGGGGGGGACAGTTGGTGCGGGGTGCCGGGACTGCAGCCCAGTTTATGGTAAAAGAGGGTGAGTATGCCCTAGTCCGGCTGCCGTCTGGTGAAATACGACGTATTCGTAACGAGTGTTTGGCTACTATCGGGCAGGTGGGGAATATTGACCAGCAGAGTATCAAGTTAGGCAAGGCAGGTCGTAAACGCTGGTTAGGCTGGCGACCCACAGTCAGAGGCTCAGCTATGAGTCCGCGTGACCATCCTCATGGTGGTGGGGAAGGTAGGTCACCAGTAGGCATGCCTGGTCCTAAAACACCGTGGGGCAAACCAGCTCTGGGGTATAGAACTCGCAAGCCAAAGGCTTCAGATAAGATGATTATTAAGCGCCGAGGGAAGTAAGCAAAATGTCAAGGTCAACTAAGAAGGGACCGGCTGTAGATGCCAAACTGCTAAAGAAGGCGGAGATGCTTAGCCGCTCCGGTACGAAGGCAGTAATAAAAACTTGGTCACGGTCATCCACCATCCTGCCGGTGATGATAGGGCTTACTATTGGCGTCCATGATGGCAGGAGACATGTGCCTGTCTTCATCACTGAAAATATGGTGGGGCACAAGTTAGGCGAGTTCGCTTTAACTCGAACCTTTAGGGGGCACTCCGCCTCGGCAGAAAGAACTACTCAAATAAGAAAGAGAAAGTAGGTTGCTTAGGTAAGGCATAAAATGGAAGTAAGGGCAGTAGCTAAAAACACAGGTGTATCACCTCGTAAGGTGCGTCCGCTAGTAGATATGATACGGGGCAAGACAGTGGATACGGCGCTAACTATGCTTAGGTTTGCCCCTACACCGACGGCACGGGTTGTAGCCAAGGTGGTGAAATCAGCGGCAGCCAATGCTGAAAACAACTTCCAGATGTCCCCTCCAGACTTGAAGATTGTTAACATCTATGTTGACGAGGCACGAACTATGAAGAGGTTTCGCGCCCGGGCTCGGGGGCGAGCCAGCCCTATCCTTAAGCGGTCTAGCCATATTACAGTCATTGTTGCTGAGCAGGGGGAGGATTAATGGGACATAAAGTTCATCCCATGGGGTTTAGAATTGGTGTTATACGCGATTGGCAAGCAAAATGGTATGCCGATAAGCATTATATGGAGTTTTTACATGAAGACCTAAAACTTCGGCAGGCTATTCAATCTTGGTATACTGAAGCTGGTATCTCTCAAATCGAAATTCATCGCCCGTCAAACAAGGTGGCGATAACTATTCATACTGCCCGACCTGGCATTCTCATTGGGCGGGGAGGACAGCGAGTTGATGAGATGAGGCTTCGCCTTGATAACCTTACCGGGAAGCGGGTTCAACTGAATATTCAGGAGATTCGGCAGCCTGAGCTTGACGCCTATTTGGTAGCCAAGACGATAGCTGAGCAGATTGAGCGCCGTGTCGCTTACCGCCGAGCCATGAAACAGGCGCTGCTTCGTACTATTCAGGCGGGGGCTAAGGGAATCAGGATAAGCTGTGCTGGTAGATTGGGTGGTGCTGAGATAGCCCGCCGCCAGACTACACATCAAGGGCAAGTTCCCTTGCATAAACTACGGGCTGATATTGATTACGGCCTTATTGAGGCACGTACTACCCTGGGGCGGATTGGGATAAAGGTATGGATATATAAAGGTGATATTCTTCCCGAACCTAAGGCAGTGGAAGAAGCTGAGGAGCTGATTGCTGAACCAGCAACCAGTGAGAGCTTGGAGGCAAAGCCATCGGTTCCTACAGAATTAGTCGAGGCTCAGGCTGAGCCAGTAGCCGAAAAAAGTGCCGAGGTGGCACCTGCCATGAAAATGGAAGAGAAGCCGGCTAAACCGAGAGGGAGAAGAAAGGTGAAGGCAGTAACCCCCGCAGAACCTGCCGTGAAA
>JADFUW010000005.1 GCA_015222205.1 Chloroflexota bacterium
AAGCGAGGCTGCAATTCCTGGGAGACTTGCTACCTCCGAGGGGGAGAGGATGCCTCGAAGGGACAGCGGGAGTGGCAAACCTAGCTGCCCCATAGACAGTAGTGTCAGCAGGAGGTATTTACCCTCCTGCTTCAGGGTATAAGAGAGGATACTTGTGCCTTGAAGCCGGGGAGCGAATACAGAAAACTACAAAGGGAATTATTGCCCAAAAATGGAGGTGATTTGATGAAAGAGGTAGTCGTGGCAATCCATATCAGCACCTTAATTAAGTTGGAGAAGCTTGAGGAGTTAGACCAGCACACGAAGTTCACAATCGAATTTGATGACCCGGAGGTAGAGGCTGACGGTATTAAGCTAGAGATTGTCAGTATAGAAGATGTGGCAAAGGACGGCACCCGAACATCTGAGGTTGTTGGGGATATCATCTGCCTAAACTAATCTTAAGAACGGACTCTGGCCGACAGAAGCTGAATACGGTTTGAGTAGATTGAAAGGGACTGATGTCCAAGAAGAAACACAAACTAATAAAGGAGGGAATTATGAAAGTAGGTGAAAGCTATTCGGGCGATGAGCTAGTAAAGCTACTTGGTGGGGACGAGAACTTCGTTAACGACCGTCTTTACGCTATGGGTAATGATGACACCTATCTTGTCCTTGAGGATGAGGGCAACGATAACTACAAGATACTCTGTATTATTTATCACAAAGATAATGTCTATGAAAGGAGGCAAGGCTAATGTTAGGGTAGCTACCTAGAATAATTAAGGAGGTAATTCAATGCGTAGTCAATGGAAGGGGCAATTAGGTTTTGGGCTTGTCAGCATTCCGGTGAAGCTATACGGCTCCGTGAGCAAGAAATCAGAGACAGCTCTGGTTCAGCTTCACGGTGAGTGCAATAGCAGGATAAAGATGCCAAAGTATTGCCCTGAGTGCCAGAGATTTCTGGAGGCTGAGGAAATCAGCAAGGCTTACGAGGTTGGTAAAGACCAGTATGTTCCCCTAACTGAGGATGAGCTGGCTATGCTTCCGCTACCGTCTATCCAGTCCATTAGCATAGAGCACTTCATTAGCATGAATGACCTGCCCGACGAGCGCTGGTATAAGGATGCTTACTTCCTTGCTCCTGAGAAGGCAGGCGAGAAAGCCTTTGCTCTTTTCTTGAGAGTAATGCAGGAGCAGGGAGTTGCCGGGATAGCCAAGATTGCCATCAGGGGCAGAGAGCACCTTTGTGCAGTAACTGCGTTTGATGGAGTGCTTCTGCTGGAGACTCTCTACTGGGCAGACGAAATAAGGGACTACGACGAGCTCAAGGTGAATGTCCAGGTTTCCGAAAAGGAGCTGGACATGGCTAAATCACTCATCAAGGCAATGACAGGTCCCCCTCAGTTTGAAAGCTATACCGATGATTACAAGAAAGCCTTACTAGATCTCGTTAATGCCAAGATTGAGGGTAAAGCCATTGAGGTGAAGCCTGTTAAAGCTACGGAGGCTGATTTGGCTGGAGCCCTACTAGCCTCACTTAAGGCTGTAAAGCCTGAGCCGGAAGCTATTTCTGCCAATTAACAAGGAGATGCTATGAGTAGAGAAGAAGACCCGACCCCAGTCAAATGCCTGGACGACTGTGGTTGGGAAGGTCGAGTTATGGATTGCGTTCATACCTATATTGCCTGTCCGAATGGCGATGTAGAACCTGTAGACCGGTGTCCTGAATGCGGTAGCCTTGATATAGATAATCTAGCAGATATTGAAGCTGCCAGGATAGATGCCGCTTATGAAAGGGTCCGGGAACAAGGCATTCCACTAAAGAAACAGGAGGTGATGATTGATAAAACCAATGCTGGCTCAGCTGGAGCCGAAGCCGTTTAATGACCCCAGGTACCTCTGGGAAACAAAGTATGACGGTATCAGGGCAATTATTACTGGCGGCGTTACAGGAAAATACACCATCCAGGCTCGTAGCGGCTCTGACAAGACTCTCTTATTCCCAGAGCTTGCTCTCAAGAGCAAGAGAGCGTGTATTCTGGATGGCGAATTGGTATCTACAACGGGTAAGTTTAACGGAATTCAGCACCGAGCCAACCGTATCAACGGTATAGCTCAAGCCATACGAAACTATCCTGTCCGCTATGAGGTTTTTGACATCATAGAAGCAGATGGTATTGACCTGCGTAGAGTGCCGCTAATAAAACGCAAGGAAATCCTCCAGGAACTGCTTATCCCTACTGATACCGTAAAGGTGGCAGGGTTCGTTGAGGATGGGGAGACACTGTTTGAAGCTATGGTCTCTAATGGCTATGAGGGTGTTGTCGGTAAGCTTAAGGCTGGAACTTACCAGGAAGGCAAACGGAATTGGCTCAAGGTCAAATGCACCCAGATGGGCGAGTTTCTTATCTGCGGCTATACCCCAGGGACTGGATGGCGAGCTTCAACCTTCGGCGCTCTTGTTTTGGGCAGGCAGGATGAGAATAAGCTGACTTATGTCGGTAGTGTCGGGACAGGATTTAATGACGCTGAAATTACTGACCTTTACTACCTTCTACTAGGTTCACGCGTAGATAGGTGCCCGTTCCCAATTCCACCACCAGAAGCTGCCGCCTGGGTAAAGCCAGAGATAACTATCAAGGTCAGGTTCCTGGAATATACTGACGACAGCAGGCTCAGGTTTCCTGCCTACAAAGGGAGAGACTAATGCATAAAGGAGGTTACCATTGAAACCGAAGAAGGTTAAAGAGCTACTGCTTAGAGCGATAGAAAAACCAGAGGAGATGCCCCCTGTCTTTCTCTCCGGCCCTCCCGGGATTGGTAAGTCTGCCATTCCACTGGAGGTAGCCGAGGAAGCTAACATAGGCTTTATCGACATGCGTCTGGTGCACAAAGACCCTACGGACTTAAGGGGTATTCCCATACCCCAGGATGGCAAGGCGGTTTGGCTTCCCCCCTCAGACCTGCCAACGGACGGCAGGGGCATCCTGTTCCTGGATGAACTTACCTCAGCACCACCCCTGGTGCAGGCCTCAGCCTACCAGCTCACCTTCGATAGACAGCTGGGGGAATACTCACTTCCACAAGGGTGGTATATCGTTGCTGCTGGAAACCGTATTGAGGATAGAGCAGTTGTCCACCGTATGTCCTCTGCCCTAAATAACAGGTTTATCCACATTAACTTTGAGCCTAACCTGGATGACTGGACGGAATGGGCCCTGTCAGTTCGGATAGATCCCAATATCATAAGCTTCCTTCACTTCAGGCCGGAGCTGCTGTTCCAGTTTAACCCGGAGTCCTCAGAAAAGGCCTTTGCCTCCCCGCGAACCTGGGACTTCGCCGACAGGGTAATTAAAATATCTGGTAAGAGTATCCTGGCTGAAGTCCTGGGGGGAACTGTTGGCAAAGGAGCTACCGCCGAGTTTATGGCTTTCCTTAAGGTGAAGACCGAGCTACCCGACCTTAAGCAGATATTTAATGGTGAAAACTTCGTTCCTGATCGTATGGACCTCAAATATGCCCTGGTCTCTGCCCTGGTATCCAGGGCAAAAGGGAATCAGTTTGAGCGGCTGATACAGTACTCCGGCTGTCTACCTGAGGAGTTTGCTGTCCTGCTGGTCACAATGCTCCTATCAAGGGATGAAGAATCTACGGTAGCAGCACCGTCCTGGAAGAAGTGGGTAAAGGCTCACTCAGAGGTCGTGGTCAACCGTGCAATGCTTTAAGGAGAGTAATAATGACTACAGCAGAGAAGAAGATTGTTAAGGCCAGGGTAGCTATGCTCTTTGACCACCCATTCTTTGGTAACCTGGCTATGTTTCTGGAGGTCGCAGAGAAGCAGGAGATGTTTCCACCAACCATGGCAACCGACGGGAGGCATCTCTATTACCACCCCGACTTTATTAGTGAGACTTCCCTGGAGGAACTGACCGGGGTCATTGCTCACGAAGTCGGGCATGTTGCTCTACTACATCCTCCTCGGCGGCATAACAGGGCTAAAATACGCTGGAACATAGCCTGTGATTATGCGGTCAATGACCTGGTCCTTAAGGAGTTTAAGCTGCCCGAGGGGGTCTTATATAGTCCTTCCTATGCCGATAAGAGCGCAGAGTGGATTTATGAGAGGCTTCCAGATGTTGAGTGTGGAGGAGAGAAGGGTAAGGGCACCCTCGACAGCCACGATGAGTGGGCTGACTGGGGGCTGGGTGAGGGAGAGGGAGAGGAGCAGGGAAAGAGTGGTCAGAACAGGTTAGAAGGTAGCCTGGAACAGGAATGGCGTGAGCGGGTTGCCCAGGCAGCCAGTCAGGCTCGTATGCAGGGGAAGCTCCCGGGTCACCTTGAAACGCTGGTGGATGGTATCCTCCAACCTAAACTGGACTGGAAAACTATCCTAAGAGACATGATTACATCATGTGCTAAATCCGACTTTCAGTTAGTTCCACCAAACAAGAAACACATCTGGCGAGGGCTATACCTGCCTTCACTGACCGGAGAGGAAATCAGCATCGGTGTAGGTATAGACTCCAGTGGCAGTATCTCCGATAAGGAGGTTAAGGATTTCCTCTCTGAGCTAAAGGGGATATGTGATTCCTACGAGAACTACACCGTATACCTGTTTATCGCTGATACCCATATACGCCAAAGGTTTGAACTTCATCCCTTTGACCCACTGCCAGACACTATAACGGGAAGGGGTGGGACTTCCTTTGTCGAAACCCTGGAAGAAGCTGCCAGGCTGCCTATCTCAAGCTTCGTCTATATGACCGACCTGTGCGGAGCATTCCCAGAACAGGAGCCTGCATTTCCTGTTATCTGGGTAGCAGTTGGAGACGGTGAATCTCCCTGGGGGCAGGTGATTAGATTGCCTGAGGGGGGGTGATAAATGAACCGATAGTCTGAACACGAATAATTCTATATATGAGGAGAAAGACATGAGATATATGGCTCTAAAGCCGTGGTTAAAGGAACTGGAGAAGTGCCACGACAAGGTCAAGGATGCCAATTTTTGTGATATTTTCCGGTCAATCACCGTGGACAGTCACCAGTTAAGCATAAGCATACAGGGACCAGAAAGTAGTATTACCCTTGATTCTAACGACATAGGGTGGATATCACACATACAGCCCACCTGGAGAAGAGACCTTAACCAGCTCTATAACGCACACAGGCAGGAGTTTGCCTGTCTCCTGGACGAAATAAGAATGGCCACTGACTCAGTGGCAGAGGCTGTCGGTAAGATGTTGAATGTTTTTACCTCTGACCAGGTCCCGGATTTGGTTCTAAGGCGAATGAAGGGGGAGCAGGTAGATACTACCCCTGTTGCCAGCCTCAAGATGCTTGCCGGCGAGAAGCTCAAAGAGTTACCACCCCTGCTTTCCGGAGGCACTTTTGAGAGCTATGAGATTAACTTGCCTGTAGCCGGTCAAACTCTTGAACTGGCGTACAAGCACGGTAAAGTAAGTATTACCTGGGGACAGTTATCTATAGGCGATGGCTACAACTCTGACTTCTCTATTCACCTCAATGATTTAGAGCAGTGCCTGCTTCTAGTTAGGAACTTTGAGGCCATCAAGGCTAAGGTTATTGCTTTTAGCGATAGTTTGGAAGGAGTCCAGTAAACCATTTACTTGAAGAGCATTCAAAGCAAGGCGTTTCTCCTCAACATTGGACAGCCAATTGAAATATTCCGCACGACAGATTATTTCTATACTTATGCAGAAAGTATTCCCCCGCTGTCTTACCAATAAGGCAGCCCAGGCAAAAGTAGGGGAATAGTTTGTCTCTCTCAATATCAAAATACCTTTCGCTCATTATTTAACCCCTACACTAACAGGTATGCAGAAGGGGATATTTTGTGATATATTTTGTGGTGTGTTGTGTTCACTTGGTTTTGATGGGTTGATACGCGAGGCTATTCATCAACTAAAATACAAGAATCTCAGAGCCTTAGCCAAGCCCCTGGCTAAACTGCTAGGTGATTATCTTGCCACCAACCCTATAGCCGGAGAGGTTCTGGTGCCGGTACCACTGCACCCAAAGCGATTACGGGAGCGTGGCTATAATCAATCCAACCTGCTGGCTCAGGAGCTAGGCAAGCTCTCCAATCTACCGGTAATAGATAATTGCCTTATCCGACAACGGCCGGCATCCCCACAGACCAGAACACCAACCGTAGCCGAACGCAAAAGCAACGTCGCCGATGCCTTTACCTGCCGTGACGACAGGCTAAAGGATAAGCAAGTATTACTCATAGATGATGTCGCCACCTCTGGGGCTACCCTTGATGCCTGTGCTGTAGCCCTAAAAGCAGGCGGGGCTATCTCAGCTTGGGGACTAACCCTAGCTAGAGAAGTTTAGGAGAATTACTATCAGGAGTGTAGACAGATGGAGCTACAGATAAGCAGTAAAAATATGGAGCTATCAACAGAAGTACGCAGCTATATTGAGCGCAAACTAGGTAAGCTCAGTCACTACCTGCCCAATATTGTAGACTCCAAGGTAGAGGTGTTTGAAGAGAAAACAAAGGCACCTCAGCAGCGCTTCGTCGTGCAGCTAACCGTAAACGGTAATGGCATCCTGCTTCGTAGCCAAGAGAGGGGGGCTGACCTGTTTACGGCTATTGATAAGGTGGCCGCCGTTATAAACCGGCAAATAGAGCGCTACAAGGGAAAACTGCATGACAAAAGAAGGGGCAAAAAGGGTAACCCACCTGCCCGAAGTGGACTCAATGAAGAAACGGAAACGACAAAACCCTCAAGAAGGGTGGTTAAGGTCAAGCGGTTTACTATCAAGCCAATGTCAGTTGATGAAGCTATTGACCAGATGGAGCTTTTAGGCCATGACTTTTTCCTCTTCTTCAATGATGACACGGAGGAGCTTAATCTGTTATACCGCCGGAAGGATGATAACTACGGCATCATTGAACCAAAGCTAGACTAAGGAAGAGGCATGGTTTACTCCCAGGATAGTTAAAATGACCGGGGAGCTAGAATACATTACTTTTAATACCAGAATGGGCTGGGTAGGAATACTGGGCTCGCCCAAAGGGCTGCGGTACACTACCCTGCCTCAGCCCTCATCTAAAGAAGCCCATGAACTACTAGGTAACCAGGTAAACTATGCCGCAAGGTCACATAACCGGTTTAATGGCTTAATAGAACGCCTCAGGGCTTACTTTAATGGTGGCAAGATAGACTTCCCCGATAAGCTTGACCTGTCAGGCGCTACCCCCTTCCAGCATAGGGTATGGGAAGCAACCAGGCTTATCCCCTATGGCGAGACCAGGAGCTATACCTGGGTGGCAGAGCAGATTAGAAAACCACTGGCATCCCGGGCGGTAGGTCAGGCTCTAGCCCAAAACCCCCTGCCTATTATCATCCCCTGCCACCGGGTAATAAACAGTGACGGTAGGCTTGGCGGTTTCACCGACAGCAGAGGCGTAGAGATAAAGCAGCGTCTTCTTAATCTAGAAGCCTCAGCTTGATATCGGGCAAAGCTTTGGTTTAGGCATGGAGATTATTGTTGCCTTAGGAGACTTGACAAAGTCTAAGATTAGAGTATACTCACAATAATTGATTTACTGACAACCCTTAAGAGAGCCGGAGGCTAACACATGGTGGCGATAAAACTAAGGAATCGCTTTTTATATTTGGCTATAGCCTGCTTTGCTGGGCTTATTGCTATATTTGTAGTTGATGGCTACCTCGGCATCTATGATACTGTCTATGTAACCGCCAGAGAGGAAACTGAGAAAATAGAAGCTGACTATTGGCTACGCCAACAGCCTGAGTATTACCCCGAACGAGCGGGGGAAGACGAAATCGCTTATTGCTGCATAGGGGCAAATGCAGGCGACACTATATTTTTCCGCTACCAGATTGCAAATCACCAGTCTGCTACCTATTCCACTGATATTCAAGCGTCGGTGTGGCGGGAGAACGAAAAGGTCGTTGATTTGTTTTCCGGGGATGTATCAATAGAACCTTTTGACGACGCAACGGTTGAGTGGGAATTTCCAAGTGATGACTTGAAGATTGCTGATATTGAAACTGAGAGGTTTGTACGGTTCACGGTAAGAATCAACCGTGGAGATGTGGAGCGAAGGATAATTGTGGAGTTTTTCTATCCGGAGGGAAAACCACTTCCTCCCGAGTATGAGTGATAGTTTCGTTACTGAGGGTAAGCGATGGAACAGAAAATAACGGCATATCTTTTTTATATCATTGGCGCGGTGGCAGCCATTGCTGGGCTAAGCTACCTGGCATCACAATATGTTCAACATCTCACTGAGCCAGGAAAACTGGGCTGTCTTCTTTTATTAGCAGGCATATTTGGTTCGCTGGGAAAGTACTTCGAAGAGATGAGGCGATAACATGAGTATTGTGCTAATACCAGTAACAGTGATTCTATCAGTGAGTTTTGTCGGTTGGTTAATCTGGCGAGCAGTCAAGAAGAAACCGATTAAAATCCATCTGGTTATGTATGGGCTTTCCGGTTTAACCGGCATCATCTCTATCGTCTTTTTTATGACTATGGATATACCAACGATAGCTAAAGTATTGGGTGCCATTGTTTTAGGTGGGGTGTTCATTTTCCTGGGAGCCCGCACGCAGCGGCGAAGACAGCAAAGTCAACCGTGACCGCTGACCCTCTACTATTATCATCGCCTGCCACCGATTATTAACCACTAATGGTAAGCTTGGCGGCTTCACCGGCGGAACTGAGATAAAAAGACACCTTCTTAACCTAGAAACTCAAGCCGCTATCAGGTAAAGCCCTATTTAGGATGGGAACCTCGCCCCAATCTCTGGAAATACGGTCCAATATCAAGCACGCCCCTAATTTTCAGATTGAGGAAGTCATCCCCGTATTTTTCAATCAGGCCTTCGTCAGCAAAGCTAAAGTAGCTATCCTCGCCAATTATGATATGGTCTAATACCTTAATCTGCAGAACATCCCCGATAAAGACCAGGTCTCGGGTTAGCTGTTTATCACTCTTACTGGGGGTGGGGTCACCTGAGGGATGATTATGGACAAAAACCAGGGCGGTAGCGCGAGCTTTAATAGTAGTCTCTACAATCTCACGGGGGGAGATGGGAATGCTGTCTAGCGTCCCCTCAAAGAGGGTAACAGTATCAATAATCTGGTCTCGGCTATTTAAATAGATGACCTTGAATACCTCTTTCTTTAGGTCTCGCATGGAGTAGTAGAGATAGTCAAAGATTTCCTTAGAGGACTGATAAATAGGCTTTTCTATGATATGCTCTTTGAGAATCTTAGCGGGTAATTCGTGTAGAAGCCGGATATAGAGCACGCAATCGTGACTAATCCCAACCTGTTCCAGTTCCTCACCAGAAGCTGATATGAATCCCCTGAGGTTTCCGAACTGTTTAAGATACCTTTTTGCCAGCACTCCACACTTTCGGGCAAGAAAACACAGACCCAGGAGCAGCTCAATAGTTTCCTGGTCGTTAAACCCCTCAAAGCCTGACTGGACAAACCTTTTCTGTAGCGAGGTCAAAAACCCACCCTCTAATGATAAACCCGAAGGCATTTTCCTACTCACACCAGCAATACCTCTATATATTCAGCAGAATAATTATAACAGCATTGTCAAGTGTTTAATGTTCTGGTATATGCCTCCTGTCACCTTATATAGCACATTATAACACACTTGTCAATATATGGAGGTAAGATTATCGCCTTGGGAACAAGAAATTGCTTGCTTCTAAATGCCGGCCAGACTTTAGGAAGCAGGTAATTTAGCTCTAAGCCGTCTTTGCTTGGCTTTAGAACCCCCTCTGGCTTTTAAGGTTAAGAAGTCCAGCTCGTATTCCTCAATCAGTCCCTCACCGGCAAAGCTAAAGTAGGTATTATCGCCGATTATGATATGGTCCAGGACCTTAATCTGCATAATACTGGCGGCATAGACCAGGTCTCTGGTCACCTCTTTATCATTCTGGCTGGGCTTGGGGCTACCGGAGGGGTGGTTATGAACAAAAATCAGGGAGACGGCACTATGCTTAATCGCCCCTTCTATAACCTCGCGCGGGGAGATGACGCTGCTATTTATCGTGCCGGCAAAGAGGCTGGCGATGTCAATAATCTGATTCTGGCTATTTAGATAGATGACCTTGAACACCTCTTTCTTAAGGTCCCTCATTGAGTGGTAGAGATAATCAAAGATTTCCTGTGAGGATTTATAGACAGGCTTATCCATAATCCTCTCTTTGAGGAACTTTCTGGCTACCTCCTGCACCAGCTTAATACCAAAGGCACTATGGGGGCCAATGCCCTCTATCTCCTGTAGCTCCTCGGGGGAAGCCTCCAGGACACCCCTCAGGGTTTTGAATCTCTTGATAGCCTCTTTTGCTGGCTGTTTACAGTCCTTACGCGGTGAGCCTAAGGTTAGCAGTAACTCAATAATCTCATAGTCGTGAAAACCAGCCAGGCTTGACTTAATGAACTTCTCCCGTAGCCTTTTTCTGTGTCCCAGTAACCTATTCTCTGAAGGCATTTTAGAGACCTTCCTTCGGTGATATAGATAACATCTCTCTCCACCTATTCTAGCAGCGAGGAGATGGAATTTCTATAGCGTTATAAACCCTATCTACTCTTCCTCCGTCTTTATTCCGCCCTCCCCTACCAGCCTCACCAGCTTCTCATGAAGCTCAGGGCAATAGCTGATAGACATATTGGGTATTTTAAGGTTAATAACCCTTGCCTCATTGGTTATACGGAGGCTGACCTCATCCTGCCCCGGAAATTCCTTCAGGGTGTCAATTAGCCTTTGCAGAGAGGCAGTATCACTAGCCTCATCACTGCCTTGAGTGATGCTGATTACCAGTCGGCGACTTACCGCTGTAGCCAAGGGTTCTTCAGTTACTACCGGCGTCTCAGTTGGCTCGGATATAACAGGTTCTTCAGTTACTACCGGCGCCTCAGTTGGCTCGGATATAACAGGTTCTTCAGTCTGAACCGCCCCCGGCTGATACTGACGCACCGAGTCACAGTTTAGCTGCACCTGGTCATCCCTCAGCCTTACCTTGCCCTCAACCAGCAGAAGATTACCCTCCTGCCACAGGTCTTTAGTATCAGCATAGACCTTGGGCCAGACCATAACCTCAATTCTACCATCAAGGTCTTCCAGAACAACACTGGCGAAGGGTCTTCGGTCTCTAGTGAATAGATAGCGGACCGAGGCTAGCATTCCCGCAACTGTCACGCTATGTCCTACCAGTTCAGCATCAATCTGGCCGCATAATGTGGTATTAAGCGAAGTCCCCTTACCAGCCAGTGAGCTGAAAGGGTGCTCAGAGAGATATACCCCCATCAACTCCTTCTCCCAGACTAACTTATCCCTAACTGGAATGTCAGCAGTCTGTAGCTCCAGGCTAGGCATAGGCACTGGCACTGCCCCACCCCACAGGTCAAACATGGTAGACTGCCCCGTCGCCTGCAGACGCTGTTCCCGCTGAGCTAAAGACAGGATGCTACTAATGCTCTGGAGTAGGGTCCCCCGGCCACCCAGGCAGTCTAAGGCCCCCGCCTTAATTAGGCTCTCCAGTATCCGCCGGTTCATCCCACCTAAGTCAGCACGATGGCACAAATCCTCTATAGATTTATAGTCACCTCCCTTATTACGCTCGGTAATGATAGGCTCAACAGCACCAAGCCCCACGTTCTTGATAGCAGTCAGCCCAAAACGAATGGCGGGCGCCTGGTCACTATCCGTTTCTATAGAGAAGCTTGCCTGACTGCGATTTATATCAGGGGGCAACACCGTAATGCCCAGGCGGCGGCATTCGCCAGCAGCACTGGCCACCTTGTCTGACTGGCCGATATTAGTTATAAGGAAAGCAGTAATATACTCTGCCGGGTAGTTTGCCTTAAGATAGGCAGTTTGATAGGCAATCAGGGCATAGCTTACACTGTGAGCCTTATTAAAGGCATAGCCAGCGAAGGGCTCAATGAGGTTAAAGACCTCCTCGGCTACCTCAGCAGGAAATCCATTTTTCTTCGCCCGGGTAATGAAGCCACGCCTCTCTTTTTTCATAACCTCGGGAATCTTCTTCCCCATTGCCTTGCGAAAGATGTCAGCCTCCCCTAGGCTATAACCAGCGATGGCCCGCACAATAAACAGCACCTGGTCTTGATACACAATTACCCCATAGGTTTCCTCAAGGATGCCGGACAGGGCAGGATGGGGATAGCGGATAGGTTCCAGGCCCTGCTTGGCTTTGATGAAGGTAGGGATATGCTCCATAGGCCCCGGACGATACAGGGCCACCATAGCCGCAATATCGCTAAAGGTAGTCGGCTTAAGCTCCTTAATGTAGCGACGCATGCCCACCCCCTCAAGTTGAAACACACCCGCCGTCTCCCCTGAAGACAGCAGGGCAAAGGTCTTAGTATCATCCATTGGTATGCCAGCCAGGTCAATATCAACGCCACGGTTCTCGTGGATAATCTCCTTCGCCTTGCCTAGAATAGTCAGGTTCGCCAGACCCAGGAAATCCATCTTGAGTAGCCCAATTTGAGCAATGTCTTCCATACTAAACTGGGTCATAACCGTGGCTTCATCATTACCCTTGCTTGCCCTTTGCAGGGGGACATATCTAGTGAGGGGCTCTTTAGCTATAACCACACCGGCCGCATGAGTGCTGGCATGGCGAGCAATGCCCTCCACCTCCCGAGCCGAATTAACCAGATTACGAATTATGGCATCCTCACGATAAATATCCCCAAACTCCCTATTCTCCTCCAAGGCTCGAGACAAGGTCATACCCGGGGCAAAGGGAATCAGCCTGGCAACACGGTCAACATCACTGTAGGACATAGCCAGCGCCCGTCCCACATCCCTGAGGGCAGCCCTAGCCCCCAGTGTGCCAAAGGTGATAATCTGAGCCACATGGTCTGGCCCATATTTCTGGGATACATAGCTAATAACCTCATCACGACGCTCATCCTCAAAATCTAAATCTATGTCGGGCATCTCCTTACGCTCTATATTAAGAAAGCGCTCAAAAACCAGCTTACTTTCAACAGGGTCAATGCCGGTAATACCCAGGCAATAAAGGGCAACGCTGGCGGCAGCACTACCCCTAACCCCAAACAGGATATTATGCTTCTTGGCAAATGAAATGATGTCCCAGACAACGAGGAAATAGTTGGCAAACTGGGTCTTTCTTATTACCTCTAACTCATAGCTAAGCCGCCCGGTTATCTCTGGGGTAGGCTGAGGGTAGTGGCGAGGTAAACCTTCATAACAGAGGTCAGCTAAAAACTGGTCGGCCGTTTTCCCTTGGGGCAGTCCTACCTCAGGGAGATGGAGACGACCAAAATCAAGCTCCAGGTTACACATTTCAGCAATACGCTCGGTGTTCTCCAGTGCCTGAGGAATATCACGGTAAAGCTCAGCCATCTCCTGTGGACTCCTAAGATAGAAGAAGTCCCCCGGCATCTTCATTCTCTTATCATCATGGACAGAAGTGTTCCTCCCGATACACAGCAACAGGTCGTGGGCTGGGGCATCCTCCCGGTTTATATAGTGGGTATCATTAGTCGCTACCAGCGGGATACCCAACTCCCGGCTCATAGAGATAAAAACCTGATTTACCTGCTCCAGCTCAGCAATGGGGTGTCTCTGTATTTCCAGGTAGAAATCACCAAATACCCGCTTATACCACAGAGCCACCTCTTTTGCCTCATTAAGGCGCCCTTCCAGAACAAGGCGCGGCACTTGACCACCAAGACAGGCAGAAAGACCAATAAGACCTTCGTGATACTGCTCAAGGAGTTCTTTATCTACCCTCGGCTTGTAATAAAAACCCTCAAGGTGTGCCTTAGTGACCAGCTGTATTAAATTCTGGTATCCCGTCTGGTCCTTGGCCAGCAGAACAAGATGATAGTTATCTTTGTCACCGGCACTACGGGCAGAACGACTATTGGGGGCGACATAAACCTCGCAGCCGATAATAGGCTTGATGCCCGCTTCTTTAGCAGCCAGGTAAAATTCAATGGCACCATACATAACCCCGTGGTCAGTTATCGCCAGGCTATTCATTCCCAGCTCTCTAGCTCGCTCAACCAACTGGGGAATGCGGCACATACCATCAAGCAAACTATATTCAGTATGAACATGAAGATGAGTAAACATACTACCCCTAGTGATGGAAATTCGCTAATATTATAACACAGGGCTAGTTCTTGGGTATTCTCTTTTTAGATAGTTAAGAGGTTTCTCGGATAACCTATCCCCCTGCCCCCTTCCCTTAATAAGGGAAGGGGGTGTAGGTAAGGGAGGGGCTTCCCCTCCCTAAAATCTCTTCCCCTCACAGGCGCAACTATCCCGGGGAGAGTGTAAGAGAGGCGGAGCCCCTCTTTTATAACTATTTCCCCCTCTCCTTTGAAGGAGAGGGGGATTAAGGGGGTAAGGTAGATAAGATACTATGCTTTTCAGTCTTGACGGTGTAAAATCTGGATACTAATAGTTTGGAGGCAATATTGAGGATTCTCGGCAATGTCGCTAAATGGTTGTTTATATTAAGTTTACCCGCCCTGCTGGTATCGGCGACTATCGCCTTTGAGTTCAACAGCCTCTGGCTCTATAAAGATGGCTTCCAGAAATACAATATCAGCCAGACCACCGGCCTATCTGAAGTAGAACTAGAGAAGGCCGCCACCGGCCTAATTAACTACTTCAACTCTGATGAGGAGTATATTAGCCTGACTGTTGAGAAAGATGGCCAGCCATTTGAGCTATTTAACCAGCGGGAGGTGGCCCACCTCAGGGATGTTAAGGCATTAGTTCGGTTAGACCATCGGCTGCTACTGGGGACAGCAATTTATGTCGGGATTTATGCCGGGATTTGCCTCTTCTGGCGGAGAAGAAGGTACTGGCGGCAGACAGCATGGGGGACGGCTATCGGCAGCAGCATCACCCTGGGCATGATAATGGCTCTGGGCATAGGGTCAATGGTGCTGGACTTTGACCAGCTATTTTTGCAGTTTCACTTCCTCGCCTTCACCAACGAACTCTGGATGCTTGACCCGACACGAGACTACCTGATAATGCTCTTTCCCGAGGGGTTCTGGTATGACACTGCCATGCTCTTTGGTCAGATAACCGCCGGAGTAGCCGGAACTTTGCTTGGGGTGGCAGGTTACTATCTATGGAAGACAAGAAAAAGGGCTAAATCTCAGGAAGACCATTGAAAGCCCCTGAGTTCTGATTACAAAGTCTGGCAAACACCTAAACTACTTTCTCAACCCCTTAAACACGTTTAGCATGGGAACTCTCTCGATATATTCCCGGTAGGGGTCACCAAACTTCTCCATGTTAAACTCGGTCTCCTTCATTGCAGTCATACGGAAGAGGCCAATGGCAACCGCACCTAGAACCATTGATAGGACCGATTGAAAGACAAGCATTAAGGCAATTGCCCAGATAATCATCCCCAGCCACATAGGGTGCTGCACGAACCGAAACACCCCACTATCCACAACGACACTAGTTCCATTTATAGACAAGGCGATACTACCTTTGACTTCACCCTTGCGATGTAGCTGAATCGAGGAGCCCAAAACTAAAACAATAGACGGAGCATACAAAGCAAGACCGACAATCCTTACCCATAAAATGTCACCTTGCGTCCAAAACCCAGCTCCGCCTAGTGTTAACTCTAGGGTCAAAACGGTAAAGAAGATACCCAAAGCCGTATGGGCGTATGTCTCACTAACTACATGCTTCCTGACACCATCGGCTATATACCGTCCGTTGAGAATCCATATTACAGCGCAAATAACAGCAGAGATAATGTAGCGGTAAATCCCGTTCACCCCCTATCTAACAACTAATTTATTTAGCCTCCCCACTGCCTCACTCTTATCTCTTATGCCCAGTTTAGTAAGGCTGACATAACCCACCTCAATTAGAGACTGCAGCTATCGCAACTGGTAGTACTACAACCAGAGCAAGGGTTACCCACCAGAGAAGTGGTCACTCCGTTGCCACCCTTAGACAGGGGGGTAAAGGTGGATAATACCCGCTCCGCACTATTCTGACAGCGAGGACAGGAAGCCTCATCACTGGATTGACTTATCGGGCGCAGTAGCTCAAACCTGAAGCCACACTTGGAACAAACATACTCATACAGCGGCATCTTCTTCCCCTTGTGATTAGTGTAAGCGCTCTCCCCGAGAAGGTCAACTTTTTGGTTAGCGCTAACCTTGACGCATTGAGGGTCAAAAAGTTACTATAGATTAACAATTCAAGATTACGGAGGAAATAACCTAATGGTAATAAACGTTTCTGATCAGAATTTTGAGAACGAGGTTATAAAATCCACCATGCCGGTATTGGTAGACCTATGGGCACCCTGGTGTGGCCCCTGCCGAATGGTTGAACCTGTTGTTGATAAACTGGCGGAAAAGTATGACGGCAAGTTTAAGTTTTGCCGACTGAATGTAGACGAAAACCCACAAACAGCCGCCAAATACAGGATTATGTCCATACCCACCCTGATGTTCTTCAAAAGCGGGAAGGCAGTAGATACCGTGATTGGTGCTGTGCCGGAACGGGTTCTTCAACCCAAGATTGATGCCCTTTTATAGCCTCTCTCTAGCAATAAAGCATTAATTTATTCGCTTCTCCTTAATGAGCAGGGCACCAATGAAGCCTACCGCTGCCAAAACACAACATAGCCAGAGGCCCTGCTGAAAAGCTTCCAAGGGATAAGTGCGGGCACCCGCCATCATCTCACCTCTCCATCCCAGGTCCAGGAGATAACCAAACAGCGGTTGGGCTATAGCAGCACCAATAAACCCCCCCATATTAACCAATCCGGATGCTACACCCCTAACGGAAGGGTGAACTATATCTCTAACACAGGCAAAGGTGAGGGGCAGAGCACCGGTGCCAAGCCCGGCGAAAAAGCACAAGGGGTAGAGCACCCCGAGAGGGGACCGGCCACCATTCCACAGGGTCAAGAGCAAGAAAGACATCAGAGAGATACCGGTAAATATCACCGCTGGTAGGCGGCGGTTTTGAAATATCCGGTCGGAGAGAAAGCCTACTAACGGGCCACCCACCATCATACCAATGATAGCTACAATGACGACATTGGCAGCAAAATCCCGGGGCATATCATAGGCCTGCATCAAATAGACCACCGCCCAGTTGTGAAACAAGGTAGAGAAGGCGCCATATGTTCCTAAACCCAGCAGAAAGAGGGGCCACAGGTGCTTATTACTGAAGACAACCTTGAGCCTCTGTGCCAGGCTCAAGCCCGAGGAGTCGACTAAGGCTTCAACCTGTGGAATGGCTTTTCCTTCAAGCTCAGTCATGGGAGGTAGACCAACCCGAGCCGGGTTATCCCTAACGATAAACCAGTTGACAGCCGCCAAGCCGAAGGTGACCTGAGCAATGGTCAATAGTGATGCTCGCCAACCCACCGACATTACCATAAGTGCCAGAGGAGTAGCGGCAGCTATCTGGCCTGAGTTCACCACGGCATGAGTGAAACCCATCATGGTAGCTGACTCCCGTCTGCGGAACCATTCCATGACTAGCTTGACAAGACTGAGCCACACTACGGAGACCCCAAAGCTCACCATAACCCGCCCGAGGTATACTATGCCAAATGAGGGGGCCAGACTCATAACCAGGGAGCCTACCCCTGACAGGAGCATTCCAGCGGTAATCGTCTTCCGCGGCCCCAGCGTATCGGCCAGGGTACCTGATGGTAGCTGCATGGCAGCGTAGACATAGAAATAGACTGCACCTAGGCTACCAAAGGCCATGGCACTGATGCCAAAATCAGCCATGAGTCGGTCAGCCATAGGTGCCATCGCCGCCCGGTGAAACATGCTTATGGTGTGAGCTAGACACGCCACAATCCAGATACGCCAACGCTGGCGGTATAACTTCTGGACAGCCTCTGTCAAATCCGCTCGGCTCATATCATTGTGCTCCACATTAGTCAGCAAGACCTACCCATGAACATAATGAGAACAGACAAAGCAACAGCCCTCGCCAGCACCCCAGGAGGGTAAAGCATGATGTTACAGTAGCCTACCAAAGTATAAGATTAAATGCCATCCAGGTGAGAAATATCGTTCAAACGGCACAGTATTGCTTCCGTTGGATAAAGCTCCACTATACTAAGCGAACCCAAGTCAACATGAATCTGATATAGATACCGCAGTTCTAATCCTACCAGCTGGCAGATAAGGGTGCGTATCACCCCAGCATGAGCCACAACGAGTACTGTTTCCTCATCGGTATGTTTCTTCAGCCTGTCCAGGAAACCACCAACCCGCTTACCCAGCTCGGTAAGACTTTCACCACCGGGAAACCCTAAGTCAACGCTCCTTGTCGCCCTCCATTTAGCCGCGAACTCAGGGAAAAGCTTGGTAACCTCCTCAAGATTTAGACCCTCAACCTTACCAAAGTTAATCTCACGTAACTCAGCACAGGGGGTAACGTCCAACTGGTGCCTCGCAGCAATAGTCTTAGCTGTTACCAGGGCTCGCTTGAGGTCACTGGAGTAAATAGCATCAATCTTCTCTGTCGCCAAGCGGTCACGCAACCTCTCAGCCTGACTAAATCCAAGAGCGCCCAGCTTAACGTCACTGTACCCCCAGTACCTCTCGGCACTGTTTAGTTCTGTCTCACCGTGTCTTACCAAAAGTAATCTAGACATTAATGCTCCCTTTAACTTAGTCCAACCCCAACCACTCTGGTTGTGAACTAAAAGACAAGGCTACTCTTCCTCAACAAGCCTTCTGGGCCACAGTCTGGGAGAAGTAGCGATAACCCGCTTCAAAGCCTTTAGCTTCTCCCTAATATCCTGAGCTACTTCGTCATTAGTAATAAGCTGCTCCAGTTTGGCTGAGTCAAAGCTTAACACCCGATTCCACAGCCCACTAGACTCAAGCAGCGCCCTGACCTCATCCTCGTTAAAGCCAGCCTTCTCCACCAGCTTATAGGTAACAGCATGCTCCCGGCCAAAGACCCGATTTAATCCCTCAGTCTGGCAAAAGTCAATAATTATTTGCTTTACCTCTTCAAGCTGTGACTTTAGCTCTTTTATCTGAGCCTGAAGTGAAACATAATCCTCAACTGCCTCAGTGGCTGCCAGTCCAGGCAGGATACCCTGCTGAGCTAACTCGGGTTTAGCTGCTATATATTGCTGACGGTAGTAAGGGCAATGCTCCGGAAAATCACAGGGGCAATACTGATTCTCAATAGCGGGAAACCTCTCCTGGGCAATACTTTCCGCTACCTCAAGCACCAGTCGCCTGGCTGCCTCAAGCTGCAACTCATTTCTTGGCTGGCAGCTACAAGGGGTGTTTGACCGCAGATGATACAGGGTGAGCCGGCCTACAGGAAGCTGCCAGATCTGCTCCACCGCCAGTTGATACAACGTTAACTGAAGATTCTCCTCCAGGTCCTCTCTGGTAAACAGCCCCTGATTTGTCTTGTAATCAACTATGGATAGCCCACCGCTATTGAGCTTATCTACCCTATCAATATAACCCCTTAACTTCACCCCCTCAATATCAATATAAAATATTTGCTCAACCGCCAGCGGCATTCTAAAATCGGCACTGTGAATCTGCCAGAACTTAGCCAGTATCTCCCGGCCATAAGCCCGATATTTTGCTTCCTCTTCAACCGATTCATATCCCTCTGAAAGCCAATTGCTTTCATAGAAGTCCAGCAGCTCATTCAGTGACGGCGGTGGCGGCACCCTGACCTTGAAGAAGTACTCAGCACAGAGGTGTAAGGTTGAACCAAAGCTAAAATACCACTTGTCCTTCGGCTTCAGACCGTCAACATACTGCAGTTTATACTGCAACGGGCAGGCCTGATACATAGAAATCTGGGTATAGCTCAGCGGATTCACTGCTTTCCCTTTCCGTAATCTTACATCACCAAGTAGATTATCCCCACCCTAAGGTAACATAACAATGATAATCAATAGGCAAGATATAATAACCCTTAATGAACTTGATACTTGAGGTCAAATTGGTTAACATTAAGGTTATTATATATAGACGATGGAAAATATATCAACTTTAGCCGCCTTCGTTGCCGGACTCCTGTCCTTCCTATCGCCCTGTGTCTTACCTTTGGTACCAGTGTACCTGGCCAGTCTAGCCGGTCCGGAGATACTTGAAGCCAAGACCGATAAAAGGAGCGCCCACATATTTCTTCACTCCCTTACCTTTGTTATTGGTTTTACCATGGTCTTTGTTATCCTAGGTGCCGGGGCTGGACTAGCCGGGCTTGCCATCGGTGCCCATATATCCGTAATCCAGAGGGTAGCCGGCATCGTGATAATCGTCTTCGGCGCCCTACTGCTGGCCGCTCAGAGGGTGCCGCAGCTAAACTTTCAAAAGCATCTAACCCCGTCCCAGAGCCAGACTACCGGTTACCTACGCTCCTTCCTAACCGGTGCCATATTCGCCTTAGCCTGGACACCCTGTGTCGGCTACGCACTGGGAGGTATCCTGATGCTTGCCATGGCCTCGGAAACAGCCTGGCGTGGTGCTTTCCTGCTGGCCATCTACTCTCTAGGGCTGGGGGTTCCATTCCTGATAATCGGCGCCGCCTTTGACGCAGTAGCACCATTATTAAGACACATCAGTCGCTACTCTAAAGTAATCTATATCGCTAGCGGTATCCTTCTCATAGTTCTGGGCATACTCATCGTGACTGGCAGGTTTACCTTGTTAACAGGCACAATTTAGTGTTAAAATTAACTACGGAGGTTAGGTTATGACTAAAGTTAAAGTGATAAGAGTGATACTGTCTATAATACTAGCCTCACTTACCCTGGGGCTCGTGATAACAGGCTGCTCCGGTGGCTCATCAACAACAGCAATAGTAGGCAAGAAAGCCCCCGATTTTACACTCCACGACCTTGATGGTCAGTCCGTTTCACTCAGCGACTTTGAGGGTAAACCGGTGTTAATCAACTTCTGGAACAGTGGCTGCTCGCCTTGCCGCAGGGAGATGCCCTTTCTACAAGAGATATATGATGAAATACCAGATAGTGAGCTGGTGATGCTGACCATTAACATTGGTGAGAGTTCTGCCACGGTAAAGAAGTTCTTGGGAGACAATAACCTTTCCCTCCCCGTACTGCTTGATACCAATGCTGCTGTAGCCCAGAGATATAGTATGCCAGGTATCCCGACCACCTTCTTCGTTGATAGAGACAGCATACTCCAGGTAAAAGTAATCGGTGCCTTCCCCAACAAGGCAGCTATAGAGAGCAGACTAAGTGAGATTATGCCCTAGATACCCTAGATTACGATTCCCCCTGACAAATAAAATACGAGCCAAAAGGGGTTAGATATGAGTGATGTTCTAGATGAAGCCCACGGGATAATCCAGTGCAAGGAGTGCCCGTGGTATAAAACATGTGTAATGCCAATGAGATTCACCGCTGAAGATATCCGCCGACAATTACAACAGTCAGCACCAGGGATGGACATCCCGCAGCAAGCCGACCTCAACATGCAGAATCTTCTGTCAAGTATGGCCACCGCCGCCCAGAACTCACTGCTGGAGGGCTGCCCTATCTTTATTGACCGCCTGCGCTCCAACCCCAAGCTTGCCCAACGCATAAAAGAGATAATGCAAAACTGGGGCAAAGAAGAGGAGACCAAGACCTAAAATCGGCTAAACCTCCCATTTGGCAGTAATCACGCGGACGAGTACAATTTCTTGACAACTAAGCTAAATAAGAGTTAAATTATATTCGTGATAAGGGTAGAGAGGTTGTAACAAAGGGAGGCATTAGAACATGGAAAGTGGTACCTGGAAGGTTAAAACTGGGCTGGCGCAAATGCTTAAGGGCGGGGTGATTATGGATGTCGTCAGCGCCGAGCATGCCAAGATTGCCCAGGAGGCCGGCGCCTGTGCCGTGATGGCACTGGAGAGAGTGCCTGCAGATATTCGGGCGGCGGGTGGCGTAGCTCGTATGGCTGACCCCACGGTTATTGAAGCCATTATGAAAACCGTCTCTATACCGATGATGGCTAAGTGCCGTATCGGTCACTTCGTGGAAGCTCAGGCACTGGAGGCCCTGGGGGTAGACTATATAGATGAGTCTGAAGTACTTACCCCGGCTGATGAAGCACACCATATATGGAAGCATGACTTCAAGGTTCCTTTTGTCTGTGGCTGTCGTAATCTGGGCGAGGCATTACGCCGCCTCGGTGAAGGAGCCTCCATGATTAGGACTAAAGGTGAGGCGGGCACGGGTAATATCGTTGAAGCCGTGAGGCATATGCGAGCCGTAATGGACAGCACCCGCAGACTAGTAAATACACCCGAGGAAGAGCTAATGGCACAGGCTAAGGAAATGGGTGCCCCCTTTGAACTGGTAAAGGAAATACACGAAACGGGAAAGCTGCCCGTAGTCAATTTTGCTGCCGGTGGGGTGGCTACTCCAGCCGATGCCGCCCTCATGATGCAACTGGGCGCCGACGGGGTCTTTGTTGGTTCCGGTATCTTTAAATCCAATAACCCCGAGGCTAGAGCCAAGGCTATCGTCAAGGCGACTACCCACTATAAAGAACCAGAAATCATCGCTGAGGTCTCCAAGAACCTGGGAGAGGCTATGCCCGGACTGGATATAAAACAAATCCCCACCGAAGAACTACTGGCATCCAGGGGATGGTAGTATGAGAATAGGTGTCCTTGCGGCGCAAGGAGCCTTTGCTGAGCATATAGCCATATTAAATAAGCTAGAGGTAGAAGCACCGCCTGTCCGTCTGCCCTCAGAACTCAAGGGGGTAGACGGGCTAATTATTCCCGGGGGGGAAAGCACCTCTATTAGCCAGTTGATGTTAGCCTATGACCTGGCAAGCAAGATAAGAAATCTGGCTAAGAACGGCCTACCGATATTTGGAACCTGTGCTGGCATGATACTTCTCGCCAAGGAAATTTTAGATTCCAAAGTAGAGCCTCTGGGGCTGATGGATATTGTCGTCAGACGCAACGCCTTTGGCCGGCAAGTTGATAGCTTTGAAACCGAACTCGCCATACCAGTACTGGGAGAAAAACCCTTTCCCGGTGTATTTATCCGAGCGCCGATAATTAAGCAGGCAAATAGTAACGTAGAAATACTGGCCAGGCTAAATAACAGTACTATCGTCGCTGCCAGACAAGGAAAGCTACTGGCGGCTGCCTTCCACCCTGAGCTAACCAGTGACCTGAGATTTCATAAACACTTTTTGAACATAGTAACCGAAGGCAGTAAATTCGGATTATAGGGGAATACCTTTGCCAAAGGTAATCGTTGATGACCTAAATGCCCTGCTTGACATCCTGCCACCACATATTCACCAGCCATTATGCGAGCGAAGTGATAACCACGAACTACTGGAGGTAGTCTTAGACCTGGGTCGCCCTGCCGAGGCCCGCTTTCCCCAACAAGAGGTAGTCCTTAACCCCAAAGAGGTTGACGAAACTGACATTGATTATGTTGTCTCCCGTATTTCCAGCTTTGGCGATGATAATCGGGCCGGGATTGAGCGTACTCTACACCGCATCTCGGCTATCCGCAACCGTAAGAAGCACATTGTCGGGCTTACCTGCCGCGTGGGTCGAGCCGTCTTTGGTACCATAAAAATTATCGAAGACCTTATAAAGTCAGGCAAGAGTATCTTACTCCTGGGTGGCCCCGGCGTTGGCAAGACAACTATGCTCCGTGAGGTAGCCCGGGTGCTGGCTGACGACCTTAATAAACGGGTTATTATTGTGGATACCTCAAATGAAATTGCCGGCGATGGCGATATCCCCCACCCCGCTATTGGACACGCCCGGCGGATGCAGGTAACTACCCCTGCCAGGCAACATGCGGTAATGATTGAAGCCGTGGAGAACCACATGCCCGAGGTAATCGTCATTGATGAAATTGGTACTGAGCTTGAGGCTCAGGCATCCCGGACTATCGCCGAGCGCGGCGTTCAACTAATTGGCACCGCCCACGGCAACACCCTGGAAAACCTGATGATGAACCCCACCCTCTGCGACCTCGTTGGCGGCATCCAGACAGTAACCCTGGGCGACGAAGAAGCCAAACGGCGGGGCACCCAGAAATCCATACTGGAGCGCACTTCACAGCCCACCTTTGATATTGTCGTTGAGATTCAGGGTTGGGACCGGGTCGCCATTCGTTCTGATGTCGGTGAGGCGGTTGATGCCATATTGCGTGGTCAGCCACTGGACACCGAGATTCGCTGGCTAGATGAGACCGGAGAGGTCAGGATAGAAAAGCAAGCCCCCGTCACCGCTATAAGAAAAGCGGGGAGACCCAGGCAACCCCTCAAGGTAAACGAGCCAGCCAGGCTTTACCTCTTCGGGATAAACCGGGGGCGACTTGAGCAGGTAGCCCAGGAGATGCAGCTAAGACTAGATATAGTCAAGAGCCTGAATGATGCCAACCTGTTTATCACCCCGAAAAACTACTATCGTCGCAAGCTGCAGAAGGTCAGAGAGGCAGAAGCAGCCAACCTGCCCATCTATGTCCTCAGGAGCAATACACCGCACCAAATCAGGCAGCTACTAAGCGATATCTACCCGTCAGAGAGTCCAGCCAAGACAAACTCCCTTAAACGTGCCCTTAGTGAGGCTGAAGAAGCCGTTATTCAGGTTAAGGGTGGCCAAGAAGGGCTAGAACTCAGCCCGCAGAGTGCCTATATCCGGCGCCTCCAGCACCTCATCGCTGAAAGAAACCAGCTATCTTCCCAAAGCACCGGCAAAGACCCCAACCGGCGGGTGAGGATTTATAAATAAGGATATAGATTATGTCTCTATTCATAACTTTTGAGGGGGGAGAAGAACATATACAGGCTGTTTAGAAGGGGATTAAAAGGGGTGAAGCCCCTTTAAGAAATTCTCCTCCCTCTCCCCTTCATAAGGGGAGAGGGACAAAGGGTGAGGGGTTACCAAATAATCCAAATATTATATACTAATACCAAACATAACCAGCGAGGTAACTATGTCCCTATTTATCACCTTTGAGGGGGGAGAAGGGAGTGGCAAGAGTGTCCAAGCCAGAGCGCTCTACAGGAGGCTATCAAAGCTAGATATTCCGGTAGCCCTGACCTGCGAACCCGGCGGCACGCCACTGGGTAAGAAGCTCAGCCACTGGCTCAAGTGGACTAAAGATACCGACATAACACCACTAACCGAGCTACTGCTGTTTAATGCCGCCCGCACCCAATCAGTAACCGAGGTAATTATACCCAACCT
>JADFUW010000020.1 GCA_015222205.1 Chloroflexota bacterium
AAGGCAGTAGTAAAAAAGAAGAAGGTAGAGGCTGAGGCTCCTACCCCGGTAGAAGCTGAGGAGAAGCCCAAGAAGGCAGTAGGAAGAAAGAAGAAGGCTGAGGCTGAGGCTCCTGCCCCGGTAGAAGCTGAGGGAAAAGATGCAACAACCTAAGAGAGTGAAGTACCGCAAGTCGCATAAAGGGCGTCGTAGGGGTAATGCCCAGGCGGGGAATGCAGTGACGTTTGGTAATTTTGGACTGCAGGCGGCAGAGTGTGCCTGGCTTACGGCTCGTCAAATTGAAGCTGCCCGGCGGGCAATGACCCATTATGTTCGTCGTGGTGGTAAAATCTGGATACGTATTTTCCCAGACAAGCCGGTTACGGCAAAACCAGCGGAGACCCGCATGGGTTCCGGTAAGGGTTCGCTGGACCATTGGGTAGCTGTGGTTAAGCCAGGAAGAATTCTATTTGAGATGGGGGGTGTTGATGAGGAAGTGGCTAAAGGAGCCATGCGGCTGGCTTCGTATAAGTTGCCTATAGACACTAAATTTGTGGCAAAGGAATTGGGAGTGGGCGCTCCCGGTGGTTCTGCAAAATAAGAGGTTGGTGTGATTTTGAAGGTTAAGGAGATTAGGGCCCTCAGTAATGATGAATTAAAGGGGCAGTTGGAGACGGCTTATGAGGAGCTTTTTAATTGCCGTCTTCGTGTGGCCACCAAGCAACTAACTAACCATCGTGAAATTCCTCAGACTAAAAAGAGGATTGCTCGCATAAAGACTATACTTAGAGAAAGAGAACTGGGCTTAAGGTAGGTGCAGGGCTATGGAAGGTAGACACAAAACCAGATTTGGTCGTGTGGTAAGCAACCGGATGGATAAGACTGTGGTTGTGGCGGTAGAAACGCCTAAGCGCCACCCACTATACAAGAAGACCATCAAGAGGATGGTCAAGTATAAGGCTGACGATGAAGGTAATAAGTGTGGGTTGGGGGATTTAGTTAAGATCATAGAAACTCGTCCACTTTCGCGGTTAAAGCGATGGCGAGTAGCTGAGATAATAACTAAGGCAGAGATAGTCGCGGTTCAACCTAAAGAGATAACCTAGGCTTAGTTTTTAGGGTGGGGTGATATGATTCAATCTTATACCAGACTTAAGGTAGCCGATAATACTGGTGCCCGGCAGTTAATGTGTATTAACGTACTGGGCAGCGGGAGAAAGTATGCTCGGGTGGGTGATGTTATTGTTGCTTCGGTAAAACGGGCGATCCCGGCAGCAGCAGTGAAGAAAGGGGATGTGGTCAAAGCGGTTATTGTTCGCAGTGCTAGTCAATATCGGCGCCCCGATGGCTCTTATATTAGGTTTGATGAAAATGCGGCGGTGATTCTTACGGATAAAAATAATCCTAAGGGAACCCGAATATTTGGGCCAGTAGCCAGGGAGTTGAGGGAGAAGAATTTTACTAAGATTATATCGTTAGCACCTGAAGTGTTGTGAGGAGCTGTTTTAAGCAGTTATGAAGATTAGAAAGGATGATATCGTACTGGTTATTGCCGGTAAGGATAGGGGCAAAAAGGGCAAGGTGCGTTTTGCTCATCCCAAGGATAAACGACTAGTAGTCGAGGGCATTAACTTTATCAAAAAGCATGCTAGGGCTACTAGTGGGGCCAGGCAGGCCGGCATAATAGAGCAGGAGGCGGCAATCCCTGTATCAAATGTTATGCTATTGTGTAGCCGGTGTAATCATCTCACCCGTATTGGCTTCAAGCGTTTAGAGGATGGCGGGAAGGTGCGTATCTGCCGCTCTTGTCACGAGGTGATTGATTAAGTGTCACGACTTAAGGAGAGGTATAGAAAAGAGGTTATTCCTGACCTGATGAAGCTTTATGGTTACAAGAATATAATGGAGACACCACGTCTAGAGAAATTGGTGCTTAACATTGGCTTGGGAGAGGCAATTCAAAATGCCAAGGCACTGGAGGCAGCAGAGAGTGACTTGGTGGCTATTTCGGGGCAGCATCCGGTAATCACTCGCTCTAAGAAATCTATTGCTGCCTTTAAGTTGAGAACAGGTATGCCTATCGGGTTGAAGGTAACCCTCCGTGGGGAGCGTATGTATGATTTCTTTGATAAGCTGATGAATGCTGTCTTACCCCGTATGCGAGAGTTTCAGGGGGTTCCCACGGGTGCTTTTGATGGACGAGGCAACTACACATTGGGGCTCAGGGAGCAAATTATTTTTCCCGAAGTGGATTACGATAAGATAGACAAAGTGCGAGGACTAGAAGTCTCAGTTATTACGACAGCTAAGACAGATGAGGAAGGCAGACACCTGCTAGAGTTATTAGGTATGCCATTGAGTAAGGATTAGGTTTGGATATATATGGCTAAGAAATCAATGATAGTAAAGTCTGAGCAACCGCCTAAATACAAGGTACAACGGTATCATCGGTGTTACTTGTGTGGCCGGCCGCGTGCCTATATGCGTCGGTTTGGTTTATGCCGTATCTGTTTTCGTAAACTAGCCTTGGCTGGTCAGATTCCCGGGGTAAGAAAATCAAGCTGGTAACGAAAGCTGTTTACTAGAATAAGCATAGACTAAGGGGGTATAAGTGACTGTTTCTGACCCAATAGCAGATATGCTGACCCGAATACGTAATGCTATTATGGCGAGGCATGATTTTGTACCTATACCGGCTTCAAAGATGAAGCTGGCTATTACTCGTATTCTTAAGGCCGAAGGTTTTATTAACGATTACGAGGTACTCAGGGGGAAACCTCACCGGGTGATTAAAATTCATCTTAAATATGATGATAGTAATCGCTCGGTCCTTTCTGGGTTGGAGCGAGTAAGCAAGCCCGGGTTACGGGTTTATACTGGATGTAAAGAGGTCCCTCGTGTTTATGGTGGTTTGGGCATTGCTATTCTGTCTACACCTGGGGGCATCATGACGGGGCATCAGGCTTGGCGGAAGGAGGTGGGTGGTGAGCTGTTATGCTATGTTTGGTGATTTAGTGATTGAGGTTAATAGAGATGTCTAGAGTAGGGCGGATGCCGATAATGGTACCACCGAGTGTGGTAGTAAATATTAAGGGCAGTGTGGTCACCGTAAAGGGGGGCAAAGGAGAGCTTTGTCGTAGTTTTAATCCTGACCTGGCTATTGCCTTAAGCGACAATAACCTGACAGTATCGCGACCCAGTGATAGCAAAGAGCATCGTTCCTTGCATGGGCTGACACGGAGTCTCCTGGCTAACATGATAGAGGGGGTTGCTAGTGGCTTTGAGAAGAATCTAGAAATAGTCGGTGTGGGCTATAAGGTAGAAAAAGCGGGGGATAATTTGATGTTCCGCATTGGCTTTTCTCACCCAGTAGAAGTGTCCCCTTTACCGGGGGTATTCTTGGCCACCGAAGGGGCGAATCGCATTAAAGTAAGCGGAATTGATAAAGAGGTAGTTGGTGAGATGGCGGCCAAGATTAGGGCTATTCGTCCACCTGATGCCTATAAAGGTAAGGGTATCAGGTATGTTGGTGAGCGAGTCCGCTTGAAACCAGGTAAGAGTAAGCAGAGCGGGAAGTAAGGTGGATGATGAGTAGAATTGAGCCAAGGGTAGCACGCCAGAGACGACATGTTCGAGTTAGAGCCAAGGTGAAAGGTACTACTGATAGGCCGCGTTTATGTGTCTTTCGTAGCCTGAATCACATCTATGCTCAGGTTATTGATGACTCGCGGGGATATACTCTGGCTTGTGCCTCGACCCTTGATGGTGAAATGAATAGCGGAGCCGGGGATAAGATAACGAAGATAGGTAAAGCTGAGCTCGTTGGCTCTCTGCTGGCTAGGTGTGCCTTAGAAAAAGGAGTAACCCAGGTGGTCTTCGACCGTGGTGGATATAAATATCATGGCCGAGTCAAGGCTCTGGCTGAGGCAGCCCGACAGGGAGGGCTAAAATTTTAGAAAGGTCGTTCGTTGATGGTAGAGACATTGGCAGGTAACATGGATAGTGAAGAGCTGGCGCTGAATGATAAGCTGGTCTACATTAATCGTGTGTCTAAGGTAATGAAGGGGGGTAAGCGTCTCAGTTTCAGTGCCTTAGTGGTAACCGGTGATGGTAACGGGCGTGTTGGCGTTGGTACGGGTAAGGCTAATGAAGTACCGGTGGCAATTAGTAAGGCGAGCGCTAATGCCAGAAGAGATTTGGTTAAATTACCGCTGGCGGGGTCTACTATTCCCCATGAAATAAGGGTAAAATTCGGTGCGGCTAATGTCTTACTAAAGCCGGCCTCACCCGGTACGGGTATTATCGCGGGTAGCAGTGCCCGAGCAGTGATAGAAGCATCTGGAATTAAGGATATTTTGACTAAATCGTTGGGCAGCTCTAATCGCATTAATGTCGCTAAGGCAACAATGTTGGCTCTCAAGCAGCTTAGAGACCCGAAGACAGAGCTAGCTAGGCGTAAGCCAGCGACTAAGGGCCAGGAGACGGTAGCTAATGACTAATCTTTGTATCGTCTGGATTAAGAGTGGTATCGGCTATGATAAGACTCAGAAGAGGACGTTAAAAGCCCTTGGTTTGCATCGGTTAAATCAGAGTGTTGTCCATAGTGACTGTGGCTCAGTCCGAGGTATGATTAACAAGGTAAAACATCTAGTCAAGGTGGAGGTAGAAGGCTCGTGAGGCAGAATGAACTCTCTCCAGCTCCAGGTTCGAGGCGAAAGCGGAAGCGGGTAGGTCGTGGCAATGGTAGTGGCCACGGCACCTATTCTGGTCGGGGCTGTAAGGGACAGAAATCTCGTTCTGGCTTTAGGATGAAGCCTGGCTTTGAGGGTGGGCAGTTGCCCCTGATTAGGCGTCTGCCACGGAAGCGTGGTTTTACCAATATTTTCAAGATAAATTATAGCCTGGTTAATATAGATAAGCTTAACCAGTTTGAGACGGGGAGCGAGGTGACACCAGAAGGGTTGGTGGCTGCTGGCGTGGTAAAGTCACTACGGCAACCGATTAAGATTCTAGCGGGGGGTGATATCACTCATCCTCTTTTGGTAAAGGCAAACAGGTTCTCTGCCGCTGCTAAAGCCAAGATTGAGGCAGCAGGGGGCACTGTGGAGGAGATTGGGCATGCGGCAGAGACAAACTAGTCGGCCGAGACTCCTCCAGGCAATGTTTGATGCCCTCCGGCTACCTGACCTAAGGCGTCGGATTCTCTTTACCATTGGCATGCTGGTGGTTTTTCGCTTTGTGGCTCATGTGCCTCTTCCCGGGGTGGATGCTGTTGCCCTAGGCGAGCTATTTGAGCGTAATGCCATGCTGGGCATGCTTGATATGTTCAGCGGCGGTGCCATGAGGTACTTTAGTGTGGCGGCTATGGGGGTCTACCCCTACATTACCGCCTCGATTATAATGATGTTGCTGACGCCTGTTATACCCCGGCTGACAGCCCTTTCTCAAGAAGGGGAGATAGGCCGGAATAAGATTAACCAGATTACTCACTGGCTCACGGTGCCTCTGGCTGGTCTTTCTGGTTACGGGCAGATAGTATTACTCCAGCGTGAAGGTGTGGTCAGTAGTACTACCACCCTGTCGATGGCAGCTATGGTTTTTGCGATGATAGCCGGCACTATGTTTCTGGTCTGGCTAGGTGAGCTTATTACGGAATACGGTATTGGTAATGGAATATCTATCATAATCTTTGGTGGCATTGTGGCTGGCTACTCACGGCTAGCAGGACAGGTTATTTTGGCTTGGCGGGGTGGGCAAGAAATTGGTGTGGTTGGTTATGTTATCATAGGCTTAATCGCAGTTGCGATAATAGTCATTTTCACTGAGGCACACCGGCGTATCCCGGTTCAATATGCGAAGAGTATCTTTAAGGGTGGTCGTATGTACCGACAGGCAGGTTCAACCCATATCCCACTGCGGGTAAACACCGCTGGCATGATACCCCTTATTTTTGCCATGTCAGTAGTGATGTTTCCCGGTATGATAGCCAACTATTTTGCCGCTCCAACCGGTGCTGAGCCTAACTTTGCCAACGCTATTCAGAACCTGTTTGACCCAAAAGCAGCCTTACCTATGGGTCTATTCTATTGGGGGCTCTACTTTGTGCTGACTATGGCCTTTGCCTTCTTTTATACAATGGTGATTTTTCAACAGCAGGATTTACCCAACGTCTTGCAGCGGCAAGGAGGATTTATCCCTGGCATCAGACCGGGTAAGCATACCAAAGAGTATCTTGACACCGTTATTAAGCGTATTACCTGGGCTGGTGCCCTGTTTTTGGCATTTGTAGCAATTATACCTTTTATAGCTCGGCAGGCTACCGGTATTCAGGTGATACAGCTATCCAGTATGGGCCTGATTATCGTGGTCGGTGTTGTTTTGGATACGATGAAGCAGGTGGAAGCGCAGTTAACTATGCGGCGCTACGAAGGTTTTATAAAATAGGCGCAAGTTAGGCTACGTTGAGAAGTCTTTATGAAAAAGGAAAGATAGTGTATATTATTCTTTTAGGTGCCCCTGGGGCCGGCAAGGGGACGCAGGCTGCTTATGTAGCTCAGAAGCTGAAGGTGGCTCATATTGCTACTGGCGATTTATTTCGGCAAGCAATAGAGCGGGGGACCGAGTTAGGCAGGCAGGCTAAGTATTATATGGAGAGGGGGATACTGAGCCCTGACGAGCTAACAATACAAATGGTGTTGGAGCGTTTGTCAGCTCCGGACTCAAAATCTGGGGTAGTTTTTGATGGCTTCCCCCGGAATTTGAAACAGGCTGAGGCATTAGACGGGGCCTTAGCCCAGCAGGCTAAGGCTATAGACAGGGTAGTATATATCAAGGTTTCTGAGGAGGAACTACTAAGGCGCTTGAGCGGGCGCTTAATTTGTCGTAATTGCCAGATGCCATATCATGCTACCGATTCCCCCCCCCAGGTTTGGGGTAAGTGTGATAAATGTGGCGGCGAACTGTATCAGCGCCCTGATGATAATGTTGAAACCGTTAAAAAGAGGTTGGATGTATACTTTGCTGAGACAGCTCCCCTTATTAGTTATTATGCTAAGTCGGAAAAGCTAATTGAGATAGACGGGGAGGGAAGTGTAGCCAAAGTGGGTGAGAAAGTTATCACTGCTCTGAAGAAAGAAGTTATAAACAAGTGAGTATAATTATCAAGTCAGACCGGGAGATTAGAGCCATGCGAGAGGCCGGTAGAATTACTGCCGTCGTCTTGGGGATATTGAGTGAAAAATTGGGGTTAGGGATGAAAACTGAGGAGCTGGATGTTATCGCTGGCAGGGAGTTAGATAGACTGGGGGCTAAGCCCTCGTTTAAGGGATACCGTGGATTCCCGGCTAATCTCTGTGTATCAGTAAATGATGAGATAGTGCACGGTATTCCGGAAGCACGGGTTCTAAATGATGGTGATATCGTATCCCTTGACTTTGGGGTAATCTTTGATGGCTTTCAGGGTGATGCGGCGGTGACGGTAGGTGTCGGTGAGATTAGCCCTGAGGCTAAGCGACTTCTAGAAACTACTGAGGCGGCTTTAAGAGCTGGAATAGATAAGGCCTATGCCGGAGCCAGATTGGGGGATATTTCGGCGGCTATTCAGCATTATGCTGAGTCAAGGGGCTATTCGGTAATCCGTGAGTATACGGGGCATGGTATTGGTCGTGAGATGCACGAGGAGCCGCAAATACCTAACTTCGGGCAGCCAGGAACAGGGCCAATATTGAAGAAGGGCATGACTCTGGCTATTGAGCCGATGGTAAGTATCGGTGATTGGCATACTCGGCTTGGTAGTAATCACTGGACAGTATTTACGGCTGATGGGAGTCTTGCCGCCCACTTTGAACATACCATTGCCATTACCGATGGTGAGCCGGAGGTGCTTACTGTTGTATAGAGGAAGAGCATATGCCTAAGAAGGAGGCTATTGAGGTTGAGGGGACGGTTGTGGAGCCATTGCCTAATGCTATGTTTCGTGTTGAATTGCCTAACGGGCATCATGTGCTAGCTCATATTTCAGGTAAGATAAGGATGCATTATATTAGGATATTACCGGGTGATAGGGTGCTGATAGAGCTTTCCCCCTATGACCTGAGCCGAGGCAGGATTACCTATCGCTTAAAGCAATAGCTAAGGTTGGTTAAAACGACAACTTAGGGATTTAGTGTGAGAGAGAATTTATTATGAAAGTTAGAGCTTCAGTTAAGGTCAGATGTGAGAAGTGTAGGGTGATTAAGCGGCGGGGGGTAGTCAGGGTCATTTGTCCTAACCCTCGGCATAAGCAGAGGCAGGGCTGAACATCTACTAGAGTAAGGAGGAGTCTTAATGCCACGTATCGCCGGTGTTGATATACCCAGAAACAAGCAAATATGGGTGGCCTTGCAGTATATTTATGGTATTGGTCCTGCCTTGAGCCAGAGGATTCTAGCTCAAGCGGGTATTAATGCTGATACTAAAGCCGACGGCCTTACTGAAGACGAGGTTAATCGTCTCCGAGAGGTTATTGACCGGGAGTACAAAGTTGAGGGTGACCTGAGAAAAGAGGTCAACCTTAATATCAAGCGACTCGTTGAGATTGGTAGCTATCGGGGTATCAGGCATCGTCATAGCTTGCCGGTTAGAGGGCAGCGAACACGAACCAACGCCCGTGCCCGGCGTGGTGTCAAGAAGACAGTGGCGGGTAGAGGCAAGAAGCGTGGTATGACCAAGAAATAATAAGGTAGCTAGGTTTGTCACATAATTAAGTGGGAGGTAAAATGGCAGAGAAGAAGCGAACTAAAGTAAAAAGGCGGGAACGAAAGTCCATTCCGGCAGGAAGAGGATATATCCAGTCGACATTTAATAATACTGTTATTACCCTTACTGATCCACAGGGGAATGTTATTGCTTGGGCAAGTTCAGGTACCGCTGGGTTTAAGGGTTCGCGTAAAGGTACTCCCTATGCTGCACAACTTGCCGCTCGTGATGCAGCGCGGAGAGCCATGGAACATGGCTTGCGTCAGATAGATGTTTATGTTAAAGGGCCAGGTAGTGGTCGTGAAGCGGCTATTCGTTCTCTCCAGAGTTCAGGTCTTTATGTTGTTAGTATTAGGGATGTGACTCCCATTCCGCATAATGGTTGTCGCCCTCCAAAGAGAAGGCGGGTATAGAGGATAGGAAATGGCAAGATATACAGGAGCAGTCTGTCGGTTATGCCGACGCAGTGGTGACAAATTAATGCTTAAGGGCAGCCGGTGCCTTGGCCCTAAGTGTGCGATGGAAAAACGGGCCAAGCCACCGGGACAACAGAGTATTGGTCGGCGGCGACGGGTTTCTGACCGTGGTTTCCAGCTAAGAGAGAAGCAAAAGGCCCGCTATACCTATGGAATTATGGAGCGGCAGTTCAGGCAGCTTTTTGCTCAAGCTGAGAAGCAGGCAGGCATCACTGGAGGGAATCTTCTAGTGCTGCTGGAGAGACGGCTTGATAATGTAGTCTATCGTTTAGGTCTGGCTGATTCTCGCTCTCAAGCTCGCCAGATAGTTCTTCATGGGCATATTATGCTTAACGGGCGTAAGACTACTATCCCGTCCTGTTTGGTCAAGGAGGGCGATACTATTAGTTGGCGTGAGGGCAGCACTAAGACTGAGTATTATCAGGAATTGATTAAGGGTATTGCGGCTAAGTCTCTTCCGAGTTGGCTGGGGCTGGATACGCAGAAACTAGTGGGTCAGGTTTTGTCATTGCCTACCCCTGACGAAATTGAGGCCAAGTTTGAAGGGAAGACGATAGTTGAGTACTATTCACGATAAGTTAGATAATAAGGAGGGAGCACTTTGTCTCGCCTAGTCATACCGAAGATTGAATGTGTCAAGAGTGGAGATAATTACGGCCGATTTTTGGCTGAGCCACTGGAAAAGGGGTTTGGCATTACTCTGGGGAATTCTTTGCGGAGAGTGCTACTCAGCTATCTTCCTGGGGCAGCCGTCACTGGGATTAGAATTGAAGGAATTCAACACGAATTCTCGGCTATACCTCACGTAAGGGAAGACGTCGGGGACTTTATCCTTAACGTTAAGGAACTACGGTTAATCCCCCTTTCTGGCGAGCCAAGCAAGTTAATACTGGAGGTAGAAAGGGAGGGTGAAGTTTTAGCATCTGACATTGAGTCATCAACTGACCTGGAGATTGCTAATCCCGAACTTTATTTAGCCACTCTGGACTCGTCTGAAGCCAGACTTCATGTAGAGTTTGATGTGGAACTGGGTGAAGGCTATAGGCTAGCTATATCTAGTGATAATCTGCTGGTAGGCACGATTCCGGTGGATGCTATCTTTACCCCGGTGCGAAAGGTCAATTTTACCACTGAGCCATCACATGTCGGTGAAGAGATTAACCGCGAGCGGTTGTGCTTAGAGGTTTGGACGGATGGCACTATATCGCCGGTGGATGCTGTTAGTCGCAGTGCGGTTATTCTTATGGAGCAATTGACCCCATTTGTCAATTATGCTCAAGTTTCTCAAGTGGAGGTGGAGGAGCGACGCCTTCGTTTGTCTATTCCTGAAGAGCTATACGATGAGCCAGTGGATAACCTGAATTTGTCGGTGCGTACTATGAATTGTCTCAGGCGTGGTGGCATTGAGACCGTGGGGCAAATCATAAGTAAAGGGGAAAAAGGGTTAATGGCGCTGAGGAATTTTGGTCAGAGGTCTAAACAGGAAATAGAGGAGCGCCTTGCAGCACTAGGGTTGTCTCTTACACCTTCGGTAGAAGGTTTAGATACGCCCCTTGAGGAGGGGACGGCAGATGAGACATAGAGTAGCGGGCAGAAAGTTAGGTAGACCCTCGGGACACAGAAGGGCGATGTACCGTAACTTAGTGACTGACCTCTTGGGCTATGAGAAGATTACGACTACTGAGGCTAAGGCCAAAGAGGTGCGTAGTTTAGCTGAGAGGATGATTACCCTGGGTAAAAAAGGGGGGCTTCAGGCTCGTCGTCAAGCATTGTTATTTGTCCTAGATGTAAAGATGGTTGAGAAGATATTTTCTGACCTTGCCCCCAGATATACCGAACGTAATGGCGGCTATACCCGTATCACTAAATTAGGACCAAGGTTAGGCGATGGGGCAGCCATGGCTCGACTTGAGCTGGTAGAGTAAAGCTGGTAGGGTAAAGAAGGTTTTCTGATTGGTAGCAGCTACCAAGGTTATATTAATAATTGAATACGACGGTACACGCTATCATGGCTCTCAGTTACAGGCTAAGCTACCTACCATTCAGGGAGAGATAGAGCGAGCGCTGGATAGACTTACCGGAGAGGGACAGCGAATAGCAGTAGCTAGCCGGACTGATGCCGGGGTTCATGCTAAAGGGCAGGTGGTTAGTTTTAAGACCGGGTCGTCCCTTCTTTTGCTGACCTTTGTAAAAGGGCTAAACCACTATTTACCAAGGGATATTGCTGTCAAGGCGGCGTACAGGGTAGACGCCTCCTTTAATGTCCGGCGTGATGCCTTTAGTCGGGAATATAACTACTATGTGTTAAACAGCCAGACCCGCTCTCCAGTAAGGGAAGGCTTTTCTTATCTTGTTAGCGGGTATCTGAATATTGAGGCGATGAATGAGGTTTGTGAGGCACTGGTTGGAGAGCATGATTTTGCCTCATTTGCCAGTAGTATAGAGGTGGGGAAAAAGAGTACGGTACGGAGGGTATATCAGGCTAGGGTGGAAAGGAAGGAAGAATTAGTCATCTTCAACATAGTGGCTAACTCCTTTCTACCCCATCAGGTGCGTAATACAGTCGGTGTATTAATAAGGGTAGGGTTAGGTAGGGTGAGTCCTGATGAAGTTTATAGTATAATTGAGGCAAGGAGGCCGGGTCAGGCTGGTCCCATGGCTCCAGCCTGTGGGCTGTGTCTTATGCGAGTAAACTATTCAGTTCCTTTTGAGGGAGAGAAGAGTGAAAACCTATAGTGCCAAGGTGTCTGAGATTAAGCGAGAGTGGCATGTTATTGATGCTTCGGATAAAATTCTGGGCAAGCTGGCTACCCAGGCGGCCAGATTGCTTATGGGCAAGCATAAGCCGATGTTTAGCCGTAATCTGGATGTCGGCGATTTTGTGGTGGTGATTAATGCGGAGAGGGTTCGAGTTACTGGTAATAAGGCTAAGCAGAAGGTCTATTACCGACATTCAGGATATGCCGGGGGGCTCAAGAGTGTCACCCTTGAAAAGTTAATGCAGACTAACCCGACGCGGGTAATTGAACATGCGGTTAAGGGGATGGTGCCTCATACCCGATTGGGTGCTAATATGATGAAAAAGCTAAAGGTATATGTTGGTGATAAGCACCCTCACCTGGCTCAAACAGGGATTGCCTCAGTTGAGGTTATAGATAAAGGGTAATAATTTCGAATCGGGAAAGAAATATGGTACAGATGAAAGAGAAGGCTTACTTTTATGGAACCGGCAGACGTAAGACGGCGGTAGCCCGGGTAAGGTTGGTGCCGGGGAATGGTTCTATCATTGTAAATAATGTGCCTTACGAAGAGCGTTTTCCCCGCCTTGAGCATCGCCGCACCATCCAGCAACCGCTATTCGTCACTGAGAGCATGGATAAGTATAATGTGGTGGTTAAGGTGGATGGGGGTGGCATATCAGGGCAGGCGGGAGCTATTTCTCATGGCATTGCCCGAGCCCTATTAAAAGCCGATGAAGGGCTTAAGACATTGCTGCGTCAGGATGGGCTGCTTACCCGGGACTCCCGGGTCAAGGAGCGCAAGAAGGTCGGGCTTAAGCGGGCGCGTAAAGCTCCTCAATACACCAAGCGGTAAGAATCAGATAAGCCTCCACTCCTTGTATCCCTGCTGGATAATAGCTAGATACTCCGGGGAAGGCTTTGCTTCTTCGGCCTGCCCGCTTCTGATGTAGGTTACGGCTTCTACCGGCTCACCATCTTCGTTGTTGACGATAATATTCAGGCGGCGATAGTTGCTACCTTCATATCGATCCAGTCGTTTCAGGCATTCTTCGGAGACTTCATAGATAGCGCCCAGAACCCTCCCACCTCTAATAGGTCTGATACTGGCAATGCCACCCCGCCACTGCCTAGACCACCCAAGAAATACCAGCCTATAGTGATGCAGGGTGGCTGGAAACTTGGGCTGGCTCCCGGGGCAGCGTTCCTGCATCTGTTTACGGTTCAGATTAGAGGCATAGGCAAAATAATACATTAATACCCTCCCCAAACTTCATTGGTTGTTTGGAATATACGCCGGGCGTTTTGCGGGCTTCTTTAATGCCAGTGTTAGAAGAAATGACACAACAAGTGCTCCTAGACCAAATAAAAAGGCAGTGTTGAGTGTTCCGCTCATGTCGGCAAGATGCCCGCCTATAGCTGGGCCTACCGCCAGCCCGGCTCCAATGATGCCTGTTATGACACCGAAAACAGTGCCAATAACTTTCGGCTCGTAATAATCGCCGATGGCCGAGGCCATTGTTACAAATATACCTATCATGGTGAATCCAATCATAGACGCTCCGGCATAAGGCGCTAACGGATTACTACCCAAAAAGACAAACATACCCATGGCTTGTATCGCCAGCATTATCATGAGGACATACTTCTTGGTTAGGCGGTCGGCGAGAATACCCCATATTAGGGCACTGGGTATGCTTAAAGCTCCCCATATAGCAAACACCCTGGCTGCTTCCTTAGCTGTCCAGTCCATTTCCTGAAGATAGGCGACGCCAAATGTGGCGAAAATCATATAACCAACACCCCAGGCGAAAAAGATTCCAGCCAGGTTCCAGGTTATCCTCCGTTTCATAATGTCTTTAATAGTTACCTTGGATTCTATTTGCCCAAGGCCCTCTTTGGCATTTTCTCTCGGTGACACTGAGAGATCTTCCTTATTGGTGCCTATGGGGGCCAGGCCCTTTTCCTCTGGATTATCGGCTAATAGATGCCAGCAAATAATGCTTATAATAGTAACAACTGCGGCAAAAATCCACCAACTCCACCTCCACGAGAGGTCGACTAGTATTACTGGAACCACAAGCCCCATTACTAGTGTTACCACACCATTTGCCGACATAATAATACCATTAGCTCTACCTCTTCTTGATTCGACGAACCAGCGTGAGCTTAGAGCCACCGCGGCGATAACTTGTGCTGCCGCTCCAATACCACACAGGATGTAGAATAATAAGCTAGCTATGAATGATTGCGCGAAGCCCATACCACACAAGCCGGTAATAATAAGAGACTGCCCTATTAAGATACATCTTCGTGGCCCCATCCTATCGGCAAAGATACCCCAAATTGGGTTCATGATAGCAAAGGCAATGAAGTAAGCGGCGGCAATGTTCCCCATTTGCCCGTATGATAGATTCAGCTCAGCTCCCATGGAGGGGAGAACATAGAGGTATAACCGCTCACAAATACCATCACAGGCGAAGACTAAAAAGGCACCAATTAGAATAATCCAGCCATAATGAGGTTGCTTGATTACTCGCCATAGTCTCACCATGATTTTAGGCTTTTCATTCCCCTTTATTCTGCCCAAGCTGCTCTTTTAGAAAGTTAATAGCTTTTACCGGGGAGGGGTCAATCTGATACAGCATTGCCAGATAGTAGCTAACATAGTCGCCGAAGAGGATTAAACTCATTATCTGGCTTAGGGGGCTTACACCGTTCCCGTTCACAACTTGGTAGCTAACCCCGGCTTGTTCTAGGAGCTGGCCGGTCACCGGATAGCGAAGCTGGATTCGCTGGGGCAGCAGGGATGACTTGAGCAAAACAACCACTATTTTACCGGCTAGCTCTTTGGGAAACTGGTAGCCGACCACAGCGTTGTGATTGAGTTCTGGGAAGACCTCATAGAATCCCCAGGCTTTACTGTTCTCGTTAAGCTGGGTCTTCCAGCGGTGGGCTACCTCAGAGACGATACCGGCGCCATATATTACCGGCAGGTGGTTATAGAGCTTAGATGCCAGTTGCTTGGCTGGGTTTTGTGATAGGGGTATGTCTTCATTTATTCTCGGCGATAATTGCTCCAACACCGACACGGTTTCGGTTAGGTCTTGGGATTTGTCACTTATAAAGCCCAGCCGTTGCAGGAAGCAGAGGATGGGCATAAGGCTAAAGGGCAGGGCAGCGCGGGGCTGAGCTTTGTACTCAAAGCTGAAAACGGGGATATTTCTTTTTTCAGCCACAGCTTTCAGTTTGCCGCCGGTGGTAATCACCAGTTTTTTTGCCCCCGTCTTCAGGGCTTGCTCAAAGGAGGACAGGGTTTCCTCGGTATTCCCTGAGTAGCTGGAGGCAATGACCAGGGTTTTAGCATTGGTAAAGGCAGGTAGTTCGTAGCCACGGCAGACAGTGATAGGTAGCTTAGCCTCGGGCACGACTAAGCTAGCAACTAAATCAGCACCGATAGCAGAACCGCCCATGCCTAGGATGACCACTTTGTCAACCCTGGTGTAGTCTGAGGGCAGGTCAAAATTCATAGCCATCTGCCATGCCTGCTCGCAGAGACGAGGAAATTCATGAATGCGATTTAGCATACCTTCAGGGTCATATTGCTTATATATCTCGGGGCTATCTAGGCGCAGGTTATTCATTAACCTCACCCCCTTAGTTTTTTAATTCTTTAAGCCCTGACTAGCGCTTGAGCCAGCTCAAGCAGCTTTTCTACGCGGTCTTGAGAATTACTTTCCGCATAGAGACGAAGCAGTGGCTCAGTGCTGGAAAATCTGATAAGTAGCCAGGAATTATCAGCCAGTATGAATCGGAAGCCATCTTTACTGTCCGAGCTTACTACCTTAATACCATCAAGGAAATCCGGGGAGTAATCCCGGGCACGGTTGCTAATGGCCTGGCGCTCACCCTCAGTGAACTTTATATCTACGCGCTTATAGTAGTGAGGGCCAACCTTGCTATGGAGATAGCTAGTAAGCTCGGATGGGCTCTTGCCCGTCTTAATCATCAGGTCAAGAAAGTAAAGACCAGCCAGAATACCATCTCGTTCTGGTATATGACCTCGAAAACCATAGCCACCACTCTCCTCACCACCAATAAGTGCCTTCTTGGCTTGCATTACCGGTGCCACATACTTAAAGCCCACTGGCGTCTCATAGACGGGCACATTAAATAGTTCCCCCAGTCGGTACAGCATACTGGAAGCAGTTATTGTCTTGACTATGAGGCCTCGCTCCCCTCGTATCTCCAGCAGGTAAAGACATAGCAGGGCAAGGGTATGAAGGGTACTTATAAACACACCATTCTCATCTATGACTCCAAGGCGGTCAGCATCACCATCGGTAGCTAGACCGATACTGGCTTTTTGCTTCTTGACTGTTGCTGATAGTTTAGCCAGATTAGCGGCAATTGGCTCTGGTTGTCGTATCCCGGGGAATAGGGGATTTCGCTCACTGTTTATCCCTACAAGCTGGGTAGCTTCGCTGCCCAGTAATTTCTGAAAATAACCTATGCCCGCTCCATACATAGGGTCAACAACTACCTTTAATCCGGACTGGCGCAGTTCTTTTAGGTCGACAAGACTGGTTAGCTGCTTGAAGTATGCTGAGTCAAGGTCAAGATACTCTACCAAGTTTTGCTTTAGGGCTTGGGCTAATGGCATCTTGTTTATCTTACCGGTGGCTAGGGTGTGGGCGATGCTGGCTTCTATTCTGGTGGTAACCTCAGGTGAGACACTGGAGCCGAATTCAGTTTTGAATTTAAAGCCGTTCCAGATAGCCGGGTTGTGGCTGGCAGTTATGATGATACCCCCACCCGCTTTCTGGTTAACAATACCAAAGCTTATAGCTGGTGTTGGGGTAGCCTTGGGAGAGAGGTAAACTTTAATCCCATTGCCAGCGGCTACCTCGGCAGTGGCGGCGGCAAAATCCTCGGAGGCAAAGCGGGTATCGTAGCCTATAACTAGCCCTTGTTGGGCCAGGCCAGTCTCTTTTAGATAGTCAGCGACTGCCTGAGCACATGCCCGTACATTATCAAAGGTAAAATCTTGGGCAATTATCCCTCGCCAGCCATCAGTGCCAAATTTAATGAGGTTATTTATCTACCTCACCCCCTTAGAATTTCTATGTGGGTAACCCTGTCTGCTTTTAGTTATCTGGTTTTTGCTGGTAATAAATCACAGAAATAAAACGAATCTCGTAACACCTGTTCTCCCAGGGTATAATTTATCCTCTCTTTGAATATTGGCCCATCAAAGACGAAGGAATGAAACTCTCCATTCTCACCCGCCGGGTCAACATTAAGGGGAAGGTCGGTCAAAAAATGTTCATCCAGTATCCTGCCAACAAAGCCCTTATCTAGGACTTTTACATCAACACAGGTGGTAATGGCTTGAAAGCCCAGGGCTATAAATAATCTGGTAATCTCGGCAGTATGCCAACCCCATAAAGGAAATAGCCCCGTCATGCCTAATTTTAGCAAGTTATCCTCGCGGTATTTTCTTACATCTTCCAAGAAGACATCACCAAAAACTACCTGGGAAACACCTTTTTGTTTAAACCTGGTAAGGATTGCCCGCATCTTAGACTCATATTCTTCATTAGAAGAATCTTTAGGGATAAATACCTCTTGAAGGGGTAATCCCAATGATTGTGCCTGCTGCTCAACCAAAATTCTGGGCACACCGTGCATGCTAACCCGGTCATAGGTCTCAGTTATCGTGGTGAGCAAAGATACTATTTCATACCTCTTGGCTTTTTGGATTTCGTATAGAGCCATAGCGCTATCTTTGCCACCGCTCCAGCAAAAGAGCACCTTTTCCATTCTTAAGATTTGTTTATCCCTGACTAAATGCCTCTTTCCTCAGCATGTCGGCTTTGTCTGTTTTTTCCCAGGGGAGGTCGAGGTCCTCTCGGCCAAAGTGGCCGTAACATGCCGTCTGTCTGTAGATAGGGCGACGGAGATTGAGGTTCTGGATGATAGCGCCAGGCCTGAGGTCAAAGTGCTTATTAATTAACTTAGGTAGGACTGATTCATCAACCTTGGCGGTGCCGAAGGTCTCAATAGAGACAGATAGCGGATGGGCAACTCCAATGACATATGCAATCTGAACTTCCAGGCGTTCGGCAAGCCCGGCGGCTACGATATTCTTGGCTATGTAACGAGCAGCATAAGCCGCCGAGCGGTCAACCTTGGTCGGGTCTTTGCCCGAGAAGGCACCGCCACCATGCCGGGCAAGGCCGCCGTAGGTATCAACCAGAATCTTGCGGCCGGTGAAACCGGTATCAGAAACTGGTCCACCGATTACAAATCGACCAGTAGCGTTGACATAATACTTGGTTTGGTCATCAATTAGTGAAGCCGGGACGACTGCCTTGATTACCTGCTCAGTAATGTCTTTCTCAATTTGCTCACGTTCGATATCACGGTTGTGCTGGGCACCTATCACTATGTTAGTCACCCTCCGGGGAATGCCGTTACGGTATTCCACCGTTACCTGTGATTTCCCGTCGGGGCGGAGATAGGGGAGGGTGTGGTCTTTCCTGACCTGAGCCAGGCGCCGACATAGCTTATGGGCTAAGGAAATAGGCAGGGGCATAAGCTCCGGTGTCTCGTTACAGGCAAAGCCAACCATCATCCCTTGGTCACCAGCACCAATGTCATCAAGACTATCAGTAGTTGAGCCTGTCTTTGCCTCCAGTGACTTATCTACCCCCAGAGCAATATCGCTAGATTGCTCATTAATGGAAACCATTACCCCGCAGGAGCGGTAATCAAAGCCATACTCGGGGCGGGTATAGCCTATATCGTGAACCACTTTTCTTACTATCTTGGGAATCTCAACATAGCAACTGGTGGTAATCTCACCCATGACAACTATGATGCCGTTGGTTACTGCTGTCTCGCAGGCTACCCTCCCGTAGGGGTCCTCTTCTAGAACGGCATCTAGAATAGCATCTGATATCTGGTCACACATTTTATCAGGGTGTCCCTCAGCAACCGACTCTGAAGTGAGTAGATAAACAGGTGAGCTATTAAAGCTGTTGGTCATTTTAGCCTCCGTATATTTTATGTTCCTTCTTTCCAACTGGTTAGGTATTTTTTCTGCTCTGGGGTTAAGCTATCAATTTGAATCCCCATGGACTGAAGCTTTAACCGGGCGATCTCTTTGTCTATCTCTTCAGGCACCGGGTAAACCTTAGTCTTGAGCTTGTTGTTGTTGGCTACTATATATTTTAAACACAGGGCTTGGTTAGCAAAGCTCATATCCATAACGCAGGACGGATGCCCTTCAGCCGCAGCCAGGTTAATTAGTCTTCCTTCTCCCAGCAAGAATAAATGGCGTCCGTCATTTAAGGTATATTCTTCAACGAAGGGGCGTATACGTCGCCTGCTACGAGCCAGGCTTTCCAAGATGGGAATATTTATTTCTACATTAAAGTGCCCGCTATTAGCTAAAATAGCCCCATCCTTCATTACCTGAAAGTGAGCTTTATCCAGGACATTCTTATCACCAGAAATAGTGATGAAAATATCCCCTACTTTAGCCGCCTCGATTAGAGGCATAACCTGATAGCCATCCATAACTGCTTCTAAGGCGCGGGTTGGCTCTACCTCGGTCACAATTACCTGCGCCCCCAATCCCTTGGCTCTTAGGGCTATACCGCGCCCACACCAGCCGTAACCACAAATCACTACCTTTTTACCGGCCCACAGGATATTGGTAGCCCGGGTAATGCCATCAATAGTACTCTGGCCGGTACCGTAACGGTTATCAAAGAGGTACTTGGTTTGAGCATCATTTACCGCAATTATAGGGTACTTTAACCCTCCTGATTTCTCCAGGCTGCGTAGTCTGATAATACCGGTGGTAGTCTCCTCAGTACCGCCCATAACATTGCTAATTAAGTCGCTTCGTTTAGTATGAAGGGTGGTAACCAGGTCAGCGCCATCATCTACGCTAAGCTGAGGCTTATTGTCCAGAGCCGTATTAATGTGCTTGTAGTATGTTACCTCATCCTCACCCTTGATGGCATTAGTCGGGATGTCATATTCTACCAGGGCGGCAGCGGCATCGTCCTGGGTACTGAGGGGATTTGAAGCACAGAGAATCACATTGGCGCCTCCAGCCTTTAGGGTTAGAGCTAGATTGGCGGTTTCGCTAGTAATGTGTAGACATGCCGAGATACGGATGTTCTTAAGTGGCTTCGAGACAGCGAACCTCTCTCGGATTAGCCTTATTACAGGCATCTCCCGGGAGGCCCATTCTATTCGTTTCCTGCCCGCTTCAGCCAGAGACAAATCCTTAACATCATACTGGTTTTGTGAGGTCATCGGTTACTTCTTTTACTCCTTTCACAAGTTCACTTAATTTTGGACACCGTTTATGTAGTTTATCATATATCCTCAAGTTGGCTCTAGTAGTGTAACTGTAGTAGTGCTTGAGCCATTTCTGGTAGCTTCGGCATTAGCTTTTGTTTTTCTTTGCCATAAAGCCCTGACTTGGGTATCTTCTATGTGAGTTCTAACCCTGGCGATTCTTTGATGCTCTAACCAGGGTTTTAATTTTACCAGCGTGTTTTATTAATACTAGAATAGTTGGCCCTAGAGCTGGGAAGAGTAGTTGGGAATCAAAGAAATACACGGGTACTAAAGCAATACCTAGCCCGATTAACCTTCCTGGCACCTGGTTTCCAATCACTGAAAGCACTTTGGGGAAACTCGTCAAGTTCCATTTCCTTACCTGTATGTATTCGGCCACAAAAATGAAAAGGAGCATGGCTCCACCCCAAATTGCCAGTGTAGGCACCTTTAAAGCCAGCAGCACACCCATAAATGAGGCTAGCCCCATGCCGCCTCTCTTGAATTTAAAGCAGAAAGGATAGTTATGCCCTAAAATCACGAAAAAACTGCCTATTATCAGGGCTACGACTGGGTTATATCCCAGGAAGCTCAGCCATCTAGCAATGTAGATAGCCAGTATTCCTTTGCCCATATCAGTAGCTACTATGATGACTAACCCCAGGGCGGCTAGCTTTCCTGACCCGTTACTTTTTATTAGGCCGTAGGCATTCATGGCGCCTACATTGTGCGAACCTTCAAGCCTGATGTCTTTCCTACCCATTCTCTTGGTAACGAAATAGGCAGTGGGAAATGAGCCGACTATATAGGCAATAGCCGCAATCAAGGCTAGCCAGGTGCTGCTTTCCACAGGATTCATCAGTATAATTAACGACCTCTAATTTGAATTTGAGTTAGCTTCTTAACCATAGTGATAGCGCTTCTAGTATCTGTTGATGGTTGGTTCTGGTTACTTCAATCAGATTTACCTGAGGCTGGCGCTTAATGGTGTCTGCCCACGGGTTAGCGCTTGACATAATAGTTCCCAGAACCTTTTTACCACTGTTAATTATCTTGAAAACATCCTCCCTGAAATTAGCTGAAAAGAGCTCCATCCTGCCTATTTCATCAACAACAACTAACTGGCACTCCTTAGCTGCCTGATTGAGGGCGGAAACACCTACCCTTTCCAGGCTATTAATATCAACCCCATACTTACTTACTCGGTAGGGGCTTTTGATGTTGACATGAGCCAGTATAGCCTCCTGACCGTCCAGGGTAACCAGCCTGAAGCCCTGTCTTTCGCCGCCACTCCGTATTTCCTCGGTATAAAAGCCACCAGCCTTACCCGTCATCCCGACAACTAATTGTTTGATAAGGCTGGTCTTACCTGTTCCCGGTCTGCCGGTAAGCAGATAGACTTGCTTCATAGTCCTTCACTGTTATGAGATATTTATTAAGCTGGAGCTTGCTCCGGGTCTCTTTGCTAAGTTATATATAATGCTTTCTTATTTTGATAGATAGCTCAGCTAGTAGCTCCAGCACTTGAGCAGCCATCTCTTCAGTGGCAAGAGATACCAGACCACAGCTGGGGGTAAGCAGCCCCTGTTTTATTAACTGCTTAAAGGGTATATCCCTTCGGGTAAAGGGAGCCATGGCTTCTTCCAAGCGGTCCTTGAGACTGGATACTGATTCCTTGGCGACTGAGTCTTCATCATTAGGAATAATCCCCCAGGCAATAGTGCCCCCTCTATCCAGGAATTTTTTTGTTTCGGCAGGGTAGAGGCTTAAAGACTGAGCGTAGTTATAGGCATCAAAGCTTAGTATATCAACACTGGTGCTCAGCAAGATTGACCAGTCGGTATTACCGCAGCAGTGGACTCCCTTAAGCCCGCTAATCCCCGAAAAGACCTCTTCCAGCAGGCTAGTAATCTTTTCCTTAGATAGTAAAAAACCAACTGAGCCGAAGGCAGACATATAAGGCTCATCAACAAAGATGATGGTATTTTTTGAGACTTGGCTTAATTTCTGTTCCTGCCAGCTTGCCTTGAGTCGCAGCAGCTTAGCCACAGCATCACCCAGGACTTCGTCATAGATTATAGCTCGGCGCTCCTCATCAGTAACGGTTAGTCCCCAGGTGACCGGGCCGGTTATCTGTCCCTTTACTGCCCGAGGTGATAGATTCTCTGGCTTGAGGAAGGTGTGAAGTCCGGCGGCATGGTCTGGGCTGATGGGATATTTATTAACATCGTTCTCCAGATAGGCAGTATAAAACTCCTCCAGTGGCCCCGTTAAGTCCTGTGAACGGTCAACATAGATTTTATTAGCACTGGCTTCGTTTTTATTCTCTATAACTACCATCCCGGGAAAGCCCTCGCTTATCTGGACATACATATTCTCTAGAAATGAGCGGTTGGGCAGCTGAGGCCAGGTGGGGATGTCTTTGAGATAGTGGAAAATCTGGGAACAGGCTGCCTTTGGGTCGGTATGGGGCATACTGCCGATTATAGTGGGCAGGCACCCAAATTCTATACTGGGCATACTCTTACTAGCTATCTCCTTTGGTTATATACTTACCTATCAGCAGATTAAGTCTTTTCTTCTGTTCTGCGGGTATAAACCTGGGGTCAGTAACAATGGCTGTCTTTAGAGCAGTAGCACAGCCACACCGGCGCTTATCGGGTATTCTGGTAATGGCTAATCTGATAATTTCCCTTATCTTATCGGTAGTCTGGCGTTGTGTCTCTAGGATAACATCTATGGGAGTTGGTTCGCTGCTTTCCTGCCAGCAATCATAGTCAGTAACACCAACGATGGTAGCGTAACATATTTCTGCCTCCCGTGCCAGTTTAGCTTCGGGAGAAAGTGTCATGCCGATAATGTCGGCTCCCCAGGAGCCGTAGAGCTGCGATTCCGCCCGGGTGGAGAAGGCTGGCCCCTCCATAACCAGATAGGTACCCCCCTGGTGAACGGTAACACTGGCATCCTTAGCTGCTTGGTATAAAATCTGGCTCAATACAGGGCAGAAGGGCTCGGCAAAGATGATGTGGGCAACAATACCCTCGTTAAAAAAGGAGCTTATCCGGTTTTGGGTGCGGTCAATGAGCTGGTCTGGTATAACCAGGTCGCCGGGCTTAATATCCGGTTTAAGGCTGCCGGAGGCATTTACGGCAATGAGCCACTCCACCCCCAGCGATTTCAGGGCATAGATATTAGCCCGCGATGGCACCTCAGCCGGGGAGAGGTGATGCTCCTTACCGTGCCGGGGCAGGAAGGCAATTCCCACCCCCCCCAACCTGCCGATGGTTATGCTGTCACTCGGCTTGCCGAACGGGGTATCAATATCAACTTCTTGAATGTCAGTCAGCCCTTCAATACTGTAAAGCCCGCTCCCCCCAATCACCCCGATTTTAGCCTGTGGCATTAAGAGACCTCCTGATTTTAGAATACTGGTTTTTTGTTTAAGTCTGATCGACGTACTTTCTTCTTCAATCCATGTTTTGAAAGTAATGATTCAACTACTTTCTTTTGCCACTTACTACTCATGGGTGAGAGGTACACATTTTCAATAAGTAAATCAGGGTCTATTGTTACATCATAACCCTTATGCCCAGTAATGATTTTTGCACGAAAGTCACCAATTCTCTTTAGTTCTGGTAACTCTGCGACCGCTCTTACTTCATTCTCAAACTTAAAGCTTTTCCCTTTGTACAGAAAAGGTTTAAGAAAAAAATCTCCAGTCAATTCTGACGGTGGTTCTGAAGAATAGTCAATATATTCTACTTTACCGATGTAGATATCTCGTTTTTCGTCTTTCACGCTGTTCTTAAGCCTCTTTATAGTCGATTGTATTGCGATGCCGTTATCCACCGTGCAATACAGTTGCCAAAGAGCAGCCGATTTTTCTTCTTGCATATTCCAGCAGCTAATGGCAATGTATTTTCTCTTACTTCTACGGGCGCGTGCAAAACCTTTTGGAGCTTGTTCGCGATTAATTAGTTCCCAAGTCTCTTGTCTAAATATTTTATCTAGATTAGCATTAAAATAATCTATATATGCTTTCGGAAACGAGCCTTCAAACGGGTCCCCCAGTCTATCGGCTGTGGGGAAGTAAAGCCTTCTCCTGTCTATAATATAGGCAAACTTGATAAAGTCCATATATCGCCATATTTTTCTGCCATCTTCTGGTGTATCAAATGCTTTGTGCTCTTTGTACATTATCCCCTTATACATATTCTAAATATTAGGTTTACCCTCATCAAGCTATCTTCTTCAACCTCTCAATATACGGCTCTTTTATTATACCCTTTTCGGTGATGATGGCGCTGATGTAGTAGTGCGGGGTAACATCAAAGGCGGGGTTTAAGGCTTGAGTGCCCTCGGGGGCAATGCTTACCCCCTGAATATGGGTTACCTCTTGCGGGCTTCTCTCCTCAATGGGGATGTCATCACCGGAGGCTAGGGACAGGTCAATGGTGGTGGTGGGGGCGGCGACATAGAAGGGGATGCCATGCTCCATTGCCAGCACCGCCAGGGTATAAGAGCCAATCTTATTGGCGGTATCCCCGTTTGAGGTAATTCGGTCGGCGCCAATGATAACACAGCTAATCTTCCCCCGGCTGATAAAATACCCCGCCATAGAGTCGGTGATGAGGGTAAACGGGATACTAGCTCTCTTTAGCTCCCAGGCGGTGAGGCGTGCCCCCTGGAGGCGGGGGCGGGTCTCGGTAGCGAAGACCCTGATATTTTTGCCCTGCTCCTTGGCCTGCTTGATTACGCCGAGGGCAGTGCCATAGCCAGCAGTGGCTAAGGCGCCGGTATTACAGTGGGTTAGAATGGTAAAACCATTCTGGATTAGCTCAGCACCAAACTGGGCTAACTTCTTGGTTGCCTCAGCCTCTTCTGAATGTATCTTGATTGCCTCGCTAACCAGTGCTTTTCTAATCTCATCTACATCTTCACCGGCTTCGGCTATCTGTTTCATGCGATTGATAACCCGAAAAAGGTTTTGGGCGGTGGGTCGGGTGGCAGCCATGGCTTGGGTAATGCCTTTGAGCTTTATCAGAAACTCGTCTTTAGATTTGGCGCTAGTTTTGAGAACGCCCAGAGCTATTCCATAGGCGGCAGCTACTCCAATAGCCGGCGCCCCTCTAATCTTCATCTCTTTAATGGCTGAGGCTACATCGTGATAATCGGTAAGCTCCAGATAAACCTCTTCCTGAGGAAGTCTGGTCTGGTCAAGGAGTTTGACCTTATTGCCCAGCCACTCAATAGGCTGGCTATTCGCCATTATTATCGCCTCCAGTGTGTATTAGTCAGCATTATCCTTCTTTGACTGCTGCTTCTCCCACTGTTTACGGTGTATCTCCATAAGTGAGAAGTTATACCCATCCCTGTTTATATATCCATAGGAAGTAAAGCCACATTTTTCAAAGCACCTCTGCGCCCGGTGGTTTAAGTTTAGGGTCTTTAGGTAGATTCGTTTGAGGTCTGTTTCTTGGAAGATATAGTTAAGCAGTGTGATTACGGTATCGGTACCATAGCCCTTATCCCAGTAGTCCTGGTCGCCAATCATAATTCCTAGCTCAGCCTCGCCTTTAGTTTTATTAATATTATAATACAAGCAGTTGCCAATGTGCTTACCGCCCGGTGTCTCTATAGCGAAGGCGTGTCTAGTTGAAGAAGAGTAGTGCATTTCACTTGCGTAGGCCGATAGATACTGATGAAAGGTGATAGTTAGTAATGGGGAGGCATCAAGGCAAACCAGCTCCGGGTCTGTTTGCCAGGTATAGTCGTCAGTAGCATCGGCTAATCTTTTCTTACGAAGCCTAATCTTTTTGCCGGTAATCATGCCAGCCTCAAGGGGTTCAGGGTGAGAAAGAGAGTGGCTCTTTCCCTCCCTGTAGCTCATACAGAGCCTGCTCTGCTGCCTGCTGGATTACTTCACTGGGGTCATCCAGGCATTGCTCTAAGTAGTTCTTGGCCTCAGTGCCACCTATCTGACCCAACGCCTGGATAGCAGCCGCTTGGACCTCAATATCGGGGTCACCTGCCAGCTCTATTAGAGAGGGCACTGCTTCCTCCTCCCCTATTTCACCACAAGTCCTGGCGGCTTCATAGCGTATCTCAGCATCAGGGCTACCCAGTTCTTTGAGCAATATAGGTAGCCAGGAAGGGTTGCAATTCTTCCCCATAGCATAGATAGAGCTGACTTTAAGTTTGGCATTACCACTTTGATAGGCATCTCCGATGGTTTTCTCCACCTCAGGCGAGTCTAGTGGGGCTACTGCCTCCAGGGCACGGCATTTTACTTCTATAGGCTTGCTTTTATCATTTATGGCAGCGAGTAAGGCCTGATATATCTTGGATGTGTAGTTGGAGCGTAGCCTTTGGTGCTCGGCAAGCATGACAAATTTGCCCAATGCTGTAGCTGCTGCTACCCAAACCTGTTCTGCGCTATCGTGCTCTAGCAGATTAATTAGGATGTTAATCAGAGATGGTTCTTCATTTTCCCACAGACCATCAATTGCCTTGCTTCGCACCTCAGCATCTGGGTCTGTTAAGCAATCTTTATAGATACTGTCAAAGTCAAGCTCAAAGTTATCTTCAGCAAGCTCAACCAGTTGAGATACAATCTGCCGCCGTTGTTTGAGCTTAATTGTTAGCCATACCTGTTCAAAGTACTTCAGGTCTTCTGACTTCAGGTTTGAGAGGTCAGCTAACCTTGAACTCAGTAACGATTGGTCACTGTTACCTAGGTCAGCAATTATCTCCTCAATAGGTGGCGGCATTGCAGGTTGCTTATCTTCACTCCTCATCTTCATCTTCCTCACGTTCCCAGATAGGCTCGGTAAAGTGGTCTATGTATTCCCCCATAGCCTCAGCCGCTGCCTGCCTCATCCCTTCTTTTGTTTCCCTGGCTAGTTGTGCCAGTTCAGCCGTATCAATCTCAATACCCAGTATTTTAGTCAGCACCTTAAGTATTGCTAGGGCAGCCATTGGATTTTGTATTCTAGTGGCATACGCGGGTACCTCACCCAGCAGACAAATCCCTTCAATATTTCTCTCTTTAGCTACACCCAGCATTAGTCCATTAAGCCCGGCAATTTGCAGGTTGCCCTTCTGTACCAAATCATATCTTTTTAGGTCTTCAGTCGCATGCTGGCTGGTAGCTACTCCCCAGACTCGAGGTTGCTCAGTATGGTGAATGCGAGTCAAAGCGGCGGCACAGGTATAAACTCGCTTTGCCATAAACCTTACCCCAACATCAAGGACCGAGTTAGCTAACTCATATCCTTTAGTAGCTGGTTGGTCATCACCGATGAATATTATTATATCACTTCCCCCCTCTTTGTTTCTCCAGTAGTAGAATTTACTCTGTGGGAACTGTGGTGCCTCGACCATATTGTCTCTAGCCACTATTCCAATGGGGTCAAAGAAGTAAGAAGCTTCAATCTCGCCCAGTTTCTTGAAAGCAAGCTTTCTTTCCAGATATGTAGCTACGATAATGGCGACATTACCAATACCCGGCCAGGCTGCCAGCAGAACTGGTGAGTTAAGTTTGGGGCGGGCATAAAGCTTAACCAATTTGTTCATTTTAGATATGCCTCTTGTTATGGGTTATTTAGGTAACCGACTTATTTACTCGCCACTGACAGGCTGGGGCAGTAGATGGAGGGTGTGTTGACCGAGCCACCCACCCATTTAGCATCACTGCCAATAGCGGTAATCTGTTTAAGAGCCTGGTAGACATTTCCAGAGACCATAGTATTCTTAACCCTACCTACTATTTTACCACTTTCTATTTTATAACCAAGTAGCACGTTACCGCTAAAGTCACCACCTAAAATATTACCCTGTTCGGCTCCCATAAGTTGCTCGATAACCAGCCCTTCCTTGATGTCATTTACCATTTCATCAAAACTGGTGTTGCCGGGGGTGATGATAAAGGCGCTGGGGGTGGGGGTGGGTAACCCGCCGTTGTTTCTGCTGCCGTTACCGGTGCTCCGGGTGTGGGTGAGGGCGGCGGTTTGCAGGTCGTAGATGAAACTGGCTATCGCTCCCTGCTGGATGAGGGGAGTGCGCTGGCTGGGTGTGCCCTCATCATCGCTGGGGCGGCTTTCGGGGCAGTAGGCTATAGTTGAGTCATCACAAAGCGAGAGGTTTTCGTCAAAAACTAGCTCGCCAAGTCTATTACCTATGGGCGAAGCCCCCTGTAGAACCATCTTACCGTTGAAAGCGGCCATCAAGGGTGGGACTAGAGCACTGACTACCCCGTTGGGGGTAAAGATTACCGGTAACGGCTTGCTTGGCATTGAAGCTCGGTTCTTGGCTAGCTCAAGCTGCTGGAGCACTACCCTGGCTATATTCTCAGCCTTGATTGTGGGGTGACATGAGCTTTGGCTTTCACCAACGAAGAGCATATTGGTATCGTGAATCAATTGGCCCCCAATACCAAGGGCAAAGATGCTTTGCCTATAGCTTACCTTGCCACCACGAGAATTTATAATCCGGGTAGATATGGTGCCTTTGGTCACCTCGGCCTCACATAAGATATCTTGAGTATGACCCTTAACCGTGTTGATAAGTTCCTCGCCGAGCTTAATCATTTCTTCTAAAGATACTGACTCTATATCAGGGTCAAAGACTTTAATTCTGGGATATACGGTTAGCGAGGGAAACTCAAATTTAGCTATCGTGCCAAACTCGGCGGTTTCTATGGCGGCATCCACCAGATTCTGCCTGTCTCCTAATTCAGTGGTGATGGCATAGCCTATTCTACCTTTTCTGATAATGCGCAAGGCTGCGTAGTTACTCTGCTTACTCTGAATGTGCTTTAAGCAGTTAGCCTCAAATTGAACCGGGGTTTCCTCTGCAGAAACCATAAAGACCTCGGCTTCCTCAGCGACTTGTTTGGCTTGGGCGAGGATTTTTTCCATCTATCTGCCTCCCACTAGGCAATGGCGAATCCTGATATGGGGACTCCCATTAGAAACGGGCAGGGGCACCTGCCCCCCCTTACCACAGCCGCCGCCCTGATTCATATCAAGGTCGTCGGCAATAGCATCTATATTCGCTAATGTGGTGAATACATTGCCGGTAAGCGTGACCGGTCTTACCGGCTCGGCAAGCTTGCCATCACGAATCATATAGGCTTCACCGGCCGAGAAGGTAAACATCTCCATACTGGTGGTGCCGCCATACCAGTTCTTGGCGTATATCCCTTCCTTGATATCACCGATTAGGTCCTCAAAAGAGGCTGCGCGTGGTTCAATATAGGTGTTAGTCATGCGGACAATAGGCGGGTAGCGGTAGTTAATGGCTCTGGCATTACCGGTAGGCATCTCGTTCATCCTGGCGGCAGTTTCCCGGGAATGGAGCCGGCCGACTAGCTTACCCTCCTTGACAAGATAGGTTTTAGCTGCTGGCACTCCTTCATCGTCGTACTTATAGCTACCTCGCAATCCAGGTATAGTGGCATCGTCAACGATATTTAGCTCACTACTGCCGAATTTCCTGCCCAGGGTCATGATGTCACGCAACTGCTCGTTTTCATAAACAAAATCGGACTCTGATAGGTGCCCGAAGGCTTCATGAACAAAGACCCCCGCCAGAACCGGGTCCAAAACTACAGTATATTCTCCCCCTTTTACCTGTGGGGCGGATAGTAGTTCCACAGCGTGCTGAGCCATCTGCTCTACCTGGTGATGGAGGCTTGTTACTTTATCAAAATCCCCCCGGCTGCCCAAGCTCAATCCTACCTGCTGCACCTCACTATCCTCGGTGGCTACTGCTGCCAGGCGCAGGGCAATATCTGACCGGTCCTGCTCAATATAGCTGCCGAGAGAGCTTAAGAAGATAGTCTTCTTGAAGCTATCACCATAGGCAATGATGGAGGTCTGGATTTTTGGGGTTTTCCAGATAATATCATTATATTGGTCCAGTAGCTGCTTCTTTTCGGCTAGAGGCATCGTCACCGGATTATTATTCGTGGTGGTTAGTATGGTATCGACCACTGGTGCTACCAGCGCTAGTTTGTTTTCTTTACTACCGGCCAAACGAGCCTGCTCCACGGCTAGTTCTACCCTGCGAGGGAGGTCACTAAAGCTGTTAAAGCTGGTAAAACCCCAGCCGCTGCTTACCAGGGCACGTACATTGCCGCCAACAGAGGTTGTCTTGCCGATAGACTCTAGCTCTCTTCCCCGGTAGGTAATATGGCTTGTTTGACTCTCTTCAATGTGAGCCTCTATATAGTCGGCATGGTATTTACTGAGTATCTCAGCTAATTGATGAGCGATAGTTTGAGTGTTAGCCATAGATATTTTCTCCGTGGTAAAATCGTCGCTAAAGCTAGTTTACTGAGACATAAAGGCGATTGTCAATTTATATAACCTGTCTCTTTAAATTTGTGATAGTATTGACCTAGTTTTGATGAATACCCCGGTAAGCATAGCTATGGATGCTGGGGTTTGGTTTAGTGGAGGTGTTTACGAGTGGTGAGGTAGTTCGTTACCCAAGGAAGTTTAAGAGGGGATGGGGTTACATATAACCTACAAACATGGAGGGTAATTTATCACCAGACGCTATTACTAGCAATCTAGAGACTCGTTTTATCGGACAAAGGGTCATTTACTATTCTAGGTTGACCTCAACAAATGAGGTGGCCAAGCAAGAGGCTCAGGCGGGAGCAGTAGAAGGAACGGTTGTCATTGCCGGGAAGCAAACGATGGGCAAGGGTCGCCGGAAGCGTGTTTGGCTATCACCTAAGGGTAATATTGCCCTGTCTGTTATTCTCTATCCGGACATAGCCAAACTGCCGTCTTTAATTATGCTTGCCTCTCTAGCCGTGGTTCGTAGCATTAAGGCAGTTACCGGACTGGTGGCACAGATTAAATGGCCTAACGATGTACTGATTAATGGCAAAAAGGTCTGTGGCATTCTAATCGAAAGTAATATGCTGGGAGACACTGTAGACTATGCTGTTATCGGCATCGGGGTAAATGTTAATCTCAGTCCTTCTGATTTCCCGGAAATCTCGTCCACGGCTACCAGTCTCTCCAATGAGTTGGGAGGAGAGGTATCGCTGTTAGGTCTAATACGAAGGTTATTAGTTGAAATAGAAAGGTTATACCTAGCTTTGCTAGCCGGGGGGACTATTTACGAAGAGTGGCGGGATGGTTTAGTGACCTTGGGCAAGGAAGTTCGCGTAGCCTCAGGCAAAACTATATATGAGGGTATGGCTGAATCGGTAGCCAGAGATGGCAGCCTGCTGCTTCGTTGCTCAGACGGTAGCCTGAGTAAGATTGTGGCTGGTAATGTTATCACATACGACTGAACATAAGAATCCCTCCCCCCTCCCTTGGTAAGAAGAGGGGAGGGACTTACCCTCTCAAGTTATGGTAGGTGAAGGGCTTTGATTTTACCCCCTGGCTAGTCCTTGGTTTCCTCTTCCTCTCCTGGACTTAAAGCCTTAGAAAAACGGGTGAAGGCTTCAAATAGGTTTATCGGTAAGGGGAAGATTATAGTGCTATTCTTCTCCGCAGCTATATTAGTTAGTGTATCCAGGTAACGGAGTTGCAGAGTAGTCGGCTCCCTAGCGATGATACTCCCAGCTTGAGCCAGCTTATCTGCGGCCTGAAGCTCACCTTCAGCATGGATAATCTTAGCTCGCCTATCCCTCTCGGCTTCAGCCTGAGCCGCCATGGAACGCTTCATCGTTTCCGCAAGTTCAACCTCTTTAATCTCCACCGTGGTAACCTTGACCCCCCAGGGGTCTGTTTGTTCATCAATTGACTTCTGCAGTATTTGATTAAGCTTTTCCCTCTTTGCCAGTAGTTCGTCAAGCTCTGATTGCCCCAGTACACTTCGCAGTGTCGTCTGGGATATCTGCGAGGTGGCTCTGATGAAATCTAAAATTTTAACTACTGAGGCCTCAGGGTCAACCACCCTGAAGTAAACTACGGCATTCACCCTGACAGTAACATTGTCCCGGGTAATTACCTCCTGGTACGGAACATCCATAGTTATCACGCGGAGGTCTACTTTCACCATCCGGTCAACGAAGGGAATGATAACAAATATACCTGGTCCCTTAGTGCCAACTAGTCGTCCCAGGCGGAAGATGACCCCGCGCTCGTATTCCCTAAGAATTTTAATTGCCGCCGGGAGAAATATGGCCAAAAGTACTATAACTAAAATAATCGCCCATACTTGCATTTGACTACCTCCTTTAGCTTTACTTTATATTTTGTTGCTTTTTGGTTACATATAGTTTCAGGCCCTCAGACTTAGTTATGGTCACCTCCTCTCCAAGCTTTGCCTGGCCCTTGTCTAATAGTGCTGTCCAGAGTTCACCCTTGTAGAGAACTGTTCCCTCGGGTTCAAGGGTCCTCTTGACTATGGCCGTCTTCCCGGGTAGTTCTTCCCTGCCTGTTTTTGCCTGCTGTCGGTGGATATGGACTACGCGATAAATTATGAAGGCGGCGATGCTACCAATTACGGCTGCTATCGTTGGGATTAACCATGGTTCTGGTTGAAACAATTCGGGCCTCCCACTAAATAAAATTAGGGAGCCAATAACCAACGAGGCTATGCCCCCTGTAATGAATATACCAAAGCTGGCAGTGTATATCTCAGCTATAAATAGACCGCCAGCTAGACCTATAAGCGCCAGACCGGCGTAGTTTATGGGCAGGATACCTAGGGAGTAGAGGGCTAAAAAGAGGCTGACACCACCGAACACACCTGGGAAGATAAGCCCGGGGCTGTATATTTCAATCGTTATACCGAGTATAGCCAAGCTCAGAAGAATAGTAGCAATATTGGGGTCACTGATAGCATAGAGGAAACCCTCTACAGGGCTCATTGGGTTCTGGTTAGTCGTGGCTTCTTGAGTATTGAGGGTAATCACACTGTTATCAAGCATGGTTACTTGCCGGCCGTCTAGTTGAGAGATTAAGCTGTCAAGGTCAGGGGCAACCATATCAATAATATTAAGCTCCAGGGCTTCTTGCTCAGTAGCAGAAACGCTCTCTCTAACCGCTTTTTCTGCCCATTCCATGTTACGTCCGTGGGCATCAGCGATGCTTCTAATATAGGCAGCAGCATCATTAACGACCTTCTCTTCCATCTCCTCTGACATCTGAGCTTCGCCCCCAGTGCCTATAGCTACCGGATGAGCAGCGCCAATGGCGGTATTTGGTGACATAGCGGCTATGTGAGCGGCCATGGTAATAAATACTCCAGCTGAGGCTGCTCGTGCCCCTGAAGGGGAGACATATACTACTACTGGCACCTGTGAATTGACAATGTCCTGAACCATGTCGCGCATAGAGGTGTCCAAGCCGCCGGGTGTGTCCATCTGGATGATACAGACTACGGCGTTATCTTCCTCAGCCTGGGTAATGCCGCGCTCAATGTAATTAGCTACGACGGGGTTGATAACCCCGTCAATTTTGAGTACATCAATCCTAGAACTAGCTGCCTGAGCCCCAGTGGCTATAGAGATTGAGGCAGCAATTATTAGGCTCAGCAACAATATAAGGCGTATAGTTTTTAGCATATAAGTCCACGTTATTAGCTGTTTACTAGATTTATATAAGATTATATATTGGATTATGCTACTATTGCAAATAAATTTAGATAATTATTCATCGTCCTTACCCTTTAGGCTTTACTTATGCAACATAAGAAATTATTTTCCTACCACTGACCACTGATAGTTGAATAGCTTAAGCGAATTAGTATAAAATTTACAGACTATCTAAAGAGGGCGTGGCAACCGATGGTTCAGAGATGCAAAGGGTTTCGAGATTTATCCCCTGAGGAAATGATAAGGTTTCGCTTTATTGAACAGGTATCCAGGGACTGTTGTCTCAAGTGGGGCTGTCTGGAGGTTAAAACACCGACCCTTGAGTATCTACACCTGTTTACTTCAACGGGAACACTTACGCCGGGTATGCTGGGTAAGGCGTATTCTTTCCTGGATTGGGATGGGTGGAGTGGACAGCGGGTAGTGCTAAGACCTGATGGTACTATCCCAGTAGCCAGATTTTATATTGATAACATGGTAGAGAAGGGGTTAGCCAAACTCTTTTATGTAACTAATATCTTTAGGTTTGAAGAGACAGGAAAGGAAGCGAGGGAAAGATGGCAGGGTGGGGTTGAGCTTATCGGGGTAAATTCCCCCCTCGCTGATGTAGAACTAATAATAATGGCACTAGGGGTTTTGACTAGTATAGGGATTAAGGATGTAGAGTTGCGTTTGTCTCATGCTGGTCTAATAAGGGGTTTACTCTCGAAGCTTGGGCTAAGTCCTCAAGAGCAAGCCAGAATCTTTGACCAAATCCTGGACGGGGATACGGAAGCCCTGGCTAGGATAAAGTCCGAGAAACCCAAACTGGGTAAGGCTTTGACTTCCTTACTTGGCCTGAAGGGTAAATCATCTGGAATTCTAAAAAACCTAAAGGCTTTATTTAACCATAGTTTACCCGAACTTGAACCCCATATTGATAATTTCATAAACATCGTTGACCTTCTTGAGACTGCGGGTTATCGCTACCAGATTGACATAACCTCAGGTAGGGGCTTTGAGTACTATACCGGAATAATTTCTCAGCTCTTTGTAGGTGCTGAAAAAGTAGGTGGTGGGGGGCGGTATGATGCCCTCATTCCGCTAATGGGTGGTGGGGACATTCCAGCTTCGGGTTTTGCCCTTTATTTTGACAGCCTGATGGATTTAGTAAAGCCAGCTATGCTATCTAGACCCCTGACGCAAAGAATCTTGATTAAGGCTGAGCCGGAAGTAGTAAGACATGGTTTTGATATTGCTCGTCATCTCCACGAAGCGGGATATGTTGCCGAACTTCAGCTTGAAGGCCAGGAGCCAGCTGACCTGAGATGGATACTTGAGGTTCGAAGTAAAGCGCCGTTATTCGTCTTGACCGACCGGCTCAAGCATAAAACATTTGGGATTAAGACTGCTAGTGAGGTTCTGAAGCTACTGGGGGAAGGGGATGCCGATAAAGATAGCATTGCCTAAAGGTCGCCTTTTGGCTGAGACAGCCACTTTGCTCCGGAGGGCTGACTGGGGACTGGGTAGCTACCATGAGGCGGCCCGCCTCTATCGCCTTAAATCGGCAAGGTTTCCCCAGCTCTCTGCCAAGGTGTTCCATGAGAGGGATATTCCTATTCAGGTGGCTATAGGAAACTATGATTTAGGGATTTGCGGGCTGGATTGGGTGGAGGAGCTTTTAGCTAAGTATCCTAGCAGCGCCCTGGTTAAAGTGAAAAACCTGGGCTATGGAGGCGGTGTTTTATATCTCGTTGGCAGTAAGTCTGAGGGGGCATCTTCGGTAGAGAAAATAAGGGCAAGACCGGGAGTGATATGTATTGCCAGCGAGTACCCTAATCTGGCTGAATCCTTGGCTCTATACCTTCGGCTCAAGCAGTTCAGCATCTTCCCTCTGTGGGGGGGTGCTGATGTCTATCCCCCCGAAAGTGCTGATTTAGCCTTAATCACGGGAAAGACAGGGCAGAAGTCTTTTGATTATGACCTTGTATCTGTAAGCAATGTCCGAAGTTATAGTACTTTTCTTATAGCTAATAAGGGTAGCTGGGAAACAAAAGACCTAAGTGAATTACTAGGTTCTATTGAGGACGGACTGCCTCTTAGTGAAAAACATCCCCCTTCATCTGAGGTAGCTAGAGTGCCAGTAGCGGCTAGGCACCCCTTTTCTAACCAGGCGGTTGAGGATACAGTCCGACTAGCCTTACCCGATGGTCATCAACAGGAACCTACCGTTAGTCTACTTAATGGAGCTGGTATTTGGGTTGAGGATTATCCATCACCTACGGGCAATCGCCGACCAGCGGTTAATTTAGATGGGGTGGTGGTTAAGGTGATTAGGCCTCAGGATATGCCGCTGCAGGTGGCTAACGGAAATTTCGATTTGGCGATTACCGGTAAGGATTGGGTTAGGGAGCATCTTTATCAGTTTCCCTCCAGCCCGGTGGTAGAGCTTCTCAACCTCAAGTTTGGTCGGGTGAAGATAGTGGCCGTAGTAAGCCAGGATTTACCAGTTTCTGATATCTATAGCTTAAGGCAGTTTAGTAGCGAGCAACTCAGGCCGCTTAGGGTAGCTTCAGAGTATGTAAATATCGCTGATAAATTTGCCAGAGATAATCACCTGGGAATGTATCGGATAATCCCCACCTGGGGTGCCAGTGAGGCTTTCTTACCTGAGGATGCCGACTTGCTTATTGAGAATACACAGACGGGGCGAACCATAGCCAAACATAACCTCAAGATTATTGATACCATTGGGCAGTCGTCAGCCTGTCTCATTGGTAATATCAGTGTTGCATGTAGTTCTCGTAAAAAGGCAAGAATAGACTCTATTATCAAGGCCCTGCGAGTTACTGTCGGGGATAGTTAAAACGAATCCCATGTCTACAAATATTAGCGGAGAATGTCTGATGGAAATCATTGAAGGTTTTAGGTTAGCTAAAGTAGTGTTATCGCGACAGACCTCAGCCGATTTTTATTCTGTTTCAGCAACTCTTAGGCAAAGGCTTAACAAGATGTTTGGCACTGAAGACCCAGAGCAGGCCGTCAGGCAGATTATCAATGAGGTACGCGACAGAGGGGATGAAGCCCTTTTTGCTCTTACTCTAAAGATTGACGGGGTAAAGCCTACTTCGCTGGAAGTAAGCAGAGAAGAGATAACCAATGCCTATCATGAAGTGGATTCTGAACTGGTATCAGCACTTAAGCTAGCTGCTGAGCGGATACGAGCCTTTCATGTTGAGCAGAGGGATAGTGTTGGCAAGGGATTTGCCACGCAGGGCTTAAGTCAGATGATACGCCCACTGGGGCGCATTGGGGTATATGCCCCCGGGGGCAGTGCCTCTTATCCCTCAACAGCCTTGATGACAGCAATACCAGCTAAGGTCGCTGGGGTCAAGGAGATTATCTTGGCTTCGTCGCCTGGAGCCAGAGGTGTAATTCCTTCAACTACGTTGGTAGCTGCTGATATTGCCGGGGTGGATCGGATTTTTTGTGTTGGGGGTGCTCAAGCAATTGCTGCCCTAGCCTTCGGTACTGAGTCTATTCCTAAGGTAGATAAGATTTGTGGGCCAGGTAACATCTTTGTCGTTCTCGCTAAAAAATTAGTCTACGGGGTAGTTGATATTGATGGGCTTCAGGGGCCAAGTGAGGTACTCATTATAGCTGATGAGACCGCTAATCCGGGATACTGCGCCGCTGACCTTCTAGCTCAGGCGGAGCATGACCCGTTAGCCTCGGCTATTCTAATAACTACCTCGCGGCACTTAGCCAATGAGGTTAACCGGAAGGTTGAGCGACAACTGGAGACTCTATCTCGTAAAGATGTGGCCGCTGAATCTTTGAAAGATAGAGGGAAGATAGTAATCGTGGCTAGTATAGGCGAGGCTATAGAACTGGCTAATCTTTATGCCCCAGAACACCTTTGCCTGGCAGTAGACAAAGCCACTACTTATATTGACCGGATTTCTAATGCCGGGTGCATATTTGTCGGTGGCAAATCAACCGTGGTTCTGGGTGATTATATCGCTGGGCCAAGCCATGTCTTACCTACTGGTGGTACTGCTCGATTTAGCTCACCGCTCAATGTAACTGACTTTATTAAGTTTATAAATCTGGTTAATCTGGATGAGGCTACGGTGAAAAAGCTGGGACCAGCGGCGATAGCTATAGCCCGCGCCGAGGGGTTTGAGGCTCATGCCCGGGCGGTGGAAAAGCGGTTGGAGGATAACCTCTAACCGAGCAAGTTGGCCTGTGGGATAACCCATTAATTCGTGCTAAAATACATAGCAGTCTAACTGATTTTGGCAAGGAAGGTAGAAAGGGAATGTCAGAGGGTACCGGGATAGAGGGATTAATACGCTCTAATTTGGTTAATCTTAATGGCTATAGTGCCCGAAAGTCCCCGGAAACACTGAAAGGGGAGCTTGAGGTCCCCGTAGAAGGTATTATCAAGCTGGATGCCAATGAAAACCCCTATGGCTGCTCGCCGAAGGTAAACCAGGCTCTAGCCTCCTGTCCCGACCTTAATATCTATCCTGATGCCGGACAAGCCGAGTTCAGGGAACTATTAGCTGGATACACTGGCATTGGCGCCGAACATATCGTGGCGGGTAGTGGTAGTGGTGACCTGATAGACCTTATCTTGCGTTTGTTTGTTGAGCCGGGAGACGAAGTAATAATTTGCGCTCCGGCCTTTAGTATGTTTCGTTTTAGCACTGAGATGTATGGCGGCAGGCTGATTGAGGTGCCCAGGGATAAGGACTTTGCTATTGATGTCAGCATGGTGAGGGCGGCAATAAGCAAAAGAACCAAGATAATACTGATGGATAATCCTAATAACCCTGCTGGAAATATAACACCCCAAAAGGATATACAGGCAATAGTAGATACGGGACTACCAGTGGTGGTTGATGAGGCCTATGTCGAGTTTGCTGGAAGAACTATGGTGCCAATGGTTAGTCAGTATAAAAACTTGATGGTGCTGCGGACATTTAGTAAGTGGGCGGGGCTGGCTGGTCTGAGGGTTGGTTACGGCATTTTCCCGCCCAAAATAGCCGACTACCTGGTAAGGATTAAGCTTCCGTATAATGTAAATGTGGCGGCACTCGTGGCGGTTCGGGAATCACTAAAGGATTTGGATTACTTGATGGGTAATGTAAAGGCTATAATTGCTGAGAGAGATAGGCTGTTTGGTGAGTTAGAAAAAATAAGGTTTTTGACGCCCTTCCCTTCGCAAGCCAACTTTATTCTCTGCTCAGTTGCAGGCGGCTCAGCCAGCGAGCTTTACCAGAGGTTACGAAGAAAGGGCATACTGGTTCGTTACTTTGACACCCCGCTTTTGCGGGATTATATTCGTATTAGCGTGGGCAAACCGGAGCATACCGATGCCTTAATCGCAGCACTCCGAGAAATAGAAAAATGATTCAACTACAGAGTTTTATTATGATGCTCTCTCCATAAAGATAAAATGTTATACTACTTAACAATAATGACATGAAGGGTATTGACAAACTAGGAAAACACTGTTATAATACTTAACATTACTAATAGTAATTACTATAGCTAATCTTGGGTAAATGTTATACTACTTAACGG
>JADFUW010000021.1 GCA_015222205.1 Chloroflexota bacterium
CTTTGACTCAGCGCAGTGCCGTCCTTCCAGGCTGTCACCTGCCAGTAGTAGGGGGTTAAGTAGTCCAGGCTTCCCGTGTACTCATAGGCAGTGCCGGAAAGCTCCTCACTAGCCAGGGCACCGGACAGGTCGCTGTTGGGCGACAGCACAAAGCTGTAGCTGTCGGCATTGGAGACACTTGACCAGCTGAAGGGCACGCTACTTATCTGGATACCCATATCGCCGTTATCTGGGGCAATCAGGCTAACAGCATCCATTGCTGAGGCGGCGATGGTGAATGACCAGATATCAGACCATGGGCTGTGGACGCACTCATCGGTCTCTGTATCGGCGAGCCTCACGTGCCAGGTGTAGGTGTAACCGCACCGTATGGCTGCGTCGTCAATATAGAACTCGGGCGGGTCGGTGGTAATGGGCACATCCACCAGGTCCGTGGTCATCGTTATCAGGTTGCCGTCCTCGTCCATGATTTCTATGTCCCAGCTGCAGCCGACGCACATTCGCTCCCACTTGAGGGTAAACGGTATGCCTTCGCAGGTAAGACAGGGGTCGCAGTCAAGGACAGCCTCGTCAGCCGGAGCTAGCAGGGTAGGACCTACTTTAGAAGCACAGTCCTCGTATGCCCACAGCGCACCGTCTGGGAACACTGTAGCATCTGGGTCTACCTCATAGCCGGGACACCCGGCGTCAATAGCCCAGAGGACGGTGTTGGTAGCCATGGTGGTGCAGCCGCAGATTCTGAGGGCGCTGGGCTCGTTATCGAAGGACTCAGTAGGACCAGCTCCAAGCCCAGAAATCAGGTAGTCCCAGTCCTCGGTGCCACAGCAGTCGGTCTCACAGGGGGTCAGGTTCCGAGCCACACCACTATAGTATGCATCGGTACCGGGGAAGCGGTTACACAGACCCGGCGGAGTTGGGGTGGTGTCTATACCGATGTGGTTGCTGGCGGCGTAGAGGGTGCCGTCGCTCCTGCCCAGGGCAATACCGTAGTAGCCGTAGGCAAGGGCGTTGAGGTCTTCCCACTCACCGGTGCTCATGTAGCCGCGGTAAATGGTATCGCCACTTACAGCGGCGTAGACGATATCGTCACAGATGTGGTCAAAGATAACATGCATATCCCCATCCACATCGATGTCGTCCATTACCGTCCAGGTGTCGCCGCCATCATCAGACCAGGCAACGCTGTCGCCAGTATTACCGCCGATGATAACCATGTCATCCGGCATCACGAAGATGGTGTGTCCAGAGCCAGCATCGGTGTCAACCTCATCACTGGGGCGTCGACCGTACTGGGTTGACTTGGAGACATAGCCTGCGTCATCAAGCACATAGACGACATTCTCGGTCTCAACGGCAACATCCTGGATAGCTATCTTGGTGGCCGGTGGTGTGTTCCAGCACTGACCGCAGTCGCGGGTGTAGTGCAGGTCATTAGAGTTCTGGATACCCATGTAGAGGGTGCAGCAGTCCTCCAGGTCATCAACGGGCAGCCTGAGCAGCAGGGCTTGGGCTTGGGTCTCAGACCACTCACCGTGGTAGACCCTCTCCCAGACATCACCGATATCGCCGTCCTTTGTCCAGGTGCGCCAGACGCTGTCGCAGACACATACCTGGCACTCCTCGTCCTTGTTGATGGTGGAGATATAGGCCGTCTCACAGTCAGGGCAGACCGCCACATCGGATATCCAGTCAATATCGGTGTCAATGAGGCCAATCTGGTTCCATGAGTTGCCGTCATCCAGGCTCACCGAGAAGGCGGACTCATCACAGGTGCCACCCCAGCCTCCCTCTCTCAGCCAATCAACTTCACCACTGGTGGTAGCATAAGCCTTCTCGCCATCGGGGGTGTAAGACACTACTGCCATATAGGGTCCCGAGGGGTCCTTGCAGGCGCCATCCCAGTCGGGACAGCAGTAGTCCAGCTCAACGGTGTGGTAAACGGCAACCCCTTCACAGCAACCAAACCCGACCGGGTCGCCTTCGCCACTGCCAGAGACATTCTGCCAGTCAATCATGGTGCCGACCATTGCCTTGCAGGAGTCGGCATCACCGTAGACATCAATGCTGGCCAGCAGCGGGTCACCGGAGGGACCGCAGCGCGGACTTAGGGCATCATCCTCAACCATGACCACCGTGCCGCCGACATCATAGTCAACCGAGTTGTAGGCATCAACATAGAGGTAGATATTCCGGGCGCCCGGGTCGCTGCCGTCATAGTCGGCCGGCAGGGCAAAGCCCATGCACCTTTGACCAAACGGTAAGACCCATAGCTCCTGGCCGTCATCCTTAATTTGAACAGCCGGGGCGAAGTCAGCCTCGTCGTTCCAGGTGCCGCTGCTCTCCCAGATTCCCGACTGGAGGTAGGGGAGGAGGTTGACAGGGGTGTCAGCGTCGTCGAAAGCGGTGGTCATACACAGGATGCTGACATCAAGGTCAAAGTTAGGGGAGAAGTCTACGGCAACGACACAGTTGGAGAACTCGGGAGCACCTGCACCGTCATCGGCAATGCCGTTGTCCCAGCCAGTGTAGGACGAGGACGAGGTGTCTTCCCAGGTTCCAGAAAGCCAGGTGCCGGCTTCAAGGCGGAAAATCGCGCCGGCTGGAGTGCTGTTTATACCGGCAACAGCTATATTGTGGATATCATCCATCTCTGGTGAGATTGCCAGGTCATAAACCACCGCCATCCAAGTCGAAGTAGTAGTGTCTAGCATATCACCAGCAAAGCTGAATTCGCCGCCGCCGTCTTGGGAAGCAACCACCATTGGCGTGCCCCCAACATACTCAACGCCAGCTACTGCCAGCCAGTCCTCATCATCGGGCGCTACCGCCACATGGGTGAGTCTGGTAAAGTCAGCAGGCAGATTGGCAGCATCCTGAAGCTCCTCGGTGATGTCGGTCCAGGTAACGCCGCCGTCATCCGAGTTAAATAGCATTGGTGACGGCTCTATTGGGTCGCAGGTTACCCCGTTAATAGAGACACCGTCTACATATGCCGGCTCGGTGGCATCGCCAGCACCCCACCAGCCATACTCAATCTGTATCCGGTCTATGACATGGTTGGCGGCAAAGTCACCAGCAGCTTGGAATGCTGTCAGGGTGTACATGTTGGGTAGTCCCTCAGTACACCCACCAAAAGTAGTTTCGGAGCCATACCAGAAGAAGCCGGGGGTTGCCCCAGTTATGGTCGTGGTATGCGCTCCAGCCGTGGCCGATTGGCCTAGCGGCGGTCCTGAGCCCCCACTGTAGAGGGATATCTCAGCCGTCTCACCATCGGTGATGTCGTGAGTATAGAAGCACATATGAGGCCCACCGTTTAGAGCTCCAGCGCTTACGAAGTAGTAGTTATAGACGAACTGGGTAACAGCACTGAGCAACATCCCTCCCCCCGGTAGACTCACGGCCGCGTAGTCACCCCCGGTTTGAGTCCCTCCTGTCAGTTTGGCGGAGTAGGTCCCCGCCGTCGGGTGGAGTGTAGACCACTCAGCGTTGCCATTGCCGGCTGCGGCTAGCTCTATCCGGGGACTTGTAACAGCATAGACGATGCTGCCATCATCGCTGCCCACCGCGTAGTCAAGGATGTCGGAGTCGGGCAGGATGACATAGTCGTCCCAGCTGGGGGTGGTAACAGTTGCCCACTCCATCTCGCCCTGAGCGCCGACGGGTAGGGCTGCTAATCCCAGGCTAAGGACAACCGCTATTGATAGCCCCCAGCCTAGAAGTTTAGATATTCTTTTAGTTTTCACGATATTTAATTGTTCCTCCTTTTGAATATGTACCTCCTCTCCACAAACATAAAGCTAGAAACCTCAGTTCCTTCTTCCTTGTGGGGGAGAGGTTAAGTTCTTGTTTCCCGCAAGTGCCCTATCAGGCTTTCCCCTTCAGGACGAACCCTAAGAACCGTAGTTCTCAAGCTCCCCCTCCGGGATTTTACCATCGCACCACCCCCTTTCTATATTTATATTATACCACAGCTTGTCAATAGTCCTTTTGGCATAGGACTTATTTATATTATACCGCAGCTTGTCAATAGTTATGTGAGGCGTTTATCCGCGATGACACAATTCATCGTGATTAGCTAATCAACAGGACACGACAGGGTGTCACCGGATGGCATTTTACGCTCAAAACAGGTTGGGGGCAATTAACACAGCAGCTCTAATTTGAACATTCACCATCGTAGGTGCTATAATGCCATCAGGTGAACTAAAGCGTTCACCTATATATTTACTTAACTAAATAAAAATGGGTCGCTAGAATGAAAAGAAATAACTTTAATGTACTGGATGCTATCGGGAATACGCCTCTTATCAAGATAGATAATGTCTATGCCAAACTGGAGAGTGTTAATCCCAGTGGCAGTATAAAGGACAGGGTTGCCCTGGAAATAATCGAAGCCGCCGAAAGGGAAGGCAAGCTGAAAAAGGGCTATACCATAGTTGAAGCCAGCAGTGGCAATACAGGAATATCCCTGTCTATGTGTGCTACGGTCAAGGGTTATGGGATGATTGTGGTCATGCCGGAAAACATGAGTGAAGAGCGACAGCACATGATGAAGTCTTTAGGGGCGGAGCTGGTACTGACCTCAAAAAGTGGCAGCCTGAAAGAGGCTATAGATAAAGCGGAGGAGATTGCTCAAAGACCAAAAACGTTTATTGCCCGACAGTTCAGTAATCCCAATAATATAACGGCACAAGAGAAAACAGGTAGAGAAATCCTGAGGGAAATCGGGACGGTAGACGCTGTTGTGGCTGGTGTTGGTACTGGTGGCACACTAATGGGTATTTCCAATGTGATGAGAGAGGTTAATCCAGAGGTAAAAGTAATTGCTGTGGAACCTGAAGAAGCGGCGGTTATGTTTGGCGGCAGTGAAACCAGAATTAAAGAACATCATATTCAGGGAATTGGTGATGGTTTCATACCCCACTTAATAGACATGAGCAGGGTTGATGAGGCTATTACCGTTGGCAGTGAAGAAGCCGTCAATATGTCCAGGAAGCTCTTTAGAGAATATGGATTATTAGTGGGTATAAGTGCTGGTGCCAATATGCTTGTTGCCCTAAAAGTAGCCAAGAAATACGGCAAGGTGGCTACCGTTTTACCAGATAGAGCCGAGCGATATCTAAGTATGAATCTGTTTAAGTGCTAAGTCTTCAGCACCCACAGTTTTAGTCACAGTCAAACCCAATAAGCTGTACCTCGGTATCAGACTCTCTGAGTGTCCAGGTAGTCAAGCACTCACCCCAGCTGTTAGTTGTCACTGGACCCTGGACTATCCACTTGCCATCACCCTGATAGTTAGCCACCCATTCTCCAACTGGGGTTACCTGCCCTATATCACTGGATGCCTGTGCCTCTTCCTCTCCTACTGCCTCCGTATAGTAGTTATCAATGTAGGGCACGCCAACTATTTGGATTATGGCAATAGCCTGTTGACTGTTTATAGAAGACGGTGTTAGTAGTGCTCCCAAAAAGCCACAGCCGAGGACTGGAACAACCAGTAAAGTGACAAGACCACTTAACAAAAACCACTTAGCTTTACTTCTCAATTGGTTCCCCTTCCTGCTTATATGGTACTCAGGATACTGGTTAATCTATCTAATCACCTTCTCCCCCACATAGGGCTGGAGGACCTCAGGGATAACTATACTGCCGTCGGCTTGCTGGTAGGTTTCCATTATGGCGATGAGCACTCGGGGCAGGGCTAGCCCGGAGCCATTCAGGGTGTGCGCAAACTGGGGCTTGGCATCAGGGGAGGGGCGGTAGCGAATGTTTGCCCTTCTGGCTTGGAAATCATCGCAGTTGGAGCAGGAGCTTACCTCTAACCACTCACCACAGCCTGGTGCCCACATCTCAATATCATAGGACTTGGTAGAGGCGAAGCCTAGCTCGGCAGTGCACAGCTCTAGAACACGGTAGGGTAGTTTAAGCTTCTGGCAGACCTCTTCGGCAGCGGTAATCATCTTCTCCAGCTCCTCGTTAGAGGTAGCTGGCTCGGTGAACTTATATAGCTCTACTTTATCAAACTGGTGACCCCGTTTTATGCCCCGGGTATCCTTGCCGGCAGACATCTTCTCCCGGCGGAAACAGGCAGTATAGGCAACATAATAAAGGGGTAGAATGCCCGGCGGGATGATTTCATCACGGTGCAGGTTAGTGAGGGGCACCTCAGCCGTAGGCACAAACCAGAGGTCGTCCTCGTCATCGTGATAGAGGTTATCAGCAAATTTGGGTAGATTACCCGTACCGGTCAGGCACTCCCTTTTGACCATAAACGGCGGGTATACCTCTTGATAGCCGTGTTCAGAGGTATGGAGGTCAAGCATAAAAGATATGAGGGCTCTCTGAAGATGGGCACCCAAGCCTTTAAGCACATAGAAGCGGCTGCCGGATAGCTTTACCCCCCTCTCAAAGTCAATGACACCCAGTGTTTCACCCAGTTTCCAGTGGGGGGCTGGCTCAAAGTCAAATTTTTTAGGCTCTCCCCAGGAGCGCACTACTACATTATCCTCTTCACCTTTACCTATCGGCACTGTTGGTTGGGGGATGTTTGGTATCTGTAGGAGGAGTCCTTCCAGTTGTTTATCTATGGTTCTGGCATCTTCTTCCAGGGTTCTTATCTTGAGGCGGAGGTTACGTCCCTCATCGGTGGCTACTTGACTGTTCTTTGATACTTCTTTTCGAGAATGTCGGAGGTCTTCAAGCTCAGTTACCTTCTGGCGGCGCTCCCGGTCAAGCTCCAGAATTTCATCCAGCGGGGCACTGTCCTGACGCTTGGCAAGCGACTCTCTGACTGAATCTATATTCTCACGGATAAACTTCAGGTCAAGCACGGGATTCTCCTCATATTTAGTTACCAGTATTTTTTACCGCTGAGAAAAGCATCCACACCCTTTTTCTTGAGTATGCGCAGGTTCTTGATATGGGCATCTTCATGGTTGGGCTTCAGGAAATCAAGCTTTACGCAGGTTTCGAACTCGTCGCATTGCCAGCAACCGTTAATACCCTTCTTTAAGCAGCATGACCTTATCTTGCAGAAGGGTGGGCCGCCGCCTGCCTTACAGGACTTACAGCGTAGTTTAACCAGCGCGCCCAGTACTTCATAGCACTGAGGATAGTTTTCAAATGCTTTGAAAAAGGGTATGGTGGACAGGTGTTTAGCGGTCTTGTCAAACTTCGCCTGCCTTAATTCTTTACGCAGGTCACGGGCAAGGTCGGCGAGATTGCCCTTATAACCAAAGCAATCTCCGCAGTAGAGACCACAGTAGGCGATTAATTCTTGCCCCTCAGTCATTATATTTTATCTACCTTACCTCTCTGTGTCCTTCTCTCCTTTGAAGGAGGGGGGGAAGTAGTTATATAAGAGAGGCTAAGCCCCTCTTTGACTCTCCTCATGGTTTCTCCTTGAGCTGCGGGAAGAGGATTACCTGGCGGATGGATGTCTGACCGGTAAGTAGCATTACCAGGCGGTCGATGCCGACCCCCAGCCCGCCGGTGGGGGGCATGCCGTACTCCAGAGCCAGCAGAAAGTCTTCGTCAATGGTCTCCTCTATCTCATCCTCTTCTGCCCGGTGCTCTTTTTGTTGCTCCATGAAACGCTTTCTCTGCTCTACAGGGTCGTTAAGCTCGGTAAAGGCGTTGGCAATCTCCATGCCACCGGCAAAGGCTTCAAAACGTTCTACCACGCGCTCGCGCCCTGGCTTTGTCTTGGCTAGGGGTGACATTGAAACCGGGTAGTCCAGCAGGAAGGTTGGTTGGATAAGCTCAGGTTCGACAAAGGTGGCAAGGAGTTCATCAACCAGTCGTGCCCAGTTCTTTTGGGGGTCAACCTCCAGTCCTATTGCCTCCATTTTAGCCCTCAGTAAATCAGCTTCTGGGTATTGGGCAAAGTCTATACCGCTGTATTCTGTCACTGCCTGGCGTAGTTCCAGGCGTGGCCACGGCGGCTTAAAGCTAATAGTATGCTCACCGAATTCAACCTTATCCGTCCCCAAAACCTGCTGACTTATCTGATATACCATCTCCTCCAGCATATTCATCACATCATTATAGTCGGCATAGGCTTCATAGCTTTCCAGCATGGTAAACTCGGGGTTATGTTTGGTGGAGAGCCCCTCATTACGGAAGATACGCCCCAGCTCATAGACCTTATCCAAGCCACCAACAATCAGTCTCTTGAGGTGAAGCTCAAGGGCGATGCGCAGGTATAAATCGCGGTCAAGGGCATGGTGATGGGTAACAAAGGGTTGGGCAGTAGCACCCCCGGCTGATGGCTGGAGTACCGGCGTTTCTACCTCAATGAAGCCTCGTTGGTCTAAGAACTGTCGTATGGCGGTAATAATCTGACTTCGCCCCTGGAAAATGCTTTTCGTCTCGGGATTGGCAATGAGGTCCAGGTAACGCTGCCGGTAGCGTGTGTCAACATCACTGAGTCCGTGCCACTTTTCCGGTAGGGGCTGGAGAGACTTGGCCAGCAGGGTGAGGCTCTTTACCTCAATAGTCGGTTCGCCGCTCTTGGTTTGGAAGGGCTTGCCGCTAATGCCGATAATATCACCGATATCTATATCCTTAAGTAGCGTGAGGTCGTCTTTGCTGAGAAGGTCTCGGTGGCAGTAAAGCTGAATCTTCCCTGAGTTATCGTGTAAATCAAGGAAGGAAACTTTGCCCATGGGTCGTTTTGCCATAATCCGCCCGGCAACGCTGACTTCGTTGTCTTCGGTCAAGCCTGCCTCTGTCTGCTTGAGTAGGGCTATGGCTTGCTCTGTAGTGTGGCTACGGTGAAAGCGAGGGGGGTAGGGGTTGATGCCCCGAGCACGAAGCTCCTCCAGCTTTTCCAGTCGCTGCCTGGTTATACGGTCTAATCTGGATGGCATCTCTATCCTGTCCTCACATAATTATTAGTAGCAAAAAAGACCGAGAGCCATAAGGTTGCTCGAAAAAGCCCTCAGCCGAGGTTATCTTTTACAGGTATTATATGTTTTCTGGGGACTGTAGTAAAGCTGTTTTTTGTTCTCTCGTCCGGGGTTTACGGTAAAGCGGTCTGCTCGGTTTGCCCCCTCAGGCTATCCAGCCAGGCGGTTGATTTTACCTCTCTTTCCAGGAGGTATTTAATATAGCCTCTCGTCACCCCCTCTAGCTCGCGGGATAGCTCGGGGTTCATTTTTAGCTTGCTTGCGGTGTTCCAGTCACTACCTTGTAGCCACCTCAGCACCTTTAGGGCATTGACTGACAGGGGGTGGGTTAACGGCTGGCTCTTCAGGCAGTTGGGGCAGAGTACACCGCCAGCGCTGGGGGAGAATGAGTTGCTTACCGGCTGTAAGGGCGAGTGGCAGGAGACACACTGCTCAAGCTGCGGTCGGTAGCCAACCAGGTTGAGGAGGTGTAATTCAAAGTAGCGCAAAACCAGTTCGCTGTTGTTGTCCTGACATAGGTGATGCATTGTCTCCAGCAGCAGCCCAAACAGGGGATAGTTTTCAACATGGTCGGCGGTGAACTGGTTAATTAGCTCAATGGCATAAAGACCGTAGGAAGTAAGCTCCAGGTTGCTCTTTAAGGGGAGGAAGCTATCTATGGTCTGGCTGCCGGTTACCGTATCCAGATTTCGCCCCCGAGCCAGTGATATCTGGCTGTGGGTTAAAAGCTCAAGGTGTCCTGCCATCTTGCTCCGGGGACGCCTCACCCCCTTGGCTACCGCCTGAATCTTGCCCAAGTGAGGGGTATAGAGGGTTAGGATTCTATCCGCCTCCCCCAGCTTGGTCTTCTTAATAATAACGGCTTCTGTTTGATAATTTCGTGGTTTAGTCATTTGGACTCTGGGTACATCCTCAGAATTCAAGATACTCTCTGTAGGATTTTTGCTTCCTTTTTGAACTTTTGGCTTCTTCGACTATTTTCTCTATCGAGAGGAGAACATCGGCTCTCCTGCGTTGGAGTATATTTTTGACTCTTTCCATCTCGGAGTCTACTATCTTGAGATAGTCGGGTAAAAATCCTTCGTTTATAACGTCAATTTGATATGTTTCCACTTTATTAGTGCGAGATAAGAAAAGTTGTTTGCGAAACTGAATATGCTTCGATTTTCTTAGAAAGAAGTGGTTATTCTTAAGGGTTGCCGAATATAAACTACCTTGAATAATTACCAAGGGATAATATATCTGAACATTGACTCCCTCTTCATCAACCTTATCGGGTAGATACCAGCTATCAAAGTGCTGTGCAATTTCGTAATCTATGGCTTTAAGGAGTGAGCTAAAAGTATCATGTTGCTCCTCGCTATGAAGAGCCATCCAAGAAGATTTGTTTTTCTTTAACTGGAAAGTACAGTACTGAGTGGCTGTTGGTCCCTTACAATAATGGTGGAATTTTCCCATTCCTGTAAATTCTGAGAAACTTATATATTCGTCTTCTCCCCAAAATTTTACAGGAATCCCAGATACCTTAACTTGCTCATGGTGCAGGAATGATACTAAGGATTCTCTGGTAAAGAAGACAAGAGGTTGGGGGTTGTTTACGCATTCACAAAGTAACTTTGGGAAGACAAAATTGTATCCTTTCTTATAAATCTGAGTCGCTGATATAGCATCTATATCAATCTCACGAGATTTCCCCGTATCTGGATCTGGAAATATTGGATTGGTCTCAACAAAGGCCCACTCCTTGGTTAAGATGGCTTCTACACGTTGCTCTAAAAGGTAACCAGACCTTTGGATTGTTTCCCTCATTTGTTTTGTGGATATTGAGGTAGTGGTTGCTGCTGTTTCTTGTGACATCTTTATGCCCTCTTTTAAAAATAATGTATAACTGCTACATACTTAAACTCAGAGTTCACCTAATCCAAATTCACCCTGTAAACCGGCCGTCATCTTTTGATGTCGGGAGTTTATGCACCTTTTTCTCAAGCCAGCCTGTTTTCTCTACTTTGCGTATATCAAATTCGGGCACATAGGGCTTGATGTCCAGCAGGGGGGTGCCATCTACAATATCTACATCCTCTATATGGAGTATATTTTTCTCAACCTTAATGAGACGTACCACGGAGATGCCGATGGGGTTCGGTCTGCTGGGACCGCGCATGGCAAAGACACCGTGTGTTTCGTCATCCATATACGGCTTTACCTCCAGGGGCGACTTTTGGGATAGGTGAAAGTGGTAGAGCAAAATAAGGTGGGAAAAGCCGCCGACATCCTTTAAGCCTTTAGCATACTCCGGGAATACCTCAACCGTGCCACAGATGCCCTTAGCCCCGACAGGCTGTATCGGTGTCCCCTTGGGTTCTGTGAACGGGGAATGAATAACTCCAATTGGCCTGTACTTTATCTCATCCATAATTCCTGGCTTTTATAGATTCGTAATAGTCATATAGGCAAAGTGGCTGGTTTCATCGCTTAGCTTTAGGGGCAAGCAGCATATCCTTATCTTGACATTCAGCCATCGTGAAAAGGCCGGTACTTTCTATAATCTCTATCGCTTTTGATGTTTTCATATGCCCGGGGTCCATAAAGAGAAGACCACCCCGCTTGAGTAGCTGATGAATCTCGGCAAATAGTGCATCATAGTCCTTAATCGCGTGAAGCGTGTCAACGAGAATAACTAGGTCGGCACTTGAACCTTGAATTCCGGTGTTATAGGAATCGACCAGAATCGCCTCAATGTTAGTTAAGGACTTGCGAGCTGCTTTCTCTTTTACCGTCTTAATGGCTAAGGGCTGGATATCCACCGCAAAGACCTTACCTTCAGGCCCAACTAGCTCAGCCAGCGGCAGTGTGTAGCGACCGGGGCCACATCCATAATCAACCACTACCATTCCCACTTTTACGGGGATTTTCTTTAAGCGTCGTCGTGGACTCCAGATAAGGTCGGTGAGCTTATATATCCACATCATGCACTTAAAAGAAGCATTGGGCATCGGTTTAAGTTTCTTTTTACTGCTCATTATTAACCTCCTATCTCTTCCCAACCTGCAACTTCGCCTAATCCGGGTTTGCTTTATATCTTGCTAAAACTCCTGTCTGCCCTCTATGGCTTGGGTTAGAGTAACATCATCGGCGTACTCCAGCTCGGTGCCGAAGGGTAGTCCTCTGGCTAGGCGGGTAACCCTGATGCCCAGGGGCAAAATGAGTTTGTTGAGATATAGGGCGGTCTGTTCTCCCTCAAGATTGGTGTTAGTTGCCAGTATGACCTCGCTTACTGAGCTACCATCAAGTCGTTCCATAAGCTCTTTAATTCTTATGTCGCTAGTGCCTACCCCCTCGGTTGGTGAGATGGCACCGTGAAGCACATGGTATAGCCCGTTATAAATCCGGGTATGCTCCAGGGCTAGAATGTCCTGTGGCTGCTCCACGATGCAAATCTTGGTGTGGTCACGCTGGTCACTGCGGCAGATGTGGCAGGGGTCAGCATCAGTAGCATTAAAGCAGATAGAACATAGCCGGGTCTTCTGTTTCACCGATAGGATGGCATCGGCGAGGAGCTTGGTTTGCTCTTCGGGGGTACGCAGTAGGTGGTAGGCAAGTCGCTGGGCGCTCTTGGGCCCAACCCCGGGCAGTTTGTTAAGCTCCTGGGTGAGCTTAGATACAGCATCGGCGGTAGGGATGGGTTCTTGGTTCAAATTTTACCCCCTGTATCCCTCTCCCTTAATGGAGGGGGGTGGCGGTTTTTAAGGGGGAGGAAGGCTTTATCCTTTCAATAAATCTCCCAAAAACGCCCTAGGGGCGTTAGGAAGCCTTGTTAGAGCAGTCCCGGGATTTTCAAGCCACCGGTTAGCCCCGTTAGCTGCTTAGCGGCAGCTTTTTGAGACTTAGCCAGGGCTTCACTTACCGCTTTCAGTACTAGTTCCTCTAGGAGTTCGTGCTTTTCTGGGTCTATCACCTTGGGTGAAATCTCTAACGACTTTATGTTTTGTTGGCCATCCATGGTAACCTTGACGGCACCTTTGCCCGAGCTTGCCTCAACGATAGTATTGCTCAGCTCTTTCTGAGCCTTGTCCAGCTTTGATTTAAGTTCCCGGGCTTGGTTGAGCCTGTCTAAGTTCATTTCTCCTCCACGCTAGTAATTTGTGCCCCCATCTTGAGCACTGCCTCCACCAGGTGGTTATCTTCTGCTTTGTGGATGCAGCGTACGTGGCAGGGGCGCCCTAAGAAGTTACTGATGATTTTTTCGGCTATCTCCTGGTTTTGTGGCTTCTCCATATTCTCCTTATGCAAGGGATATCTAAAGGCCAGGACTACGCTATCATCTTCAAAGGCTACCGGCTTGACGCCGGCACTTCTCAGGATAGCCATGGCCGGGGTTCTTTTGGTATTCTCTGGGGCTTGCTCGATAACCTGCCTCCAATTTTGTCTTAGGGATTCAATTTCACTGCCCGGCTGGGGTGGGGTAATAGTTGCCTCTGGTACCGGTGATGGGGGGGCAGCAACTGTCTCCGGTGTTGGTGACGGAGAAGAGACGACAATATCAGGTTTTTCTGACTGGGTAGTCTTAGTTATCTTAGTTTTGGCGGCTGGCTGTTTAGTGGGGATTGGGGTGGGTGGCGGGGGAGCTGCTTTGGCAGGGCGGTGGCGCTCAGGTTCAGCCTGCCTGGCTGGAATTTTTTCTTCCCCCTCTGGGATTAGGGCACAGTCAACCAGGGCTAACTCCAGGGGCAGGGTAGAGTAGTTATCAAAACCAAATTCAAGCTGACCGAAGAGCTTGACTGCCTTTAGTATCTGGGATAGCGAGGCTTTAGCTGCCAGGGCCTTTAGCTCGGCGATATCCTCGGCGGTGAGGTCTACGGCTTCGCTGGAGCCAGTCTTTACCAGCAGCAGGCCTCGGAGATACTCTACCAGTTCCCGGTTAAATTGGCGTAAATCCAGACCGTCGCTACTAACACTGTTTATAGTCGTTATCCCGGCGGCAATATCATTATCTACGATGTAATTGGTTATTTCTTTGACTCGCTGGTCTCCGGTAATGCCCAGGGTAGCCTGAGCCTGCTGAAGCTTGACCTCAGAGCCATAATAGGTAATTAGCTGTTCCAGTATGTTTTCGGCGTCCCGCAGGCTGCCGGTAGCGCTCTTGGCGATGAGCCGCAGTGCCTCTGGCTCAATCTTAATGCCTTCTGAATTACAAATGTGGCTTAGTCGGGAAACTACATCTGTCTGGGCGATGCGTCGGAAATCAAAGTGCTGGCATCGTGATACAATAGTAGGCAGGACTTTGTGGGCTTCGGTAGTTGCCAGGATAAAGATAACATGAGGCGGCGGCTCTTCCAGCGTCTTTAACAGGGCATTGGAGGCGCTGGTACTGAGCATATGGACTTCGTCTATGATATAGACCTTGTAACGGGCTTCGCCAGGTATGTAGTTAGCCCTCTCGCGGAGGTCCCGGATATTGTCAACGCCAGTGTTACTGGCGGCATCGATTTCTATAATATCTAAAGCCCTGCCCTCCGTTATTGCCTGGCACAGCGGACAGTTATTGCACGGCTCTCCCTTCCCGTCGGTGGTAAGGCAATTCACTGCCTTGGCCAGGATGCGGCCGGTACTGGTTTTACCGGTGCCTCGTGGGCCGCAAAAGAGGTAGGCATGGGCGACACGGCTGCTACCCAGGGCATTAAGTAGCGTCTGGGTTACATGCTCCTGACCCACTACCTCCGCCAGGGTTTGAGGACGCCACTTACGATAAAAAACTTGAGAAGCCATTTCTATTGCTATTATACCCTATAATGTTGTCTGGTTGCCAAAGGTTTTAAGCAAACCTTAAAATCAACATTCTTCGTTGGGTTTAAGGCAAACCTCTCAAAATACAGTATTCTTTGGTGAATTTCAGGGCGAGCTTCTCAAAATAAATATCCCCCTTCTTTTATAGGGAGGGGGATATAGGGGACTAAGACGGTAAGCTTTCTTAAAAATCAGTTCATACCCAGTTATAGTAGTGAGGGTATATCTTTGGCAGCATCGTCTATGTCTTTAAGCTTGTAGTCTAGCTCCTCTTGTTTCTTCTTGAACACCTCGATAACATCGGTTGAATTACGGTAGTAGTTCTTGACCTTTTCCACGCTGTCAAGCTCCGACAGGATAACCGTTACATCCAGTGCTCCCTTTTGTCTGGGGTAGTCACCGTTTCTTATTATGGCCTTGGGGGCTATGTCTCTCAGGTAGTCCCCCAGTTCCTTAACCAGGTCCATGTTCATTTCTTTAGCTGGCGCTGAGAGAAGGTATAGGGCACGGTTGGCATCCCGGGGATTACATGTGAGCGATAGCTCGCTCAGGGCTTCATCCATAGCCTGAATTCCCTTGTGGGTATCGGCGCTTTTCTTCCTGAAGTGCTGTGTTTGCCTAAAGGGCCGAATTAATGGAAGTATTGACTTACCATAGCCTATCACCGTCCACCCGGCTATGGTCTGCAGTATGTCCCCAGCATCAAGGACCTTCGCCCCGATATGTTTTCGCTTTTTCTCCTCTCCGGCGCAGAGTAGGTTGTAGAATGGTTCCACTATTAAGGCATTAATACGGGCCATATTGTTTCTAATTGAGGAGTCCTTTCTGATGTACCTCTGATTATCAACCAGAATTACAGCGTCGGCTACTGAATTAGCTGATTTCAGGCAGGTGGCGGCATTATAGATAGTCCTTTCCTCGGTGTTTTCTTCATGCTCAAAGGGGAGGATAATAAGGTCATAAACTGGTTTATCTGCGTAGCGCTCTTTTATAAGTTGTGTCATTATCGGTAGCGAGCCTGAGCCGGTGCCACCGGCAGCGCTGGCGACGAGCAAGAAGGCGTCTGACTCCAGGAAGCGGGGGGTGATTCTTATAGCATCTATAATTTTGTCACTGTCCTCTTTGGCTATCTCGGCCCCTAGCTCGTTAATCTTGCCGACACCGTGACCGCCGGTCTTGCGTCCGCCAATCAGGATTCTGTGCTTGAAATCAGACCTTATCGTCGATAAGCCAGTTAAGTCGGCGGCGTCTGTGTTTACCGCGAAGGCGCCGGTAACTATCTCTATCCTACGATACATACGTGCCCGTCCATTTAGTCGAGCAAATTCATCGGCAATCCTGCCACCGCACTGTCCAAAACCGATAACTACTAATTTCATTTTTTACTCCGCCGTGTTTAGTAATGTTTCACCATTTTAGCCATACTTGTATAATAATGTCAATTATTAAGCGAGTGAGGCTGTTTATTAAGGGTACTATACCGGCTTTGTCTCTGGTAAGCTCTTGATATAATTTATATTGCAAAACTTAGTAGCCTGTCATACAATAAAGGATGTGAAGAAAGGGTTTAGCCTTTTTAGTTGGAATATTGATTACCCATTTTCTTTAAAGTCTTTAAGAGTGCCTGGGGGATATGGAAAGCGATATCGGACTAGTTGAGAGAGCTGTAGCCAGGGCTGATGTACTAAGCAAATCAGCCATGGAGGCGGCTGGGGCAACTATACAGGCGGCCCAGGAAGCGATAACCAGGGCTGAGGAATTAGGCAAGTCAGCTAGTAAAGCGGCTGATGAGGCAACAAAGGCATCTCGCAAAGCGGTAGCTAGGGCAGAGAAAGTAAGCAGGGAGGCTGAGAAGACTGCTGAGGCACTGTCAAAGGCATCTAGCGAAGCAATAGCCAGGGCTGAGGAAGCAATTAGAACAGCTAAAGAAACTACTGAGGCTTTATCCAGGGCGTTTGGAGAAGCGGCTGCTAAGGCTGAGGCAACGGTTAAAACAGTCAAGGAAACTGTTGAGGTGTCAACAAAGGAGTCGGCAGCAGCGATAATCCAGGCTGAGAAAACAAGTACAGTGGCTAGGGAGACTGCCGAGGAAGCAAGAAGAGAATCTCAAGAAGCGATAGCTAGGGTGGAGGAAATAAGCAACTCAGCCAAGAAATTTGCTGACGAAGCAACCAAAGCATCTCGGAAGGCGGTGGGTGAGGCTGGTAAGGCAAGTAAGACGCTTAGAGGGTCTACTGAGGCAGCAACAAAAGCCTTTGATAAAGCGATAGGTAGGGCGGAGGAAACAACTAGCTGGTCCCGGGAGACTGTCGAGGCGGCTCAAGGAACCTTTGAGAAGACTATAGTCGGGGCTGAGGGGGTACATGAGGGAGCAAAGGAAGCTACTGAGTCAATGAGACAGGCTTCGCAGGCAGCGATAGCTAGGGCTGATGAAGTGGGTAAAGAGGTTCGGGAGATAGCTGAGGCAGCAGTAGCTAGGACTGATGAGGTGGGTAAAGGGGTTCAGGAGGCAGCTGAAGCAGCGATAACAGCGTCTAAAGAGGCCGTAAGTAGGGTTGAGGAAACGGGTAGAGCGGCCAGGAAGGCTGCCGAGGAAGCAACCAGATTATCTCGGGAGGCAGTAGCTAGGGCAGAGGCGATAGGTAAAGAGGCTAGGGAGGCGGCTGAGGCGGCGAAGCGAGAGGCTAAGGAAGCGGCTGAGATGGCAAGGAAAGCCGCTAAGGAGGCAGCCGAAGCATCAATAAGAGCCTTTGAAGCAGCGATAAGCCAGGGTGGAGAGAAGAGCAAAGTGACTGACGAGGCTATTGAGGCAGCGATAAACCGGGTAGAACGAGTGAGCAAGGCGACTGAGGAATCTGTTAAAGCGTCAGTGAGTCGGGCGGCAGAAGAGGCTGTTGAAGCAGCAATAAGCCAAACTGAGAAGAAGAGCAAAAAGGCTGAAGAGATAGCAGCAGGCCAGGTTGAGGAGAAAAGTAAAGAGGCTGAGGAGATAGCAGCAAGCCAGGCTGGGGAGAAAAGTAAAGAGACGGGAAAGCGAATGGAGAAGCGTTTGGAGTTCCTGGCGAAAATGTATGCGTCTAATAAAGATAAGCGACCTAAGGAAGAAGATTAAGAGGCTGAGAAGCAAGCCTGGTAAGTGGAAAGGAGGCAGACGTGGGAAGCTGAGAGTGTCCAGAGAAGGCAGTTACGATATCCATACCCATAATGAGGCCAAACTACTTGACTTTTCTTGAGATTAATAGCCAAATAAAAACCAGAGTGAAGGAGGTTCTTTAATGGACCAAAGAGAACAAACCCCCAAAGTCCGTGGACAGGCTGAACAACAAGCGGCAAAGCCCGTTGAAGAAGTTCAAGAGCGGCCAGCGGCCTCTTTGAGTGAGATTCTGTCACGAGCTGAGAAGGCATATGCGGCCTATACAGAAGCGCAAAAGGAAGTGGCTAAGGCCTACCGACTAAGTGAGTTGGAAGCGGAGAAGGCCTATAAAGAGAGTGAACAGCAAGCCAAGAGTGTCCGTGATGGGAGTCTAAGACAAGCCTTAAAGGTCTTTGATGAGGCAGTGGATAAAACTACAGGGGCTCGTGATGAGGCAATAGCGCGGGCCGAGCTGGCCTATAAGGGTGCTAAAGAGCAAGCCGAGAAGGCTTGTAGGGATAGTGAACTACAGACCAAGAGCGCCTATAACGAGAGTGTCAGGCAAGTCTTAAAAGCCTACGAGGATTCTGTAGCCCGAGCCTGGAAGAAGCGTGAGGGAACCATAGAGCAGGCTTGGAAGATTTACGCCAAGGAAGGCGAGTAGTAAGTAGCGTATCCAGGAAATCGATAGGCTGGTCCCGGCTGGGCTTATTTGATTACAGTAGTGAGGGGATATCTCCAAAGGCATCGGCAAGGTCCCTGTGTTCGATCTCTATCCCTTCTCTCTTCCTTTTAATAAGGGTAATGAGGTCGATTGTTTTGGTGAAGTAGTTTATGATTTTATTCACCCCGCTGAGTTCAGAGAGGATTACTGTAATATTTAGTGAGCCCTTTTCCCGGGGGTAATCACCAGTTCTTATTGTAGCCTCTGGAGCTATATGCTTCAAATGGGTACCGATATCCTTAACCAGGCTTATGTCCATTTCCTTAGCTGGGGCTGAGATGAGATATAGTCCTCTGCCGGCATCTGCTGGGTTGCACCGGAGTGATAATTCACTAATGGCATTGTTTATCAACTGAACTCCTCTTTGACCTTCGGCCATCTTATCCCGAAAGTCAAAGAGGTTTTTCCTTCGCCCGGCTTGTAATTTACTATAGCTTATTACTGTCCACCCGGCTAGAGTCTGTATTATATCACCAGCGTCGAGTATCCTTGACCCAATATATTGGAGCTTTGTCTCTTCGCCAGCACAAAGTAGATTATAGAATGGCTCAACTATTAGGGCATTAATTTTAGCTAGGTTGCCTCTAATCGAGAAGTTCTTGCTAATATATCTCTGATTATCAACCAGTATTACGGCATCCGCCACTACGTAGGCAGACTTAAGGCAGGTGGCGGCATTGTAGACAGTTCTTCCCTCTGTTTCCTCTTCGTGCTGAAAGGGGAGAACGATAAGGTTATATAGCGGTTTTTCTACATAGCGCTCTTTTAGTTTCTGGGTGATAGTGGCTATGGCTCCGGAGCCGGTGCCGCCAGCTGCCCCGGCGATTAATAGAAAGGCGTCCGTTTCCTCGAATTGTGGTGTTTCCCTGAGGGCATCTATAATCTTGTCACCGTCGTCTCTGGCAATCTCAGCCCCCAGCTCGTTGATCTTGCCGACACCGTGACCACCAGTCTTATTACTTCCGATGAGTACCCGGTGCTGGTAGTCAGGCCTGATAGAGTATAGCCCGCTTAAATCAGCCACATCGGTGTTAACGGCGAACACGCCGGTAATTATGTTAATTTTGCGCTCAATGCGCGCCCTCATACCTAGCCGGGCAAACTCATCGGCAATCCGGCCACCGCATTGTCCAAAACCTATAACCAGTAATTTCATTTTTTTGCTTCGTTATTAACTAAACTTTGCCATTTTAAGTATGCTTATTTATCGCTGTCAAGACTAATTATAAATCATAAGAGTAGTGAACATCACCCGGGTAGTATGATTGGCTAACCCAAGGTGGGTAGATTTTTACCGGTGTCCTCCAGATGTTTAATTTGTTCCTCGGCTTCTCTAAGTATCTCCACTTGCCCTTCAAATAGGTTCTCAGCCTGAAGATATAGTTTCTCTACCCTAGCCACTTTGGTTAACTTGGAAGCGATTAGGGTTACCGAGACCTCTTTGGCTCTTCGGGGGTAATCTCCGATTCTTACTGCTGATTTTGGAGACTCGTTTTGCAAAAAAACAGCAACCTCTTGTAAACTGGTCAGTGTGACGACATCTCTGGGAGACGTAATTAAAACTAGTATCTTTCTGGCGTCCTGTATTTCAATTGGCAGGCTGAAGTTATTCTGAGCCTGCTGTAGAGCTGTAGCTAGTGACATGCGCTGCTTTCCTTCTTCTCGAGTTTCATCTTTTTTACAGGGATAAAAAGTGGAAAGATTAACTGTCCCCCTGCCAATAGCACAAATACCTTCCAAAGATTCCTTAATATCTCCGGCATCTATCAGTTTGCTTCCCAAGTATTTCCGTTTTCTCTCCTCTCCAGCACAGCAAAGGTCATAGAAGTTATCAACTATCTCCTGATTTATTTCTTTTAGGTTTCGGGCTAGGCTAATATCCGCCCTCACAAACTTTTCATTATCAAGCAGAATGACAGCATCCGCATATTGATTTACGACCTTGAGACAGGTAGCAGTGTTGGTTACGGCGAAGGAACTTTCACCCATTTCTTCAAACCCAAAGGGTAGCACAACTATAGCATATACCGGTTTTTCTATCCTATCCTTGAGTTCCTTTATCACCCAGCCGATGGTTCCAGAGCCAGTGCCACCACCGCCACTGGCTATTACAACAACGGCATCAGCCTCGGGGAACTTTCTAGACTTTAAGACATTCTCAATGATAACCGACTGACTTTCTTTGATAATTCTGGTGGCGGCAGCGTTTACCTTCCCTACTCCATGGCCGAAGGTCCTCATGGTTCCGAGCAGTATCCGGTGGTGCTTATCCTTGGGAATATGTTTGAAACTTCCTAAATCTGCCTCATTGGTGTTGACGACGAAAGCATCGGTCAAAATGGTAATTCTCCGGTTAAGAATTGCCCTGGAATAATTGTCAAGAGCGCAGAACTGGTCGGCAATACTACAGCCGCATTGCCCCAAACCTATGACCAATAATTTCATATTGCCCTGCCCATAATTTAAATAAGCCTTGTTATTTTAGGCATATCTGGGGTGAGGATGTCAATTCGGAGCTAGTTGGGCCAATCGCTAGCTATAGCCCTTTACTGGCGATATAGACTGCCAGGTCAGCTAGACGGCAGCTATAACCCCACTCATTATCATACCAGGCGAGCACCTTGACCATGTTGCCTTCGATAACTATGGTGCTCAGTGCATCAACAATAGAGCTGGCCGGGTTACCCTTAAAATCTATACTCACCAGCGGTTCCTGGCAATATTCTAGAATATTGGCTAAAGGTCCCTCAGCGGCACTCTTAAAGGCTTGGTTTACCTCCTCCACAGTGACTTCCCTGGCTAGTTCAGCGACGAAGTCAACCACTGAGACCGTTACGGTCGGAATCCGGAAGGCTAATCCGTGAATCTTGCCCTTAAGTTCGGGAATAACCATAGTCACCGCTTTAGCCGCCCCGGTGGTGGTCGGGATAATGTTTACGCCGGCGGTTCGGGCCCGGCGCAGGTCCTTATGGAACATGTCCAGAATCCTCTGGTCATTGGTATAGGAGTGAATAGTGGTCATTAGCCCTTTATTTACGCCAAAGCTTTGATGTAGCACCTTGACTACCGGGGCAATACAGTTAGTAGTGCAGGAAGCATTGGATATAACCTTATGCTTAGTTGGGTTATAGTGGTCTTCATTGACGCCAAGGACAACGGTGACATCTTCGTTCTTGGCTGGGGCGGAGATGATTACCTTCTTGATGCCGCTCTCCAGGTGAGCTGCTGCCTTACTGGCGTCGGTAAATAGCCCGGTTGACTCGATTACTATATTAACGCCATAATCCTGCCAGGGGATTTTCCCCGGGTCGCGCTCAGCTAAGACCTTCACCTCTTTACCATCAACGACAATTGAGTCATCAGTGGCTTCTACCTTCCCGTCATAGGGACCATAGCTACTGTCCCATTTTAGCAGGTGGGCGTTGGTTTTAGCATCAGTAAGGTCATTAATGACGGTTACCTCCAGTTCATCATCATGATATTTCTTAATTGACCTGAAGGTTAATCTGCCTATCCGACCAAAACCGTTAATGCCAATCCTGGTTGTCATTTCTGCCTCCTTGGTGGTTTTAATCTCTAATTATGCGGTGAAATCTAATTATATCATAAGCTTCGGTGGTAGCATCTATTTACTTAGGGCTGTTTAGCTAAAGCTTTAAATTATAGAATGCTTTCATGCCGGCAAAGTGGGCACTTTCCCCCAGCTCATCTTCTATTTTAAGGAGGCGGTTGTACTTGGCGGTGCGCTCGGAGCGGCAGGGGGCACCGGCTTTAATCTGACCTGTCCCGAGGCCTACGGCTAGGTCGGCAATAGTGGTATCTTCAGTCTCACCGGAGCGGTGGCTTACTATCGTCGTCCAGCCGGCCTGCTTAGCCATCTTAATAGCCGTAATCGTCTCCGTAAGGGTGCCAATCTGGTTTAATTTAATCAGGATTGAGTTAGACGCCTTTAAGCTAATGCCCCGACTTAAGCGGTTTACATTGGTGACATAGAGGTCATCACCCACCAGCTGGATTTTACTGCCTAGTTTTTGGGTTAGGAGCTGCCAGCCATCCCAGTCATCCTCAGCCATGCCGTCCTCAATACTGATAATGGGGTAGCTGGATGCCCAGTTGACATAGTAATCTACCATTTCCTGGCTACTGAGTGAAATACCTTCTTTAGTTAGGACATATTGGCCATCTTTATAGAATTCGCTAGCGGCTGGGTCTAGGGCGATAAAGCAGTCCTTGCCCGGCTTGTAGCCGGCTTTCTCAATAGCCAGTAAGATGGTTTCTATAGCGGCTTTATTTGATGGTAGTGAGGGGGCAAATCCGCCCTCGTCGCCGACATTGGTGTTAAGCCCTTTATCCTCAAGCACCCTTTTCAGGCTGTGGTAGACCTCGGCGCTTATTTGGAGGGCATGGCTGAAGCTTCTGGCACCGGTTGGCA
>JADFUW010000022.1 GCA_015222205.1 Chloroflexota bacterium
CTTGTGGCGCATTCGTCTAGGGGTTTAGGACACCTCCCTCTCAAGGAGGAGATCACCGGTTCGAATCCGGTATGCGCTACCAATTCTGTTAATATCCAGGACTTCCTCGAAGGAAGTTCTAGATATTTTCTAAGGGTAGGTAATAATGGTGTCAGCGCAGTGATTGGATGAAATTATGCACTTCTTGGTTAAAACGAGCCGGCTCTTCGAGAAACGGACAATGACCACTTTGCTCAAAGACTATTAGCTGGGTATTGGGCAGGCTTTGGTGAAGATGCTCTCCTGCAGCGACCGGACAAAGCTTCTCATCACTGCCAAAGCATAGTAGAGTGGGTACGGTGAAGCTTGAGAGTACCGGTCGATAGTCCTGCAATGTTTGGTCAAAGAGAATAGCGCTGGCAATGGACTCGGGTAGCCGCGTCATTTCGTCAAACATCCATCTAACGTCTGCCTCGGCTGGTTCTTTCTGGAACATCTCGGGGATAAACTCCCGCACCACCGTTTCTCGATCCGTCTGGACGTTAGCCATTAGGTGGCAGAGGCTCTGGAAGTCAAAGATTCCCAGGGACCAATCGGGTGTTTTGAAGTCTGAGGCAGACTCGTCGACAATGACCGTAGCCTTAACATTTTTGGTACCGAACTGCTTGAAATAATCCCAGATGACAAAAGCACCCATTGACCAACCCACCAGTACTACGTTAGCTAGCTCCAGTCCTTGCATTAGCCCATGGAGGTCTCGGGCATAGTTGGCAATGGTGTGTCCTGAATGTGCTTGTGCAGAACGACCGTGTCCCCGGAGGTCGAGTATGATTGTCCGATAACGCTGAGCGAAGTAGTCTAGTTGCTTTTGAAAGAAGCGGCCGCTCATCCAGACCCCGTGAATGAAAATAATTGGTTGCCCCCGCCCCTTCTCTTCATAGTACAGCCGGGTTCCATTTAGACTTAAATATGACATCCTAGCCTCTCCTTTCTGTTAAGCGATGGTGGCGGGCATGTTGTCCTCCTGGTTATAGTGCCGGGGCATATTATACACCTAAGCAAATAGTCTATACTAGACTTAGTTTGTTTGTCGACACTGCTCCTGTCGATAGTATAGACTAGTGGTACTCTGACATAGTTAAGGGAGGCTGTATGCCAAATGAGATAAAGATTGCGGCGGTTCAGATGGAACCCAGGTTAATGAAGCCACGGGAGAACCTAGAAAGTATTCTTAACGCAATTAGAGAAGCAGCGGGTAACCAGGCTAACCTGATAGTATTTCCAGAGTGTAGCCTGACTGGTTATATCTTTTCCAGTCGTCAGGAGGCGTTACCTTTTGCTGAAACCATACCCGGACCCAGTATCGAGAAACTCGCTCCTCTCTGCCAGGAGCTTAAGGTCTATGTTGTCTTTGGCCTTTTGGAAAAAGAGGGCGATGGATTATTCAATGCAGTGGCACTGGTTGGGCCTCGGGGCCTTATGGCGGGGTATAGAAAGAACCATCTTCCCTTTTTGGGGATTGACCGCTTTGTGGATATTGGCAATAGGCCCTTTCAGGTACACCAGACGCCGATAGGCAATATAGGCCTTGAGATCTGCTATGATATTGCCTTTCCCGAGAGTTCAAGGGTGATGACCCTAATGGGGGCGGATATATTGGCTTTAGCCACCAATTTCCCTCAGGGCCGTGGGGAGAAGTATAGTCATGTTATCAGTGCCCGGGCTTTTGAGAATAGGGTTCATCTGGTATCAGCCAACCGCATTGGTTGTGAGAGAGGTTACTCGTTTGCTGGACTGAGTAAAATCGTTGATGCTTCAGGGAGTGTTCTGGGCCTTGCCAGTCCTGACAGAGAAGAAATCATATATGGTGAGGTCAGTCTAGAGTCAGCGCGACAAAAACGTGTCACCTATATACCTGGCGAATGGGTGGTGGATTGCATTGGGGACCGCCGGCCGGAGCTATATGGTGTGATTACCAAGCCCAAATTATATAGGGCTTAGAGTGTTCCGTTGCTCCCTGCAATATGCTTAGCTAGGTATAAGTGTGCAGGAAGTCTTGTTTGTCGCCTGAGCCGAAGGGGAGGTTGCCATTTTCAGGGCTGGTTTTAGGCTTGACTTTTCTATCGCTCATTTTTATAATAGTCTGGTTGGTTAATTTTTGGAAGAAAAGCCCGGAGAGATGGTGCCCGAGTAGCGCAATGGTAGCGCAACCGACTTGTAATCGGTAGGTTAGTGGGTTCGAATCCCCTCTCGGGCTATGTGTTTGTGTAGGGTAACTGTATCGGGAGGGGTGCCGGAGTGGTTAATCGGAGCAGTCTGTAAAATTGCCGCCTGAAAGGGCTACGTTGGTTCAAATCCAACCCCCTCCACCATTGTTTAATTTGTTTAATTCTGTTGTTCTAAGTATATAGTAGACGACACTTATAAAAACTTGTATAATAGTGAGTAAATGCCCACATAGCTCAGTAGGAAGAGCACGTTCTTGGTAAGAACGGGGTCACCAGTTCGAGTCTGGTTGTGGGCTGAGGACAAAAGGGGGTTTAAAATGGCGAAAAGGAAATTTGAAAGGACTAAGCCACATTGTAATGTTGGTACTATCGGTCATGTTGACCATGGTAAAACAACATTAACTTCAGCGATGACATTAGTATTATCTAAAGAGGGTAGTGTCGACTTTCGCTCTTTTGACAGCATTGATAATGCTCCAGAGGAGAAGGCGAGGGGGCTTACTATTGCTATCGCTCATGTAGAGTATGAGACGGAAAAGCGGCATTATGCTCACATTGATTGTCCGGGACACGCCGACTTTATTAAGAATATGATAACGGGGGCGGCCCAGATGGACGGGGCAATACTGGTGGTCAGTGCCCCTGATGGCCCTATGCCCCAGACGAGAGAGCATGTACTGCTTGCCCGCCAGGTAGAGGTCCCTGCCATGGTGGTTGCCCTTAACAAAGTAGATATGATGGAGGATGAGGAACTTCTGGAGCTGGTGGAACTGGAGGTCAGGGAGCTGCTCAATAAATATAGCTTTCCTGGCGATGAGATACCAATAGTCAGGGTGAGTGCTCTTAAGGCCCTGGAGTGTGGCTGTGGTAAGAGGGAGTGTCAGTGGTGTGGCCCTATCTGGAAGCTGATGGATGCTATAGATAGCTATATTCCTATCCCCGAGCGACCTAAAGACCAGCCCTTCTTGATGCCAGTGGAGGATGTTTTTAGCATTAAGGGTCGGGGTACAGTGCCCACGGGTAGGGTTGAGCGTGGTGTGATTCATGCGGGGGATGAGGTGGAGCTAGTGGGTTTGCACCACGAACCCCATAAGGTAGTGGCTACTAGCTTGGAGATGTTTCATAAAATCTTGGATGAAGCTGAGCCCGGGGATGCTGTCGGCGTTCTGTTGAGGGGTATTGACCGGGGTGAGATAGAGCGGGGTCAGGTGTTGGCAGCTCCAGGTACGATTAAGCCACATACCGAAGCTGATGCCGAGGTCTATGTTTTGAGTAAGGAGGAGGGGGGCCGGCATACCCCCTTCTTTAACGGCTATAAGCCCCAGTTCTATATCCGGACTACGGATGTTACCGGGAGCATCGCGCTGCCAGAAGGAGTGGAGATGGTTATGCCGGGTGATAGTATAACCATGAGGATAAAGCTTATTTATCCCGTGGCTCTGGAGAAGGGCCTGCGTTTTGCTATCAGGGAGGGGGGTAAAACAGTAGGTGCGGGCACTATTAGCCGCATCATTGAGTAGTTATGGCTAGGAAAGCTGAAGCGAGGATTACTATTCACCTTGCCTGTACAGAGTGTCAGGAGAGGACATATACGACTACTAAGAACAAGAGGAATGACTCTCAGCGATTGGAGCTTAACAAATACTGTCCCCGTTGCCGTGCCCATAGGCTTCATAGGGAGGTGAAATAGGGCTACTGAGCTGAGGGTTATGTGGAGTTTCTTTTATGGCAAAGCGTGCTGTTGTAGCTAGACCTGCTGCTCAAAAGGGCTTCTCAATAACTAGTTTCTTTGGCGATATTATAGCGGAGCTAAAGAAAGTAGTTTGGCTTTCCCGGCAAGAGATGGCATATTTGACAGGGGTGGTGCTTATTGTGGCGGTTATTGCTAGCCTGGTTCTAGGCGCCCTGGATTTAGGGTTTGCCAAAGCGGTCAATGATTTCTTTTTGGGCGGCTAGCGGTTTATTGCTTCTCCAGGGTTGAGTTGGGATTGTTGCCGCTAGGGGATTTCCCGGTTAATAATAATGAATCCCGATAATAATAGAGCTGGGGTCTTGTTAAAATTTTTATCGTGGTGATGTTTTGTGGAGGAGAAGTCAAAATCTTGGTTTGTGATTCATACCTATTCCGGGTATGAAGAACGGGTTAAGAGGAATTTAGAACAGCGTATCAAGTTTATGGACTCCGAAGGCGAGGTCTCTCAAGTAGTTATACCTACCGAGGATGAGATTGAGGTTAGAGCTGGGCAGAGGCAGACGGTGAGTAAGAAGATATTGCCTGGTTACGTCCTCATCGAGATGATAATGAGTGACCAGAGCTGGCGAATAGTGCGTAATACCCCTGGTGTCACTGGTTTCGTTGGTAGTGGCGACAAACCTATCCCCTTGCGAGAGGAAGAGGTTAGTCAGATTCTGAAGCAGATGGAGGCGGAGGCCCCCAGGCTTAAGATTGGTTTTAGGGAGGGGCAGAGTGTCCGGGTAACGGATGGCCCCTTCGTTGATTTTATAGGGGTGGTGGACAGCCTGAATTCAGAGAAGGGAAAGGTCAAGGTGCTTTTGTCCCTTTTTGGACGGGAGACACCGGTGGAGCTTGACTTCCTACAGGTAGAGAAGCTTTAAGCTTGCTATCCCCTCTTTATGATGGGTAAACTTTAAGTTCTTTTTAGGAGATATGGGTGGCGAAGAAGATAAAAGCCGTGATTAAACTACAGATCCCGGCCGGGCAGGCAAATCCAGCCCCCCCGGTGGGGCCGGCATTGGGGCAGCATGGGATTAATATTATGGCCTTTTGTAAGGAGTATAACGAGCGTACTGCTGGTCAGGCTGGGTCTATTGTTCCCGTTGAGATAACCGTTTTTGGTGACCGTTCATTTACTTTTATTACCAAAACACCACCAACTACTGATTTGTTGAGGAAGGCATTGGGTGTAGAGAAGGGGGCTAGTGATGCTGGCCGGGAGAAAATAGGCAAGCTGTCTCGAGATAAACTTCGTGAAGTAGCTCAGTTTAAGGCAAAGGACCTGAACGCTACCAGTATTGAGGGAGCCGAGCGAATTATTGAGGGCACCGCCCGGAGTATGGGGATTGAGATAGAGTAGAGATGGTAAAACAGGGTAAAAAATATCAGGAAGCAGTTAAACTGCTTGACAGAAGAGGGGTATATTCTCCTCAGGAAGCTATTGAGCTGGCCAAGAAGATGGCCTATGTCAAGTTTGATGAGACGGTTGAACTTCATCTTCGGATGGGGGTTGACCCTAGAAATGCCAGCCAGCAGGTGCGTGGGGTTGCCCTTCTGCCTCACGGGCTGGGTAAGGAGGTGCGCATTTTAGTTTTTGCCCAGGGTGAAGCTGAAAGGGTGGCTAAAGAGGCAGGTGCGGATTTTGTTGGCGGTGATGACTTAGTGAAGAAGATTGAGGGTGGTTGGTTGGATTTTGATGCTGCCATGGCTACCCCGGATATGATGAGTAAGGTAGGTAAGCTGGGGAAGATTCTGGGGAGGCGAGGACTGATGCCTAACCCTAAGTCAGGAACGGTAGTGGCTGCGGAAGATTTACCCCGGGTAATAGGCGATGCCCGTAAGGGTCGGGTAGAGTTTAAGCTGGATAGGACGGCTATCATTCATGTCCCTTTGGGTAAGATTAGTTTTGAGGACGATAAGTTGCTGGACAACCTGACGGCGATAATAGAGGCGGTGGTGAAGGCTAAACCGAGTGGTGCCAAGGGACAGTACGTTAAATCGGCTACTTTAACTACTTCGATGGGGCCGGGGATAAGGCTTGACCTTAAATCAACCCTGGTTTTAAGTGCCAGTTGATGCTGCTTGTGTAAGCGTGGTTAACATAGTAATAGTTTCCTGAGACAGTGGGTGCCAGTTAGGGCTTAAATTTGGTTTGCCTACCGAGGAGAAACAAAGGCTTTAAACCGGCTTCGGATACTCATTAGTTTAGCATCCTTAGATTCGGTTTTTGCCTGAGGTCCTTGTGTGGTAGGCACAGGGGCTTTTTTATAGAGGCTTAGTAGTAAAGGTTAGGAGGGTAGTATGGATGTCTAGGGAAAAGAAGGCACAAATTATTGATAGCCTAAAGGAGAATTTTTCTAAGTGTAGCGTTGGTATTTTAACCGACTATCGGGGACTCTCAGCCTCTGAGATAACCATTTTGCGTCGCAAACTGGGGGAGTCGGGTATTGAGTATAGGGTGGTGAAGAATACCCTGGCTCGGTTTGCTGCCGAAAGAGCAGGCCGGGTTGATTTGGCTGCCTCCTTTGAGGGCCCGGTAGCTTTGGCTTTGGGGTATGGCGATGTAGTTGAGCCAGCTAAGGTTTTGACTGACTATATTAGTGGCTCAAAATCAACCCTAGCTATCAAGGGTGGCTTTTTGGGTGAGAGACTGCTTACTTCAGAGGAGGTGTCGACCCTTTCTAAGCTACCACCAAGGGAAATATTACTGGCCATGGTTCTCGGTGGGATGCAGAGTCCCATCGCTGCTTTGGTTAATTGCCTTACCGCTCCGATAGCCGGGGTGGCGAGGGTTCTACAGGCTAGAATTAAACAAATGGAGGGAGAATAAAATGGCAGAGGAAAAAGAAGCCGAAATAGAGCAAGGTGCGGCTACAGAGGTTGCTGAGGTTGTGGAGGAGCCGGTAGCCAAGAAGGCTGTTAAAAAACCCAAGAAGGTTGAAACAGATGTTAGTGAGAAAGAAATCCCGGCTAAGGCTGAGAAGAAGGGACAAAAAGTGGTGATTGACGACATGATAGTGGCGATAAAGAGTATGACGGTGCTTGAGCTATCAGAGTTGGTCAAGGCACTGGAGTCTGAGTTTGGCGTTAGTGCTGCGGCTCCTATGGTAGCGGCGGCTGTACCAGCGGCGGGGGTGGCAGCAGCTCCGGCGGCTGAGGAAGAGAAGACGGAGTTTAATGTAATTCTTAAGGAGCCCGGGGCTAATCGGATTGCGGTGATTAGGGCAGTGCGGGAGTTGACTTCGTTAGGGCTGAAGGAGTCTAAGGACCTGGTGGAGGGTGTCCCCAAGCCAGTAAAAGAGGGGGTTGGCAAGGACGAGGCGGCGGCAGCAAAGGAGAAGCTGGAGTCGGCTGGGGCTACTGTGGAGGTTACATAAGCTAGCCGGTGATTGCAAACGGCGTTGACAGCGCATATAATCCACCATGAGGACTCTTATTGCGGGGAGAAGAGCTATGCCTTATCCCGAAGGCTTTATACTGCTGGTTATGGGTGTCATTTTTGTTGGCGTTGGCATCGGTGTGCTTTTCTGGGGCAGGAGGGAGGAGAAAAGTGACAGCGATGCTCTGGTTGCCCGTACTGATATGAGGAAGTTCTTGGAGTATTCTCCGGAGCGCTCACGGTCCGAGGCGTTAAAAATGGGGGGATGGATAAGCATTATTATTGGTTTGGTAATGCTCGGTATCGTTGGTGGACTGCGGCTCTGGGGATAAATAGCCCCTACACCATTCGTCTCGGTCTATACTGAATGGCTTCTGCCAAGTGATTGGCTTTAATTATATCACCGTTTTCCAGGTCGGCAATAGTGCGAGCTAGCTTTAGGATGCGGTGGAAGGCTCGGGCGGAGAGATAAAGCTGCTTCATGGCTGCCTTAAGCAGACTCTGGGCTGATTCTTCCACCCGGCAGAACTCTCTTACCTCAGTGGGTGTCATTTCTGCATTGCAGGTTAATCTTGTCTTTATAAAGCGCTCCTGTTGTATAGAACGAGCGGCGTTAACCCTGGCTTGAACTTTGGGTGAGGCTTCCCCTAGTCTATCATCAGCTAGCTTTTCGTAGTCAATATGGGGTACCTCAACGAAAATATCAACCCGGTCAATGAACGGCCCACTAATACGCTTCTGGTACCGGGAGACGAGACCGGGAGAGCAGGTGCACTGCTTAAAGGGGTCGCCGTAGTAGCCACAGGGGCAGGGGTTCATCGCTCCGACCAGCATGAAGTTAGCCGGGAAGGTTAGGCTGCCTTGAGCTCGGCTGATGGTAATTACCTTGTCCTCTAGGGGCTGGCGTAATAGCTCAAGCACGGCGTGACCAAATTCAGGGAGTTCATCAAGGAATAGGACCCCGCGATGACTGAGGCTTATTTCGCCCGGTCTTGGCCAGTGCCCACCACCGACTAAGCCAGCGTTGGAGATGGTATAGTGCGGTGAGCGGAAGGGTCGCCACCTCATCAGGGGAGTATCTGGTGGCAGCAGACCGCTAACACTGTAAATCTTGGTAACCTCCAGGGCTTCATTGGTGGTCATTGGCGGTAGTATGGTCGGGAGCGAGCGTGCCAGTAGCGTTTTACCGCTTCCCGGGGGTCCCATCATGATTATATTGTGCCCACCGGCGGCGGCTACCTCTAGGGCTCGTTTGACATGCTCTTGCCCTTTAATATACGCCAGGTCAGTAGTTGAGATGGTGGGTGGGGTGTATTCCGGGATGCCCTCGGGCTGATATTCTGGTATCGTTATTTCGCCTCGCAGGTAACCAGCTAACTGTGGGAGTGAGACGACCGGAATGATTTTGGTGCCTTCTATCAGGGAAGCCTCTTTACCATCAACCTCAGGTACGATAATGGTGGGGAATCCTTTCTCGTGAGCTAGGGCAGCCATGGATAAGACACCGTTGGTGTGCCGTAGGCTGCCGTCCAGTGATAGCTCACCAAGGATGACGGTTTGAGAAACATCAGCCTGAAGCTGCTCTGAGCTTAAGAGGATGCCAATGGCGATGGGTAGGTCGTAAGCCGGCCCCGCTTTCTTGAGGTCAGCCGGGGCAAGATTAACCACGATGCGCTTCATCGGGAAGGTATAACCGGAGTTTCGAATGGCGGCGCGGACTCGTTCTTTGGCTTCCTGAACAGCAGCGTCCGGCAAGCCCACAATAATAAACGAGGGCAGACCCGGCGAGATATCTACCTCGACCTCGATGATTGCCCCTTCCAGCCCGACGACAGCACAACTTATTACCTTGGCTAGCATAACCCTCCACAGGGTAATCATTAATAAATATTAATTTAACTGGCTACTATGTTACAGCGAAGCCTTGTAGGTGTCAACGAAACTGGGAAGGTCAGAGATTGTTTAGTAACCTATCTCCCTGGCCCCCTTCCCTTACTAAGGGAAGGGGGAGTGTGGTAAGAGGGGGGCGAAGCCCCTCTCTAAAGTCTCTTCCCCCTCTCCTTTGAAGGAGAGGGGGATACAGGGGGTGAGGTAGATAAACAATCTTTATAGGCTTGTTGTGCATTAAGCTCTAGTGCTAAAATTACTGTAGATGGAGGCGGAAATGCCACTGGATTTCATAACTGTCAAAGGGGCTAGGGAGCATAACCTCAAGAATATAGATGTGGTTATCCCTCGGGATAAGCTGGTAGTTATTACCGGAGTCTCCGGCTCGGGTAAGAGTTCACTGGCATTTGATACCATTTATGCTGAGGGTCAGCGCCGCTATGTAGAATCCCTATCGGCTTATGCTCGCCAGTTTCTGGGACGGATGGAAAAACCCGATGTTGACTATATTGAGGGGCTAAGCCCGGCCATTTCTATCGACCAGAAGGGACCGAGCCGGAATCCGCGGTCAACAATGGGGACGGTAACCGAAATCTATGATTACCTGCGCCTGCTTTTTGCCCGGGTGGGGCATCCCCATTGCCCCAGGTGTGGACGGGAGATTGCCATGCAGACAGTGCAGCAGATTGTTGATGCTATTGGGGCTCTTCCGTCTGGTAGCCGCATCATGGTTCTGGCCCCGCTGGTGAAAGACCGTAAGGGTGAGTATCAGGTGGTGTTTGACGATTTGCGCAAGGCCGGCTACGCCAGGGTTCGAGTTGATGGACAAATCTATGACCTGTCGGGTGAGTTTGCCCTGGACAAGAATAAGAAGCACTCTATTGAGGCGGTTGTAGACAGACTAGTAGTTGGGCAGAGCGGTAGCCAGGGTCGCATTGCTGATTCGGTAGAAACAGCCCTTAAGCTTGGCGCCGGGGTGGTTCTGGTGTTTATTGTTGATGGTGAGGAGTTACTCTTCTCGGAGCACTTTGCCTGCGTGCACTGCGGTATTAGCCTGGGTGAAATTGCCCCGCGAACCTTCAGCTTTAACAGTCCCCATGGTGCCTGCCCTGCCTGCACCGGCTTAGGGGTCAAGTTTGAGCTAGACCCTGACCTGATTATACCCAATAAGAGGCTGTCATTGGCTGAGGGAGCCATTCGTCCCTATCAGTGGGGGACCTGGTATTTATACCAGCTTGAGGATTTAGCCAGGCGCTATGACTTCTCCCTTAATACCCCGGTCAGGAACTTGAGTGAAGAGCAATTGAATCTGATACTCTATGGGGAAGGGGGGGAGCTACTAAGGCACCGGAATCGTTTTGGGCGGGTCAGGGAATATTACAGTGGCTTTGAAGGGGTCATTCCTCGTTTGGAGAGGTTATACCGCGATACCGAATCCGAACAGTCACGGGCTGGCATTGAGCGCTATATGGTATCCAAGCTGTGTCCTGTCTGTCAGGGTAGGCGGCTTAAGCCTGAGTCTTTAGCCGTAACCATCGGGAGTAGAAACATCGTTGAGGTTAGCTCAATGTCAGTTACTCAGGCAACGGAGTGGGTGACTACCCTCAGTGGTGGTAAGCAGGCGATACTTAGTGAGCGTGAGCAGATGATTGCCCATCAGATTCTCAAGGAGATTACGGCTCGGCTGGGTTTTCTTGAGGATGTGGGGTTGGATTATCTCACTCTAGACCGTCCCTCGGCTACCCTGAGTGGTGGTGAGGCACAGCGAATTCGCCTTGCCACCCAGATAGGTAGCGGGCTGATGGGGGTGCTCTATATCTGCGATGAGCCGACGGTAGGTTTACATCCTGCCGATGACTTTCGTTTGGTTGCGACCTTGAAACGGCTCCGGGACCTGGGTAATACCATACTGGTTGTGGAGCACGACGAGGCTATGATGCGGGCAGCTGACCATATTATTGATATGGGGCCGGGGGCGGGAGAGCACGGGGGGAAGATTGTGGCTGCCGGCACGCTAGCTGATATTATGAACTCAAAGGAGTCAATAACCGGTCAGTATCTTAGTCGGGTGAAGCAGATTCCCCTGCCCTCTAAGCGCCGCCCTGGTTCTGGTGAAGAGCTCGTAATAGAGGGGGCCAGGCAGAATAACCTGAAGAGTATAGACGTCCATATTCCGCTGGGCCGGTTTGTTGGCATAACCGGGGTATCGGGCAGTGGCAAGAGCACCCTAATTGATGAGGTTTTATATAAGAAGCTGGCTCAGTTACTCTATCGGTCAAGAGAGAGGGCGGGTGACTGTGATAGAATTTTAGGCGTGGAGCATATTGATAAGGTGATTAACATTGACCAGTCGCCTATTGGACGTACCCCGCGCAGTAACCCGGCTACCTATACCGGGACATTTACCCCGGTTCGCGAGCTTTTTGCCACCGTCCCTGAGGCTCGAATGAGGGGCTACGGCCCGGGTCGGTTCTCGTTTAATGTCAAGGGTGGACGGTGTGAAGCCTGCCGTGGGGAGGGGTTTACTCAGATTGAGATGCAGTTCTTGCCTGATGTGACTGTTCCCTGTGAGGTGTGCCACGGGAAGCGCTATAACCGTGAGGCTCTTGAGATTAGATTTAAGGGGAAGAATATTGCTGAGGTACTGGATATGGCCGTTGAGCAAGCCCTGTCTTTCTTTGACCATTTCCCCAAGGTGAAGAGTAAGCTGGAGACCCTGTATGATGTCGGGCTGGGCTATATGCGCTTAGGTCAGCCGGCGCCAACACTTTCTGGTGGTGAAGCCCAGAGGGTGAAGCTGGCTACCGAGCTGTCGCGGCGGTCTACAGGCCGCACGCTGTATATTCTTGACGAACCGACTACCGGCCTTGCCTTTGAGGATGTGGCGGCACTACTACGGGTGTTGCAGCGTCTGGTTGATGGAGGTAACACGGTGATTATTATTGAGCATCATCTGGATGTGATTAAGAACGCCGATTATATCATTGACCTCGGTCCGGGGGCTGGTGACCAGGGTGGCTATATTGTCGCTACCGGGACACCTGAAGAGATAGTTCAGGAGGAGTCCTCAATCACCGGGCAGTATTTAGCTAGAGTGCTGACTAAGGATACGGAATGTGCTCTAACCAGATAGGGTTTCCCTGCATATTAAGAATAGTGTAAAATAACCTTTAGGAGTGGTTAGCCGGGGGAAGGAGGTAATTGATGAATCGGAAAGAAGTGCTTGATTCGGTTAGGGGGAATGTAGAGAATAAAAATCTGGTGAAGCACATGTTGGCCACCGAGGCGATAATGCGGGCTCTGGCCCGGCGTTTGGGAGGGGATGAGGAGGAGTGGGGGTTTACCGGTCTCTTGCATGATATAGATGGGGAGCTGACTGAGGGAGATATGAGTAGTCATAGTAAGCTGGGGGCTGACCTGGTTCGGGAGCTGGGGGCGAGTGAGGCTATGGCTCACGCTATCCTGTGCCATAATCCGGTGCATGGCGTTCCCTGTGAGACAAGTCTGGACAAGGCGCTATTCTGTGCTGACCCCTTAACCGGTTTAATCACGGCGGCGGCTCTGGTTAGGCCGGATAAGAAATTGGCTGGGCTTGAGGCTAGGTCCGTCATTAAGAGATTTAAGGAGAAGGGCTTTGCCGCCGGGGCAGATAGGGAGCAAATCTCATCGTGTCGTGAACTCGGGCTTGAGCTTGGTGAGTTTATTGAACTGGGGCTAAAGGCAATGAAAGGCATTGCTGGCGACCTGGGCCTATAGATTTTTTGAACCTACTTTAAGGGTAGCCTTTGTCTGTAGGTTTATTAGCTTACTTCAAGAGTGGAGCCACTAGCAGTCTTGACAACATTTATACGGCTGGGGAAGGCATCTCTAAGCTCCTCAATATGAGTGATAACCATTATCTTATCAAAGTCATCCTGAATTGAGTTTATGGCTTCCTTGAGCTTTTCTATGCCAGCGTTATCCTGTGTGCCGAAGCCTTCATCAATGACTAGGGTGGGGAGTGGGGCTCCAGCCCGCCTAGCCAGTAGCTTGGACAGGGCAATGCGAATGGCAAAGTTAATGCGGAAGGCTTCACCGCCACTAAACATTTCATAATTTCGTGTCCCCAGCTCGTCGGAGATTTTAATATCCAGGGTTTCCATGACATTTCCTGCCTTTGTTTCCCGTTGCGTTTCAATTTTTACATGCATTCTATTATCAGTCATGCGCGCCAGTAGTTCATTAGCTTCAGCTTCAATCTCGGGGAGGGCACTTTCAATAAGTAGGGCTTGGATTCCCCTTTTGCCGAAGGCTTGAGCCAGGTCTTTATAGATTTTCCCCTCTTTTGCTGCTTGAGCCAGTAGTTTTTCCTTCTCTCGCTTTCTTATGTCAAGGTCCGAGCATCGTTCTAGCTTTGCCTTCACACCCCACATTACCTCCTGAGCCCCCTTTTGCTGGGCTACTAAGGCTTGATGTTCTGTTTCTGCCTGGGTTAAATCACTGACCAGTTGTGGCAGTTGGTTAAGCTCTTCGCTCAGCTCTTGCCGTTTTTGATTATCTGCCTCAAGGCCGTGGCGTAGCTCCTGGGCTGCTTCGCAAGCTCGGGAAGCGGCCTCCTTCTCTTCGCTTACGAGCCTCTCGGCTTCTTCCAGCTTTCGCTTTAGCTCTTCGTACTGCCCTAGGCTGGTTAGGCGCTGGCTTGCCTCGTCGTGCTGTTTTGCATCATAGCCCAGTTTAGCTAATTCGTCTTCCAGTTGCCCTAGTGCCTGTTGCTCAGTAATGGCAAAGTCTCTCCTAGCCAGGCGTTCTTCAATCTCGGCTAGCCCCTTTCTGGCCTCATTTAGCCTATTTACGGCCTCTTCAGCTTTAGTAATCTCCTGACTCAGGATGCTGGCTTTAGTCTGAAGCGAGGCCCTATCTTGATTTAGCTTGGTTTCTAACTGTGAAATTTCGCTTTCCCGCTGCTCAAGCCCTGTCTTCTTTTGGGCTAGCTCGGCCTGGTTTAGCTTTAGGCAGTCAAGCTTGCTGTGCCTGTCATTAGTATACTTGGTCTCAACGAGCTTTATGCCTTCTGCCTCCAGCTCCGTCTCACACAGTGGGCATTTAGTACCGCTTTGAGTTAGTAGGAGACGAAGCTTTTCCTCTATTTCTTTTATTTCCCGCTCCAGCTGAATTTTACTGGACTCCAGGTAGTTCACCTGGGTTCGTAGTTCCTGGCTCGTTTGTTTTTCGCGGCGTAATCTCTCTTCCGTCTCAGCCAGCTGATTTAGTTGAACCTGTATCTGTTGTAGCTCTTGCTTGAGCGAAGGCAGTTTTTGAGCGCTGGTTTCCAGTTCGCTGATTTGGCTTTGAGCTACGGCATGGTCTTTAACCAGGGTTTGCCCTGCCTGAGTAATACTTACTTCTAGCTGGTGCTTGTGCTCGTTAAGATTGTTAACTAGTCTTAACCTCTGGTCAAGTTCGTCGCTTAATTTCTTGGCATCACTAAACCGGGAGTAGCCTTCTTCTATCGTTGACTGTTGGGCTACTATCCCTTCATATTCTTTGAGCCTGGCAAGGTGTTGCTTGGCCTGGTCATCCCAGCGTCTAAGGTCTCTTTCCGTCTTGACCAGGCGTTCCTCTAGTTGGGCTAGCTGTAACCTCTTGTTTTCTAGGGCTTCCCTTTCCTGTTTAAGACTATTAAGTCTGTTCTCTTGCTCTTTTACCTCTTTTTCTATACGGGAGAGCTGGCTTTGCCCTTCGCCGAGTTCAGCTTCCCAGGCTGGCTTTTGAGCCAGTTCCCTATCTATATCCTGAATAGCACTCTCAAGCTGTACCTTTTCCAATTCCTGCTCTTTAGCCAAGTCCTTAGCTTGCTCGGCTAGTCCTTCGTAGAAGGAAAGCCCGAGAATGTCAGCCAGCACCTGCTTGCGCTCAACAGGACGTTTGATAGTGAACTCGTCAGCATGACCCTGCAGGAGCAGGGCACTGTTCACAAATGTTGCGTAATCCATGTGGAGGACATCAATAATTTTCTGCTGGGTCTGGGTTATACTATCGCCGGTGAGTGCCCTGAAGCCATTATCGGTGGCTACCTGAAATTCTAAGATAGTCTTTCCGGTGCTTCCTGGTCGTTTAGGTTTAGCGTGCTTACGTATGATACGATACGGTTGTCCTCCTACAGCGAAGTCAAATTCTACCTCCATGTCTGTCTCGCCCAGGTGGATGAGGTCATCATCGCTCTTGGCTCGGGTTTTCCCCCACAGTGCCCAGGTCATGGCGTCAATCAAGGTTGACTTACCGTTGCCGTTATCGCCACAGATACAGGTGGTGTGCATACCTTCAAAAGAGAGTGGTGGCACATTATCCCGGTAGCACATAAAGTTGCGCAGTGATAGCTTAATGGGAATCATCTATAAAGCCCTCGTCCTGATAGCTTGTTGTGAATTATTTATAAAATCCCCAGGGAATGGCCTTTGCTTAGTTATTTTAGCATAATTAGAAGATTACTTATCACCCTTGCTCCCTGTGTCCCCCTCTCCTTTGAAGAAGAGGGGAAGGTATAAATAAAAAGAGAGGCTTTTCCTTCTTAGATATCCCTTTTAGGTTTAGGATGGTGGTTAAATGAAGATGGCGAGGGGTGTTCAAGATAAGGGATGGTTAGCGTTAAACAGTCAGGTAGTGTAAGATTTGGTATAGTATTTATCAGGAGGTAGGATGTCTTCTTTTCGTACCCAACTTAGGTGCGGTCTTTGGGCAGGAGCTAAAAAAGGTCAGGGTAGCTTTGTCTGGATTTGTAGGATTATTATTCCGGTTTCTTTTCTGGTAACCCTTGTTAAATGGGGTGGTTTGCTGAATCAGGTAGATGCTTTGTTAAACCCGTTAATGGGACTGATTAATTTACCTGGTGAAGCCGCATTGCCAATTCTTACCGGGGCACTAGTAAGTTTTTATGCGGCTATTGCTATTATAACGACCCTTCCCTTCACCCTTGAGCAGATGACATTGATTGCTGTCTTCCTTATGGTTGCCCATGAACTCGTCATGGAGGGGATTATTCAACGCAAGTGCGGCATTGGCATTACCAAAATAGTCTTGGTCCGTATTACCGCTGCCATTCTAGCCGTGCTGGTTGTTTCTCAATTTTTTAGCGACACTACCCAGAGTGTTGTTGTGCCGACTGCGCTTGCTGTGGCTACTCCCTTCGTTGAAGTGTTAAAGACTTGGGCTCTTGATATGGTGTGGTTGCTCATTAGAATTCTGGTAATTATCATGACCGTGATGATGGCGCTGGAGTCCATGAAATCACTGGGGTGGACCGAATACTTACTAAGGTTTTTCCGGCCTGTGATGAGAGTTCTAGGGCTTCCCGAGCGAACCGCGGTGTTGTGGGTACCGGCGGCTCTCTTTGGTCTGGTATATGGCGGGGCTGTTATTATTGAAGAGTCTAAGAGAGGAGCTTTGACTAAGGAAGAACTGGAGCGTCTGCATATTTCTATTGGCATTAACCATAGTATGGTGGAAGACCCCGCTCTGTTTTTGGCCTTGGGCTTGAATGGTTTTTGGCTGTTGGTACCCAAGTTCGTCACGGCGGTGATAGCAGTTCAGGTTTATGGTGCGGTAAAGTATCTTAGGAAAGAAGTGGCTCCGCGGTGGATAGCTAGAGGCCGGTGATTGGCAGGCGGCTACACTGCTTTCATCTTGCCTCTCTTATCTTTTTAAGAACAAAGAGAGTATTCTCATCCGTCCACTGAATCTTGGCTGGGTCTGTGAACTGGGCTGTAATATTCTGCTGAAATCTATCCAGGGCTTCGCGGAAGCTTTTGTCTGAATATAGCCAGAAGGTTGAGTAATGATGTCCTTCTGCCTGCTCTATTAAACGTTCTAACGAAGACACTCTTCTGTAGGTAAAATAGACCGAATCCTGTAAAGCGAATTGACTAGTCTGGGCAACCACACGACAAAAATCCCTCTCCTTCCATAAGCGAGTCTCCTTTTTGCAGAAGTCGGGGAAGTATTTGCCCCATATATTGCAGCGGTTTTGCTCTTGGGTTCTGGTGTATATGAACAGTAAGCCCCCGTCCTTGAGGATTCTGGCCATCTCGGCTAGGAAGTCCTTAAGCTTGAAGTGGTGGACGGCATTAAATGCGGTTGCGAAGTCAAATGATTTTTCGCAGACAGGGATACACTCAGCGCTAGACTGTATGACCTCGGATGAGCAGGTATGGTCTAGTCGCTTTGTGAGCATATTCAGCATACATCGATTTTTGTCAGCGAAGGTTAGACGAAGGCGATCACCCAGGTGCTGAGGGAGCAGCAGGCTATATCTACCGTTACCACAGCCTATGTCGGCAGCATTGATGCTCGGTTTGTATAACAGATGCCCAAGCTGATTCTTGATGCTGATAATTGGTTCTTGGTCTGTCGTTCTTAGGTCATGGTAAACCTCGGCAACGTCTGAGAAGTGCGCCGACACATCTTTTGGACTTCGAGCCAAAGTTAGTCTCACTTACATAATACCCTTTATACCTTTTGGTGATTATATACCATTGCTCCCTGTTTGCGCTACTGTCTTACCGCGTTAATATGAACATTAACAAGGCAGGTTAGCTAGTTAAAGATTACTGAGTTGTGCCAGTGTTGCTAATAATACACGCTGTAGTTTTATCACTCCAGGTAATCCTTTAATCTACGGCTTCGGCTAGGATGACGCAACTTGCGCAGCGCCTTAGCCTCAATTTGGCGGATTCGTTCTCGGGTTACATTGAACTCTTTGCCTACTTCCTCCAGGGTGCGGCTTCGGCCATCTTCAAGACCAAATCTAAGTTGTAGTACTCTCTGCTCGCGGGGGGTAAGGGTGTATAGCACATTATCGATTTGCTCCTTGAGCAGTTGCCGGGAGGCGGCATCAGGGGGTGGTAGGGCATTATGGTCCTCAATAAAGTCACCTAGGTGGCTGTCCTCCTCCTCACCTATAGGTGCCTCAAGTGATATGGGTAGTTGGGCTACCTTGATTATCTCTCTGACCTTTCCTGAAGGCACCCCCAACTCCTCACCGATTTCTTTTGGGGTAGGCTCTCGCCCATATTCCTGGGCTAGGCGGCGGGTGGCTCTTAGTAATCTATTGATGGTCTCAATCATATGAACTGGGACGCGAATAGTGCGGGCCTGGTCAGCTATGGCTCGAGTAATAGCCTGGCGAATCCACCAGGTAGCATAGGTGCTGAATTTATAACCTCGGCGATAATCAAATTTCTCCACGGCTTTGATTAGGCCGATATTCCCTTCTTGGATTAGGTCGAGGAGTGACATGCCCCGGCCAACATGTTTCTTGGCTACACTGACTACCAGACGTAGGTTGGCTTTAATAAGGTGGCTTTCTGCTTTTTTAGCCTCACGCTCAATATCCTCTAGGTAGGATTTGAGTTGCTTCTCGTAATCCTGAATAGAATTAGTAAAATCAGCGCTGGTCACCAGGTTTTCTAGGTCAGTTAGGGGGGTACTATCTCCGATAGCGTCAACGATTTCCTCGGGTAACAGGCTAGTGTTTAATGACATATTAATAAGGAGGTGTGCTGTTTCCGGTATAGATTTACCCGTCTGTTGAGTAATAATCTGGATTAGCTGTTGATCTATCTCATGGTCAATACTATCTCGCAATTTAGTACTGGAGATAATTTCCTTGAGGCTGGCGGTAGGTGTTAAATCAAGTTGTTCTATAAGGAGCTGGATGACGGTAGCATCCTGCCCTATCTCCTTAAGCATGATAAGTATTATCTCCGTTGCCGAAGGGTACCTTCCATATCTATGTGCGAAGGCTTGTTTAATTTCGGTGATGCGTTTACCCTCGGCTATCTTTCGGGATAAGATCTGTTCATTCTTAGCGGTGAGGAGGGACACCCTACCAATTTCATGAAGGTATATACGGACGGGGTCATCGGCTATCTCTTGCTCCTCTAGTTGCGCTAGTGTCGTGTCTAATTCATGAACTGCCGGAGGGTGCAACTCGCCGTCTAGCCCTTCGTGTGGAGGTAGTTTTTCATCATTATGGTTATGGTTTTCGGGTGGGAACTCTGGGGATTTCCCCACAATTTCTGGATTCATTTCTTACCTCCTTGGCTCTGGCCCCGCTTTTGAGTAAAGACTTCACCAAGTTGGATGCTGACCTCTATGCCCTGCTCCTCAAGCTTAGCCAGCTCAGCAGCAGTGCCGCCTAGCTCGGCTTCTAGGGCTAATGCCGCCCCTCTTTTTGTCGCTAAGCTGCGGAGGAATTCTTCTTGCAGGCGGAGGACGCAGCTAGTATATTTCGGCTCTATTTGGTTGGCGGGTAGGCTCTTATTTGCTAAAAAGTCAAGGTGCTCCAGAATTGTAGTGTCAAGCTTATCCTTAAGTGATGACAGGTCACTTACCTGCTGCCAGGCAGTAAAGATTTCACGGTTTTCGCTGCTCTGGAAGTATTCAGGTAAAGGCTGCTGGCTTAGACTCTTAAGCTCAGGGTGCTGGAGCAGTATAGCCAGGCAGTATTCTTCAGGGGGACTGGACCAGAGCGGACGCAGCACTTGGCTGGCGGATTCTGGTTTTGACTCTTCACCCCGGCGTCGGCTCCGGCCGGGCTTGGTTCTTCTTAACTCCGCTTCTAGGCGGCGTTCGGTTACGTTGACCAGACTGGCCAGCTTCTGTAAATAATGAGCCTGGCGTACCGGGTCCTTTATCTCAGCAACGATGGGCAGAAGCTTACCCACGGCTAAAGTCTTGTCCTTAGCTCTGGTCAGGTCAAGTTCGGAGGTAACCATATTGAAGGTGTAATCAATTACGGGTAGGGCCTTTGCCACCAGCTCTTGCCAGGCTTGAGCATCTTCCCTGATAACGTCGTCGGGGTCTTTGCCATGAGGCAGGATGATAACCTTTACCTCAGCATCAAGGGTGTTTTCATAGCCTACACAGCGTAGCATGGCTTCCTCACCGGCAGCATCAGCATCAAGGGCTAGAGCTATATTTCTGGTCAGCCTCTTTAGGATGTTGACCTGATTTTCGGTAACTGAGGTTCCCATAGCGGCGACTACATTGTTAAAGCCACTCTGGTGGGCGGTGATAACATCCATGTAGCCCTCTACAATCACGGCCGTGTCCTGCGCCCTTATAGCTGGCGCCGCCAGGTTTATACCATATAGGCTACTGCTCTTGTCAAAGGTTGGTGTCTGTGGTGAGTTGATGTATTTAGGTAGTGAGTCATCAAGTGCCCTGGCTCCGAAACCGGTTACGTGTCCTTTGTTATCAAGTATGGGGAACATCAACCTATTACGAAATCGGTCATGGGTTCCTCCTGCCTCAGTCTCTATTATTAAGCCGGTGGTTAGTAGTTCGTCCTTGGTGTAGCCTATATCCGTTAGATATTGCTTTAGAGCCTCCCAGCTACTGGGGCTAAAGCCCACTTGAAAGCTGGAGATGGTCTCCAGCGACAAGCCCCGGTTAGCAACATAATTCCTTGCCTTTTCCCCAGCCGGAGAGTTTAAAAGCGAATTGTGGAAATACTGGGCTGCCGCCTTGCTAATTTGATATAGTCTCTCTTTTTCATCACTCCTGGCGCTCGGCTCGAACCTTGAGGGTAGGCTAATCCCTGTCTTCTCAGCCATAAGGCGTAGCGCTTCCCCAAAGTCAATGCCCTCTTTTTTCATAATAAAGGAGAAGACATCACCGCCCGTGTTGCAGGCACCAAAGCAATGCCAGCTCTGCTGCTCGGGATAGACGAAGAATGAGGGGTGCTTTTCACTGTGGAAGGGGCACAGCCCTCTGCAGGTTCGCCCGGCTTTGGTTAAAGAGACATACTGGCTGACAACCTCGACAATGTCAATTCTCTGCTTTATCTCTTCTATAACACTCATCTTGTTATGTACTACCCCTCTCTTTATCCACCGATATCAATAACGGAGGTTGCTTTGTAGGGCCTATGGGCAACGTAGCCGATCTTGTCTTTATCCGTTGCCATAGTCGGGTCAGCAACAATCCAGACGCCAGTAGTATACTTTTCCGGCAGAAGTCTTGAATTTGCCGGGTCAAAGTAGATAATGCGAACCTGCATATCCAGTCCTACCGCCTCCAGTATAATCTTCTCCTCCTCAATAAATGTGTCTCCGTCTTCTGGATAGTAGACGAGACAGGTCATATGGTCAGGTTTTATGTCATCGTCGGTGTCAATATTGGCGATAGCGGCGTCTAGACCCACCGCTTCATACATACTGGCTAGCAGGATAGCAAAGTCGTCACAATCACCGCCTCTGGTTTGTAGGGTTTCGTGGGCAAAGGCAAAGTAGTTATGCCCCTTGGGGTCGCTAACATAGCTGATGTTATTGGCCACCCAGTAGTTGATTTTCCAGATTTTCCAGACTTCAGAATTAGCCTTGATATCAGCCGGTGTATCCTGAACGGTGAGCACCGCAGTATCTCTCACCAGTGGGTTTGCTGACTCTGCATAGTCACTAACATTCTTGGTTCGTTGCTGCGCTGAGGATTGAGGTAGGCTAGAGGCTGGCTCAGGCGGTTCACTATCAGGAGCTTCTTTATCTGGCAAGCATGCTAATCCACCGAGAATTAACAAGCCAACCAACAACCCTAAAGTGACCCTTGAGGTTGTCTGGAGCAAGCGTCTTTTTTGTCTCGGGTGTGTTATTATCATTTAGTCCCTCTGTATTGCGCAACATACTCTTAGGCTGTTAGTGCCAGCTCTTCAGCCATTCTCAGGGCGTATTGGTCGGTCATACCGGCGATATAGTCAACCACCCTTCGCTCCATCTCATCACTATAGTGGTGATACTCTGGTGGCAGCCTGTCTCCGTGCTCCTTAAAGTATTCGTATAATCGGCGGATCACCCCTCTTGCCTTTGCCGATTCATCTTGAGCGGAGTGTAGGTTATATACCCGGTCAAACAGGAATTTGCGTAGCGTATTTGTTGCCTCCAGAACCGGCGGGCTCATCCCTATTGTTGGACTGCCTTGAGTACTATGACCACTGGCTGCCCATGAATAGTCAATAATATCACAGACCATAGTATTGATGCGTTGCGAGTGGGACAGGCCTAATACCTTAACGGCGGACAGTGGTAAATCACCATCAGTAATAATACCGGCTCTTACGGCGTCGCCGATATCGTGGTTAATGTAGGCTATAACATCGGCAATTTTACACACCTCTCCCTCTAAGGTGGCTACCTTTCCCCAGTCTTGCCCCAGGATTTCTATTCTTGTTTTAGAGTGGTTAACAATGCCGTCTCTCACCTCCCAGGTAAGATTGAGCCCATGCCCATCATTCTCTAGCAGGTCAACAACGCGCAGGCTTTGCTCATTATGTCTGAACCCCCCGTGGTAGAGTTCATTTAGAACATCCTCACCGACATGGCCGAAGGGGGTGTGACCTAAGTCATGGCCAAGGGCGATGGCCTCCGTCAAATCCTCGTTGAGGTTTAGGGCACGAGCCATGGTACGAGCTATCTGAGAAACCTCTAGGGTATGGGTAAGGCGGGTTACATAATGGTCGTCTATAGGGGCAATGAAAACCTGTGTCTTGTGCTTGAGGCGACGGAAAGCCTTGGCATGGATGATTCGGTCCCGGTCACGCTGAAACTCGGTGCGTATGGGGCAGGGTTCTTCTGGCCTGAGCCGTCCTCGTGATAGCCTACTTTTCGTCGCGTTAGGAGAGAGCCCCCCTTCCTTTTCTTCAGTGAGCTGGCGAATATTAAGCCGACTAACCATTAATTTTTAATTTCTCTTCTGCCTTAGCAATTATTTCTCTGGTAGTATCAATCATGTCCGGGCTTACCGAGACCGAGACAATACCCCATTCCACTAGCTTTTGAGTAAGCTCGGGATATACCGAGGGCGCCTGCCCACAAATAGAGGAGGTGACGCCCATACTCTTAGACACTTTAATAGCCCTTTCTAAAGCTATAAGCACGGCTTCATTCCGTTCGTCAAATGTATCGGCTAATTTTTCGTTGTCCCTATCAATACCCAGGATAAGCTGGGTGAGGTCATTTGAGCCGATAGATATGCCATCGATGCCAACTTCAAGGAATTTCTCCATAAGAATGAAGTTAGAGGGTACTTCAACCATCATCCATATTTTGAAATCTTCAGAGCGCTTTAGCCCTTCCGATTCCATAATTTTCACCGTTCCAGCCAGTTCATCAACGGTTCGGACAAAAGGAATCATAACCCATAGATTAGAATAGTCCTGTCTTACTTTCTTGATAGCGGCTAATTCTAGCTTAAACACATCAATATCAGTGATGTATCTAGAGGCTCCTCTGTAACCAAGCATAGGGTTCTCTTCCTCAGCTTCATAATTTTTCCCGCCTTTGAGGGCTCTATACTCATTGGTCTTGAAATCATTGGTTCTATAGACTACCGGCCGGGGGTTAAAAGCCTTGGCAAAGGTAGTTATACCCTCGGCGAGCTTATCTACAAATTCTTGTCCCCGGTTTTGGCTGAGCATATAATTAGGATGCTCACCAATCTGGGCAACTATGAATTCGGCTCGGAGTAAACCAACACCGTCTACATCACGTTTTGCTACTCTGTCAACTAGGTCAGGTTGAGCCAAGTTTACATAGACCCTTGTCCTCGTCTTAATTTTTTCCTTAGGTCCGGTGACAGCGCCAGCTACCTTCCCCTCGGCTACCTTTCCCTCGTAGATTTTGCCTTTTGAACCGTCTACAGTGATTACCTGCCCGTCAGTTAGAATGGAGGTAGCTTGCCCTGTGCCGACGATACAGGGTACGCCTAGCTCTCGGCTGACGATGGCAGCATGTGCTGTTCTACCCCCGCGGTCAGTGACAATAGCCGCTGCCCGCTTCATTGCTGGCACAAAATCAGGGGTAGTCATTTCAGCCACCAGGACATTGCCTTCCTTTACCCTGTCTATTTGAGAAGCATCAGGTACTATCTTGACTGCTCCGAAGGCTATACCGGGGCTGGCTGGTGCTCCTGACAGAAGCACCGGGGCAGTAATTTCAGGCGCGGCCTCAATCTCTCCCTTCGCCTTTATAGTAGTTACTGGACGGGATTGGACGATAAAGAATTCATTATTCTCCTCTGCCCACTCAATATCTTGAGGGAATTGATAATGTTCCTCTATCCGTTTTGCTATCTCAGCCAGCTTGATTATCTCATCATCAGCCAGTTTTTGTTCTGCTTGCTCGGTAGAACTCAGGGGTACCTTGATATTGATTTCACTACCTTTGCCTTCCACATTCCTTACAAATTTCCATTCCTGTTTGCCAATTTCCTTACTGCAAATCCTTAGCCCATCTTTATCGACAAGATATGTATCAGGGGTTACACTTCCTGAAACAATGGCTTCACCAAGCCCGTAGCCGGCTTCAATAGCTATCTTGCTAGTGTCACTAGATACTGGCTCTAAAGTAAATATAATCCCAGAAGTCTCAGCTTGCACCATTTTTTGAACTGGAACAGCGAGCCCAACCTTAAAGTGGTCAAAGCCTTGTTGTTCTCTGTAAAAAATGGCTCGTGCTTCAAAGAGGGAAGCCCAGCACTTTTGAACTGCGGCTACTACCTCGTCATCACCTTCAATATTAAGGTAGGTGCTTTGCTGACCGGCAAAGGAAGCCTCAGGCAGGTCCTCAGCAGTTGCTGAGGAACGCACTGCAACCAAGCCTCTCCCCATTTCTATATAAGCCTCTTTAATCCCCTTAGCTATTTCCGGGGGCATAGGGGCATCTAGGATTATCTGCCTGACCTCAGCCGCAGTTTGCTGAAGTCGTTTACTATCATTAACATCTAAAGGTTCTAGCAGTTCACGGATTTTATCCATAATTTTTGCCTGTTCTATGAAATCAAAATAGGTGGGGGCAGTAACAATGAAGCCAGGGGGGACAGGTATATTGGCGTTAATCATTTCACCTAGATTTGCTCCTTTGCCACCGACAAGGGGTATGTCATTCTTGTTAACCTCGCTGAACCAAACAATAGCCTTTTGACCTTCACACATAGCCAGCCTCCGTTTCATTTATATTGATTATACCACAATTGTGCGGTTTAGCTTAATGATTATAATGGTTGTGAAGAGAGCCTTGTCTATCAAAACTCCAGAGATGGCCTGTTCAGCGTCAGTTCTCTCCCTGCGGGCTTAAGGCTATGTTCTTATTCTTGGTTGACAGTGGTGGCGATGAAAGGTAGAATTAAACTAGCTGAAAAGGGGGAGGTATGGCTATGATAGAGATGACTATTGATAGCATTCGGGTTAGTCTTATGAATTATCAGCGGGTGGTGATTCTAAAAGAGAAAGATACGGAGCGTTATCTGCCTATCTGGATTGGTGCCGCTGAGGCAGATGCCATAGCTGTAAAGCTACAGAGTTTTTCTGTGCCGAGACCTTTGACTCATGACTTGTTACAATCGGTAATTGATGTCTTGGGCTCTACGGTTGATTCTGTCATCGTCAGCGATTTAAAGAACGATACTTTTTATGCTCGGATTATTCTCAATGTAGACGGTGGGCAAGTGGAGGTTGACTCTCGTCCTAGCGATGCTCTAGCGTTGGCGGTGAGGGCGGAAGTGCCTATCTATACTGAGGAGGTAGTTTTAGATAAAGCTGGTATCTTCCTGGACAAGGAGACAGGCAAGCCTATTTCCGGAGGAGGGAAGGTAGCTAGTGCTGAAGGTGACAGTGAGGAGATTAGTGAAGAGGAAAAGAAGAAGCTGTCGGCTTTCTATGATTTCATCAATACCCTTGATTTGGACGACTTTGATAAGCGTAAGTCCTAGGTTTGGCCACCCTGTGTAGTAAGCCCATTTCTGCTTTTTGTGGCTGATTAGGGTTTTTCTAAATCTAGCTATCTTACCTGTGGGTTCTCCTGAAAGTCTAGCTACCGTCGTACTTTTAAAAACTTACTAATAATTATTTATCCCCTCTTCTGGAAATAAAACGAACCAGCCCAGAGAGGGGATTATTCTTCCGGGGTATCTACTTAGCCTATTCAAATTTACCTATGGCCGGGTAATAGCCTACCAGTAAATTTACTCTTAGAGAATCTCAAGTGTGGCTCTGGTGCCGGCTTTAGCTGCCTTTACCCTGATCAGGGTGCGTATGGCGGCGGCTATCCGGCCTTGCTTACCAATAACTCTCCCTTTATCATCATCGGCAACCTGCAATGTAAATTTAGTGCCTTCCTCGTCGGTTTCCTCGTTAACTACTACGTCGTCGGGTGAGTTGACAATTGATTTAGCGATGTACTCTATTAGTTCTTTCATGTTTTCTCCTTGACTTTCTTGAACTTTTCTATAATGCCTGTTTTTACTAGCAGTCTGTTGGTGGTAGCTGTTGGCTGTGCCCCGTGTCCTAGCCAGTGTAGTGCTTTTTCTTCATCGATAACCACTGTCTCCGGGTCAGTAAGGGGATTATAGTGCCCAATAATGTCAATAAAGGCTCCATCACGGGGGGCTCGCACGTCAGCCACTACCACCCGGTAGCTTGGCCTTTTTTTGGCACCTACGCGCCGTAACCTAATCTTTACCAATTCTAGTAATCCCTCTTGTAGTTATTGTGTTTATTATGCGCTATTAACTGTTTAGCTGTCAATAGTAGTTAGTAAATAATCTCGTTTTAAGTATAGTTGTTTGGTAATTATATAGTAGTTATAATCAGGGTATGAGGGTAGAGAGGCTGCATAGTTGGCAGGTTAGTATTAGCCAAGCTTTGGATATACAACGGCGCTTGGCAACTCAGGTGTCCAGAGGCAATGAGATTAGGGGTCCCCGTTTCATTGCCGGCGTGGATATATCGGTAAAAAGGGAATCGGGGGTGGCTACCGGGGCGGTGGTTGTCCTGCAGTATCCTGAGCTTCGCATAGCGGAAGCAAAAGTAGTAAGCGGCAAGCTTGAGCTTCCCTACATACCAGGGCTGCTATCCTTTCGGGAGTCACCCTTGATACTGGCGGCTTGCGAAGGGCTTACGGTTATTCCTGACCTTATCCTGGTTGATGGGCAGGGGATTGCCCACCCCCGGCGAATAGGTCTTGCCTCTCACCTGGGACTCTTTTTGAATACATCAACGATTGGTTGCGCTAAGTCATTACTCTGTGGCCAGCACGAAGTGCCTGGTGAAGAACCGGGAAGCTATGCTGAAATAGTGGATAAAGGTGAGACTATCGGAGTGGCTCTGCGCACTAAACTTAGGGTGAAGCCTGTCTATGTTTCTATCGGGCATAAGATTAGCCTTGAGTTGGCTATCTACTGGGTGTTAGAATGTTGTCGTGGGTATCGTTTGCCTGAGCCCACCCGGCTGGCTCACTTAGCTGCTGGCGGGAACCTAAAACCAGTAAGTAATACCATGACCACTGAGGCGGGTTATCGGGAGAAGCTTTTATAAGGGTTATGATGGGTAGATTTTTAGGCAAAATCTGTTTGAAAAGCAGTGAGGTAAGATGCAGGAGTTAAGGGATAAATTAGAGGATTTACAGGCTAGAGTGTCTATGGCTCTGGTGCATCTTTGACATTGCGGCTAAAGAGACGGAGGCTGCCCGGTTAGAGAAAGAGTCGACCCGGCCAGACTTTTGGTTAGACCAGACTAGAGCACAGGGCGTTATGCGCCGGTTGGCAGAGAGTAAGAGGGCAGTTGAGGGGTGGCGGGGGCTGGAGAAGAAGCTGGCTGACATTGCGGAGTTAATCTCTCTGGCTGAGGAGACAGAGGATACCCGGCTTGAGGTAGAGATTCAGTCCGAGATAGAGAAGATAGCCACCTACTTAGATGAACTGGAACTGGAGTTGGCTTTTACCGATGAGTATGATGCCAGGGACGCTATTCTGTCTATTCATGCTGGAGCTGGAGGCACCGAATCTCAAGATTGGGCAGAGATGTTAATGAGGATGTACCTTCGCTGGGCGGAGCGGCGTGGTTATAAGGCAGTGGTGCTGGATGTTTCCCCCGGGGAAGAGGCTGGCATAAAGAGTGTGGTCATTGAGGTTAGCGGTAGTTATGCCTGTGGTTATCTGAAATCGGAGCATGGTGTTCATCGGTTGGTTCGGCTTTCCCCATTTGATGCCGACCATGCCCGGCATACTTCCTTTGCCCTGGTTGAGGTTATGCCTGAAGCCGAGACGGATGTTGATGTCGGGGTGGAGCCTGAGGACCTCAGGGTTGATGTATTTCGGTCTAGTGGGCCGGGAGGTCAGCATATGCAGAAGACAAGCAGTGCTGTCCGATTGACCCATCTGCCTACCGGGATAGTAGTTCACTGTCAGAGTGAGCGCTCTCAGCACCAGAACAAGGAAATTGCGATGAAGATACTTCAGACTCATTTGTTAGAGCTGGAGCTAAAAGAGAGGGCTGAAGAGCGGGCTAGACTTAAGGGAAAGCACGTGGCTGCTGGCTGGGGTAACCAGATTAGAAGTTATGTTCTGCACCCATATAAGATGGTTAAGGACCATCGGACTAATTATCAAACAAGCCGGGCTGAGGGTGTTTTGGATGGGGAGTTAGACGGCTTCATAACTGCTTACCTGCGGTCTAATATAGGCGGGGAGAAATGATTAAGAGGACTAGCATACTTGCGGTAGTTATTTTCTTGTTTCTGACTTTGTTTAGTCCTGGCTGGGTGCAGGCTCAGGATGGGCTAGAAATATTGGATAGCTCGGCTCAGGCTGATTTTCCCACCAGGCTCAACTTTAGTTTATCCGCTGAGAGCGACGTTAATATTACGGATATTCGCCTTCACTACCAGGTTGACCGAATAGGTTTTGCTCAGGTAACCAGCGAGATTTATATTGACTTTGTGCCGGCGACGGCTGTCTCTACTGGCTGGTCGCTGGAGATGATAAGAATAGGGGGGCTTCCGCCGGGGACTGGTGTGGATTATTGGTGGACGGTAGGGGATGCTAAGGATAATAGGGTGGCAACGGATCCAGTTAGGGTCCCGTTTGATGATAATCGCTATTCCTGGCAAGGTTTAACTGAGGGTATGGTAACCTTATACTGGTATGAGGGGAATGAGTCATTTGCCCGGGAGCTAATGGCGGCGACTCAGGAAGCACTAGGGCGCCTGCATGATTATACCGGTGCCCAGCTTGAGAGGCCAGCCAGGCTATATATCTACGCCAACGCCCAGGATTTACAGGGGTCTATGATTTACCCTCAGGAGTGGACGGGGGGTGTCGCCTTTACCCGGTACGGTGCTATGGCTATTGGTATAACGCCCGCTAATCTTGACTGGGGTAAGAGGGCAATTGCCCACGAGCTAACTCACCTGGTCATCCATCAGGTGACCCTTAACCCTTATTGTGACCTGCCCACCTGGCTTGATGAGGGTTTAGCCATGCATAGTGAGGGGCCACTAGAGCCAGTACTGGCTAGCTATCTTGATAGGGCGATAGCCGAAGATAGTCTTATCTCGGTACAGAGCCTGTCCAGCCCCTTCTCGGCTTATGCTGGGGAAGCCTCTCTTTCCTATGCTCAGAGTTACAGTCTGGTTGAGTTTCTTATTACCAGTTACGGACAGGGTAGGATGTTTGAATTGCTGAATACCCTTAGGGAAGGCAGTACCTACGATGGTGCCCTGGAAAAAGTATACGGCTTTGATATGGATGGCTTAGATGCCTTGTGGCAGGACTGGCTTATCCCACCGGAGCCGACGGTTGAGGAGAAGGGGATGTACCTAGAGTTGGTGGGCGCTGGCTATTAAATAAGAGAAGGCAGATTATTTTTAGAGTTGTTTAAGCGATGAAAAAAATCGTATCTATAATTCTTTCAGCCGTATTATTATCCAGCCTGCTTCTGGCTGGCTGCCGGCCATCACCCTCACCAGCACCACCGGTTCCTGTTAGTGGAGAGGGGGTTCTTAATCTCTATGGTGTTGACCCGCTGACGCTTGACCCGGCGGTTTCCGGTGAGATGATCTCTCATGAATATATTATGCAGCTATTTAGTGGTTTGGTGCGCCTTGATGATAATCTTGAGCCGGCACCGGATATAGCTCAGAGCTGGCGGGTCAGTGAGGATGGTCGGACTTATATCTTTTATCTTCGGGATGATGTCAGGTTTCACGATGGCCGGCAGGTTAAAGCTGATGATGTTAAGTATTCCTGGGAGAGGGCTTGTAACCCAGCTACTGGTTCTCAGACAGCCGCTTCATATCTAGGCGATATTGTCGGGGTGAGGGAGGTATTGGCTGGTGAAGCGGCAGAGATTAGTGGCGTTAGGGTTATTGATGATTACACCCTGGAGGTAACTATAGATGCACCCAAGTCTTACTTTCTGGCTAAGATGACCTATCCTACTGCCTTCGTGGTTGACAGTAATAATGTCGCTTCAGGGGGGGAGTGGTGGCGCCACCCCAACGGTACGGGCCCCTTTAGGCTTAAGCAGTGGCAAGAGAGAAATTCACTTGTTCTGGAGAGGAATGAGCTTTACTATGATAAGCCGGCTGAGGTAAATTCTGTCGTTTTTCAATTGTATGGTGGCGTGCCCATGAATTTATATGAGATGGGTCAAATTGATGTTGCCGGTGTCTCTATGTATTATATTGATAAGGTTACCGACGAGCGAGGTCCTTTTCTACAGGATTTGAGAATATCCCCGGAGCTGAGCTTCTTCTATATCGGCTTTAACACGGCTAAACCGCCATTTGACGACGAGAACATTCGGCGTGCCTTTTCCCATGCGGTTAATAGGGACAAGCTGGCTTCTTTAGTCTTCAGGGATATGGTGCAGCCTGCTGATGGTATCCTGCCGCCGGGTATGCCTGGCTATAATGAAGATTTAGTGGGACTTGAGTATGACATGGAGCAGGCAAGGGAGTTGATTAGTAACTCAAAGTATGGCGATGTATCTAATCTGCCGCCAATTACTATTACTACTTCAGGCCGGGGTGGATTAGTATCTAGCGACCTGGAAGCAATTATCTACGAGTGGCAGCAGAATCTGGGTGTAGATGTAAAGGTAAGGCAGCTAGAACCCGAGAGATTTCTGTATCACCTTGATGATGAGGTAGATGAGATGTATTCTTTCGGCTGGATTGCCGATTACCCCCATCCCCAGGATTTTCTTGATATTTTGTTCCGTAGCGGTGCCGAGAATAATCATGGTGGCTATAGCAACCCTGAGGTAGATGCCTTGCTGGATAGGGCGAATGTGGAGCTAGATGGTGACCTGAGCCTAGCCTTATATCAGCAGGCGGAGCAAATGCTGGTTAGCGATGCTACCTGTCTACCGTTATGGTTTGGTCAAAACTATATTCTGGTTAAGCCCTATGTTAGCGGGTATGAACTAAACCCCATGGGCATTGCTGTGTTTGATAGTGTGTCTGTTGAGCCTCACTAATGGCGGAGGGGGTGGGATTCGAACCCACGGTCCCCTTGCGGGGACAACGGTTTTCAGGACCGTCACCATAGACCACTCGGACACCCCTCCAATTGCCTAATTTGAAACTAATTATGCCCCGGGCAAGCCCTCTGACAAGTATACATAACTCGCTTCAGCTAACCGATAGCTAACGCAATGATTTATCAGCAAGTTCATTATACCTAGCGCCAAATGCCTCGTCAAAGGGCTTGGCCGCTACTTCTTGAAGCCCTGAGGTGACGTGTGAGTAAGTATCCAGAGTAACCGCTATGCTAGAATGGCTGAAGGCGTTCTTGCACAACACAAGCCAAATTATTGAGTTTTTGTTCGCTGTCCGTCTCTTCTCAATCCCCCTCGCTACATAAAAAGAGCCCCCCGATAGTTCGGGGGGCTCTTGGCTATCTGGTAGGTATTACCCTACAAGCTAGAATCAGGGTCTC
>JADFUW010000023.1 GCA_015222205.1 Chloroflexota bacterium
ACTTAGGTGGGTTATCTTCTGATGAGAAAATAGCCCGGGGGGAGGAGGCGAAGAAGGGGGTGGGGGGGTGGGGTAATGGTCGGGGTGAGAGGACTTGAACCTCCGGCCTCAGCGTCCCGAACGCTGCGCGCTACCAAACTGCGCTACACCCCGATAGTGATATTATAGGCGGATTTAGACTATTCAGCAACAGTAGTGAAGGAGCAGCCCTGGAATAACCGTCAGCAATGCTGAGGGGCAAAAGTGGGCTTGTTTCCTGAAATCAGTTATAATATTATGGATGAGATTATGAGCAGGATTGCTACAGGGGTGAGTTGCTCGAGTTCTGAGGGTAAGCGGTAAATGGCTCTGATTGTGCAGAAGTATGGTGGCACCTCGGTGGCTGATGCCGACCGGATTAAGGATGTGGCTCGGCGCATAGCGGCTACCAGGGACGAAGGGAACCAGGTGGTGGTAGTGATCTCAGCGATGGGAGATACTACTGATAGGCTTATTGAGCTGGCTTACCAGATGGCTAGGGAGCCTAGTGAGCGAGAACTTGATGTTCTCCTGTCCACGGGTGAGATTGTTTCCAGCACCCTGCTGGCCATGACCTTGAGGGATATGGGGTATGCGGCGATTAGCTTGAGCGGTGCTCAGGCGGGGATACATACTGATTCAGCCCATAGTCGGGCTCGAATCCTTGAGGTTGAATCTAAGAGGGTGATTAAGGAGCTGGAGACGGGGAATATTGTCATTGTGGCAGGATTTCAGGGTGTCACTGGAGAGATGGATGTGACTACCTTGGGGAGGGGTGGCTCTGATACTACGGCAGTGGCTCTGGCGGCTAGCCTTGGGGCTGAGGTATGTCAGAAGTATACTGATGTTGAGGGTATCTATACCGCTGACCCGCGACTTGTCCCTGAGGCGAGGCTGCTTTCTGATATTGGCTATGAGGAGATGCTGGAGATGGCAGGCTATGGGGCCAGGGTGGTGCACCTTCGGGCGGTTGAGTTGGGGGAGCTGTATAATATTCCTATTCTGGTAGCCTCTAGCTTCACTCAAAAGCCAGGTACATTAATTCATGGAGGAGCGTCTATGGAAGTGCGAAATAAGGTAACGGGGATAGCTCATGACCTTGATATAGCTAAGATAACAGTAGTCGGTGTGCCTGACCGGCCAGGCATTGCGGCAGCTATATTCCAACCCTTGGCTAAGGCAGGTATCAACGTAGATACTGTTGTTCAGAATGCCAGTATTGACGGTGTCACTGATTTAACCTTTACCATGGCTAAGCGTGATTTGTCTGAGGCAATGCGTGTTATAGAGCCGATAGCCAAGTTAATTAAAGCGAGGGAGTGTATTAGTGATTCCAGAGTGGGTAAGGTTAGTGTAATCGGCACTGGAATACAGAGTCATCCCGGCTATGCGGCTAGAATGTTTACGGCGCTTAGTGAGCGGGGTGTTAATATTCAGATGATTAGTACTTCGGAGATAAGGATAACCTGCATTATTGAGGAGGCAGGGGTTGAGGACGCAGTGCGTGCTTTACACCGGGCGTTTGAACTGGAAACAGGGGAATAGGTTAGTTTTAAATCCTGCTTCCCTTCTTATCTATTCCTTAGTGGATAACGAACGCTGTGGTAGACTCTGACTTGTTTGGCTGTTTTACCTAGAGTAGAATAATGGCTACGGCTGATTGCGAGGTAGGGTATGACATATCAGGAAGGGGAAGCGGCAGGATTAAGGCAGCAGCGCAGTAAGCAGGCCATAGATTTGGCGATGCAGGGTCGGTGGCAAGAGGCGGTAGCGGCTAATCAAGGTTTGATAGAGAGCTTCCCCAACGATGTCAGCGCCTATAATCGGTTAGGTAGGGCCTATATGGAGATAGGCGAGTTTTCTCGTGCTTGGGAAGCCTACAGCCGGGCTATAGAGCTTGACCCTTATAATACCATTGCCCAGAAGAATCTTAATCGGCTGTCCCGCTTACGGGGGGAAATTGCTGGCTCGCCGGAGGGTTCTCAGGTTGAGCCACAGCATTTTATTGAGGAGACGGGTAAGGCGGGGGTGGTTAACCTTGGCTACTCGGGGCCACCGGAGGTAGTGGCTAAAATGGTGGCTGGTGATAAGGTCTATCTGAAGATAGAGGGGTCTAGTTTAACTGTGGGAAATGGTCGTGGTGAGTATCTAGGGCAGGTCGACCCCAAAAATGGGCGGCGACTTGTTAAGTTGATAGAGGGGGGAAATGAGTACACTGCCGCTATCGTCAGCTCGACGGAAGACATGGTGTCTATCATTATTAGGGAGATATATCAGGAGCCTAGTCAGGCTGGGCATCTTTCCTTCCCGGCAAGGGAGTTTAAGAGCCCTCGGCCTTATGTTAGCGATAGAATAATTAGGCATGAGCATGAGTTAGAATATGAGGAGATGGCAGTGGAGGAGTCTGAATATACTATGATGAGTGGCGAGGAGGCAGAATTATCATCTGAGGAGCCCCCTGACATAAATATTCATGAATGATAAAGATGATAGTGAGGAAAGAGAGGCAGAATAGAGTATGGTTTTAGGCAAAATTAAACCGATAAACATAGAAGATGAGATAAAGAGTTCCTATCTTGACTATGCCATGAGTGTTATCGTTTCCCGCGCCTTACCTGATGTGCGGGATGGGTTAAAGCCGGTTCACCGGCGTATTCTCTATGCCATGGATGGTCTGGGGTTAAGTCATGCTGGTCCTTATAAGAAGAGTGCCCGCGTGGTTGGTGAGGTGTTGGGTAAGTACCATCCTCATGGTGATACCTCCGTTTATGATGCTATGGTGCGTATGGCACAGGACTTCTCTATGCGCCAGATGCTGATTGATGGGCAGGGTAATTTTGGTAGTGTGGATAACGACCCACCAGCGGCCATGCGTTACACCGAGGTACGCCTGGCGTCCATTTCTCAAGAGATGTTGGCTGACATTGATAAGGATACTGTGGACTTCATGCCCAACTTTGATAATAGCCTTAAGGAGCCCATGGTCCTGCCAGCTAGGTTGCCTAATTTGCTGGTTAACGGTGGCTCCGGTATCGCCGTAGGCATGGCGACCAATATCCCACCTCATAATCTGGGCGAGGTTTGTGACGGCATCTCTTATCTCATTGATAACCCTGAAGCCACGGTCAACGAACTTATCCCATGGATTAAAGGACCTGATTTTCCTACCGCTGGCGTTATTCTGGGACGGGATGGGATTAAGAGTGCCTACGCTACCGGGCGTGGCAAGGTAGTCGTCCGGGCTAAGGCTCACGTGGTAGATGCTCGAGAAGCGGGACATCGTCAAATAGTTGTTACTGAGCTTCCTTACCAGACGAATAAGGCGGCCCTGGTGGAAAGGATAGCCGACCTGGTCAAGGATAAGAAAATTAAGGGCATTAGTGAGGTTCGTGATGAGTCTGACCGCCAGGGTATGCGTCTTGTTATTGAAATAAGGAAAGATGCCCAACCGCAGCCGGTGCTCAATAACCTCTATAAGTATACCTCAATGCAGTCGGCTTTCTTCATTAACATGCTGGCTCTGGTTGATGGACAGCCCCGGGTAATTAGTCTTAAGGAAGCGCTCCAGCACTACATCGACTTTCGCTGTCAGGTTATCACCCGGCGCTCTCGGTTTGAGCTCAAAGAGGCTAAGGCGAGAGCCCATATTCTAGAAGGGCTTAAAATCGCTCTGGACCAGATAGATAGGGTGATTACTACCATCCGCAAATCGGAAACAGCGGAGGTAGCTCGCCAGAACCTTATAACCGGCTTTGGCTTATCCCAGGCTCAAGCACAAGCTATTCTTGATATGCAACTGCGTCGCTTGGCTAATCTGGAGCGGCGCAAGATACTTGATGAGTATGCCGAGGTAGTAAAAAACATTGCTTATCTAGAAGACCTGCTGGCTAACCCCCGGCGGATACTTATGCTGGTGAAGGCCGAGGTAGGTGACTTAAAGTCTAAATATGGCGACCCCCGGCGGACTGAGATAAAAGAGCAGGGAGTAATAGAATTTAGTGAGGAAGACCTTGTTCCTCACCAAAGAGTGGTGGTGACCCTCAGCAACAGGGGGTTTGTTAAACGGGTGCTCTCTCAGGTCTACAGGGTACAGCATCGCGGTGGCAGGGGCATCATCGGCATGGTGACCAGGGAGAAAGATGCCGTAAGACTCTTGGTGGTGGCTGATACCCACGATAAACTCTACTTCTTTACCAACCGGGGTAAGGTTTTCTGCCTTCTGTGTTATGAAATCCCTGCCGATAGCTCCCGTACGGCTAAGGGGACGGCGGTGGTTAATCTCTTCCCGGTTACCGAAGGTGAGAGGGTTACCGCTATGGTGGCCGTGAGTGATTTTAAGCGGGGTGATTATCTGCTGATGGCTACTTGTAAGGGCGAGGTGAAAAAGACGGCGGTGGAGAAATTTACTCAGGTGCGTAGTAGCGGGCTTATCGCTATGGATCTGGCTGGGGGTGATGAGTTGGTGTCGGCCCACCTGGCTAATGACCAGGATGATATCGTATTGGTGACGAAAACCGGGCAATCAATCAGGTTTACTGTTGTTGAGTTGAGGGCCAGTTTAAGAACCAGCGGGGGGGTGCGGGGTATCCGCTTAGCGCCTGGTGACCAGGTAGTCAGCATGGATGTTACCCATCCTGACTCTTTTCTGCTGGTGGTTACTACTAACGGGTTTGGTAAACTTACCCCGATTGATGACTACCCCGGGCAGCATCGGGCTGGTGGTGGCGTCAGGACTTTTAGGGTTACGGAGAAAACGGGAGAGGTTGTTGGGGCCAAGCTGGTTTCTAAATCTCAACAGCTAGTGATAATATCGGCTGATGGCATTATTACCCGCACTCTGGTGAAGGAGAAAGACCCCAGGCAGGGCATTACTGTTCAGGGTCGGACTACACAGGGGGTAAGGCTGATGAGGCTGGGAGACGGCGACACGGTAGTGGCTATCGCTTGCTTTGAATAAGACTCTGGTATTTTTGCTGGCAGGCTGGTTGCCAGCGCTGGAGTCCACAGGCACTGCAGTCTTGATAACGGCAATCAGGGGTCTCTTTGCTTTCAAGGGCATTCTTATATTCTCGCTTCATGAAGGCTTGCGTTATGCCAATATCAATATGGGCCCAGGGTAGCGGTTCATCCAGGGGGCGTTCCCGTTGAGCATAGAATTCGGCGTCAAGGCCAGCCTCTGTAAAAGCACGGAGCCAATTCTGGTAGTTAAAGTGTTCACTCCAGCCATCAAAAATTGAGCCCAATTGCCAGGCACGATAGATGACCTTGCCCAGTCGCCGGTCGCCTCGGGATAGGGCCGCTTCAAGCTGGCTAACCTTGGGGTCGTTCCAGGACAGCCTGATTTCCTTACGGCGTAGCCCCTGTTTCAGAAGTTCGTGTTTAGGGTTCAATTGCTCTTCGCTTTCCTGGGCGACCCACTGGAAGGGTGTGTGTGGCTTGGGAACGAAAGTAGCCAGGCTGATTCTTATCTGGGGCCTCCTCCCCTTAGTTTTTCTGCCCAGCGTGCTGACCTTGTCTACCAGTGTGATTATGGCTTCAACATCATCAGTAGTCTCGGTGGGTAGGCCGAGCATGAAGTAGAGCTTAAGGCCGCTCCAGCCGTGGGCAAAGGCTTCGGTGGCGGTTTCTAGGATGGCATCTTCCGGGGTATTCTTATTGATAGTCTGCCGCAGTCTCTTGCTGCCTGCCTCGGGGGCGAAGGTGAGCCCGGTTCTCTTGTGGGCTGCCAGAGAGTCCAGTAGTTTTACCGAAAAGCTGTCAATACGCAGGCTGGGCAGCGACAGGATGAGATTCTGGTCCTGATAGCGGTTAAATAACTTAGCTACCAACTCGTCAATATGAGGGTAGTCGCTTGAGCTTAGTGACATCAGGGAGACCTCATTATAGCCGCAGTTGCTGATAAGCTCCCCGGCTGCCTGGAGCACCTCTTCCTGGGGGCGCTCACGCACCGGGCGGTATATAATTCCTGCCTGGCAAAAGCGGCAGCCACGGCTACAACCCCGCTGAATCTCTATCGCCCCCCGGTCGTGGACAACCTCAATATAGGGGACTACCGGCTTGGTGGCTGGAGGTGGTAGTTTGGTCACGAGCCGTCTCTTTATACGGGGACTAGCCTCAGCTACCATCGGGGTGATGCTCTTAAAGAGACCATCGGCTCCGTATGCCACTTGATACAGGCTGGGTACATAGATGCCGGGTATAGAAGCCAGCCGGCGCAGTAGCTCTCTCTTAGAAGCCCCCTTGTGCTTCCAGTCCCGGAGGCTGTCAAGTAGCTCAATGGTTACCTCTTCCCCCTCTCCGATTACGAATAAATCAATGAAGTCAGCCATTGGCTCCGGGTTGAGGGCACAGCTGCCGCCGGCGATTACTACCGGGTGGGAATCATTCCTCTCCGAGACCAGGACGGGTATTTGGGCTAAGTCAAGCATGTTTAGGACATTGGTGTAGGTAAGTTCATAGCCTAGGGAGAAACCAATAATGTCAAAATCTTTTAGCGGGCGCTGGGATTCAAGGCTTGGGAGGGGAATACCCCGGGCACGCATTACATCTGCCATATCCGGCCACGGGGCATAGACCCTTTCGGTGAGGACATCCGGCTGGCTATTGAGCAGCTCGTAGAGTATGGGCAGAGCCAGGGTGGACATGCCTATCTCATATAAATCCGGGTAGGAGAGGGCGACTCGAATATGGGTTTTGTCCCAGTCTTTGATGATACTGTTCCACTCGCCGCCGGTGTAGCGGGCGGGTTTTTTAACCTGATGCAGTATACTATCAAGCTCGGTCAATTTAGTTTCTCCAGTGGCTAATTATAGTTAAAGCTGAGGGAGTAATCCAGTGCTTAGCTGGGGATAAGCCGCTTAATCTTAGCTCTCATTCAGTTGTGACAGGTCAAACCTCATGCCGTCCCGGGCGCTAATTACTCTAACCCCGGTTTCCTGAGATAGCCTCTGGGCTATCTTCCAGGGCTTTGCCTGCCACATCGGCGTACCAAAGTGGGTCAAAATGGCTGCCTTAGGTTTTATTTCGGTAATAATGCGCTTGGCATCAGGCACCGAGAGGTGGTCAATGGTAGGGCGAGGCTCCAGAAAGACGACATTAATAATTACCAGCTCACCGCCGTAGCTAGCGCATAGACCGTCAAAGTAGCGGCTATCGGCAATATAGGAGAAGGTATGCTCGTGGGTTCTGAAGAGCATGCCGTAGGTTTCCACCGGGTGTATGTGTCGGATTGGGGTGGTAAAGGATATGTTGCCGATAGAATAGGACTTACCCTCTTGTAGAATCTCAATACCCTCAAGGTAGTTTTTTAGGTAGGAGAAGATAACTGGCTCCCCCTCAAGGGCATCAGCGGGGGTAAAAAGCCAGCCGCGGTGCTTGAATCCCCCCTGGGTCATTGCCTCGGCCATAATATTAATATCTCCCGAATGGTCAAGGTGACGGTGGGACAGGATAATGGCGCTCAGCCTATCGGCTTTGAGCTTCCTCTTGGTGGACTGAACGATACAGCCGGGGCCGGGGTCGATGAGTATCTCAGTGTCATCTAGATTAAGCCATAAGCCACCTGAGGCTAAAATCTGATTAGCTACCACTATTCTGGCGCCGCCTGTTCCCAGAAAAGTGATGGTGTTTCGGGGTGGGTTTTTATCTTCCATAACTAAAGTAACTATAAAATATAGCCGTGTTTTTTACAATTGCGGGTACTCTCTTAACGCTCTTGACAAGGCTGGGTTGGTTGGTTACAGTGGTCATTAGTTTCGGGGTTACGGTGTTTCTATTTTATAGAATACATACATGTCAAATTAAAGAAGGCTCTTTGATGTAAGGAGGTGGGAGATGGCGAGTAAGCGGAGGGTTGGCATTCTGACAGGAGGGGGGGATTGTCCCGGGCTTAATGCTGCCATCAGAGCCACTGCCAAAACAGTAATCCCAATGGGTTATGAAGTAATCGGCATTCGCAATGGTTGGCAGGGTTTAATTGATGATGAGAATGAGATATTGGATAGCGTTAGTACCTCAGGAATCATTGACCGGGGAGGCACAATTTTGGGAACTTCCAGGCTCAGTCCCCTCCGGGTTGAAAATGGACCCCAGCGGGTTTTTGATGGATTTAGGAAACTGGGATTAGAGGCGTTAGTGGTTCTAGGGGGAGAGGGCACCTTGAGTGTAACCAGTAGGTTATTTAATAGTATGGGTCTTCCCGTGATAGGCATACCTAAGACCATTGATAATGATGTAGAAGAGACTGATTACGCGATAGGGTTTCAAACTGCTGTCCAGATTGCTACCGAAGCACTGGATAGGCTTCGCTCTACCGCTGAGAGCCATCACCGGGTAATGGTTCTTGAAGTAATGGGGCACCATACCGGTTGGATTGCCACTTATGCTGGGATGGCTAATGGAGCCGATGCTATCTTAATCCCTGAGATCCCCTTGGATAACGGGAGGGTGGAAGAGCTCTGCCAAATGCTTAGAGACAGAGATAAAAAGGGTAAGCGTTTTAGTATTGTAGTTGTCGCCGAAGGAACGGAGTTAGCTGGGAAACCTGTGCTGAGGCATGGCTTTGATATAACCCAGGGTGAAAATATATGTAGGATAGAGGGACTGGGCGGGATAGGAATAGTCATTGGAGAAATTATTGAGAAGAAGACGGGACTGGAAACCAGGGTTTCTTCTTTGGGCTATATTCAGAGGGGTGGTACCCCCGTGGCTGGCGATAGAATTCTGGCTACCGCTCTGGGGGTAAGAGCGGCTGAGCTTATTCAAGAAAAGAAATACGGGGAGATGACGGCTCTGCAAGGCAGTAGAATTACCAGTGTCCCTTTAGAAAAAATAGTCGATGGCATAAAAACAGTGCCTCTAGATGTCTATAAAGTAGCGGAGATATTTTTTGGCTAGGGGGTAAAAGATGAAGGCGAAACTGGAAAAACTAAAAGAGAAAATAATGCCACACGGCAGAGCTATGATACTGGCTTATGACCAGGGTCTTGAGCATGGCCCGAGGGATTTTGGGGCTAATCCGGAAAGCAGAAGGCTGGAGTATATTTTGGATATAGCTAAAAGAGGCGGTTTTACCGGGATAGTGCTGCATGCCGGGCTGGCAGAGAAATACGAATCTGAGATTCATGATTCAGGAGTCCCGCTGATTCTAAAGCTAAATGGCAGGTCAGAACTTTACACCGGGGAGGACCCCTATTCTCCGCAACTCTACTCGGTAGCCGAGGCACTGGCTTTGGGGACTACTGCCGTGGGGTATACCGTTTATTCAGGGTCAAAATATGAGGCTCAAATGAACAGGGAGTTTTCCCAAATAATTAGGCAGGCTCATGTTGAAGGAATCCCGGTGATAGGGTGGATGTACCCCCGAGGCAGCTCTCTTTTTGATACGAAGTCGGCTTCAAAGACCCTTAAAATGGCATTGGAAGAGCAGGAGAGAACAGGTTTAGCTATAGATGAAACGCCTTCTATTGTCGCTTATGGGGCCAGGGTAGGGCTGGAATTGGGAGCCGATATAGTGAAGGTTAAATATACTGGCTCTAAAGAGAGCTTCCGGTGGGTAGTAGAGTCGGCTTTCCCGACCAAAGTGGTTATGTCAGGCGGCCCGATGACCAAAACAGATGAAGAATTCCTTGCCCGGGTAAAAGATGTTTTAACCGCCGGGGCAGTAGGTATAGCGGTAGGGAGAAATATCTGGCAGCGTAAGGACCCCTTGACGATTAGTGAAAAAATACACGATATAATCTTTGGCTCTTAGCCTTCAGAAAAGGGAATTGGGAGTCTCTGGTGACTGGTCAGGTTGTAGTTGTGGCAGGGGTTTAGGGGCAGTCGGCTTTAGATTGAAACCTTTGACGTCTTAGGGGCGGTTAAACTAAAATAGTATCAAGTAGTCGCCTTCATTGTAATCAAAGGGTGGCGGAGACTTTAGTCCTAATTTGACTAGCTTTTTGCTTGGCAATTGGCTTTCTTATGTGGGACAAAGCATTGAGTGAGTGGAGGTATCATGGCACCCCCTAATCGCAAGCAGAAATCGCGCTTTGAGGGTGGGGGCTTGGTGCTTTTTACGGCCGTGCGCGAGGCAATGGAAGCGCAGAGGGTACTTAAGAAGACTGGATATCTGGTTAAGCTGGTTGCTCCGCCAGCGGAATTGCGTCGGGGCTGTGATTTAGCTGTGGAAATAAACCTGGTGGAAAAGCCGGGCATTGAGCGGTTACTTGACCACAGAAACGTTGCCTATCTCAGTGTTATTCCCATCAAAGTAGGCACTTCGGAATTACTGGAGGTTGTTAAGGTGACTGATTTTGGTGATTGGCTTATGGTTAAAGCGGGTAACATGAAACTCACCTTTGATAAGGAGAGCGGTGTCGTCGTAAATACCTCTGGCGGTGGTTGCCCCGATATCCCCTATCTCCACGCTGAGCTGATTAGCAAACTGCTTACGGAAGCGCCACGACCTAGGGACATTGGTTTTACCCTGTGTGCTTTGATGCTGGACCACGCCTTCGAGGAGGGCTGTATTCTCTGGCAGGGAGCTAGGCAGCCATGATGCTCATTGCCGGCACAGTTCCGGTTAAAGGCTTACCCCTGACTATGGCCAAGGTAAGGGCAGAAGGAGAGTCCTTGGTTATCGATAGTCACCATATCCCTTGCACTCAGGGCACTGGAGCCACGATTAGTGCGGCGCTGGCAGCTACGGACTACTTAAAGCTGGAGCCCCCACAGGTGCTGGTGGTGGGAGATATTGGTAAGGGTAAGGGTAGCCGGGAGATTTACGAATATCTAATCCAGAGAGTCGGTGAGCTTTCCCCAGCAGTGCTGGTGCTGCATTACTGCCTTCCTGACATGGCCCTGATGAGGAGGCTGTGCCAATCCATCAAGGGGTGTAGCCAGAGACCGCTCATGGTGGCTGATGCCGGCTCAATGTATGCCGCTAAAGCTGCCGGCTTAGCCACGGAATTTGACATCTTCACCCCGGATGCTGCCGAGTTAGCTTTTCTGGCTGACCAAGGTGCCACCCATCCAGCCTATATTAACCGACACCTCTTTGATACCGATATTGCCCGACTGCCGAGACTGATAGTGGATGCTTACCGGCACCGGAATGCCGCCAAGCTATTACTGGTTAAGGGGGCCACCGACTATATTGTCCGTGATGGTGATATTCTGGCTACCATCGCTGAACCCGATGTACCCGAGCTAGAGGCCATCGGGGGCACCGGCGATAGCGTAACGGGGCTGGTCTCTGCCTTCTCCTATATTGGTCTGGAGCTTCATGAGGCGGCTATAATTGCTGCCAAGACAAACCGTATGGCGGGAAAATTTGCTAGTGTAACTCCAGCTGCCGGGGTGAGGCAAATTATCGGCCAGTTTCCCTCTGTATTCAGGGAGTATCTTTGTCACTGGAGCGGAGTCTGCCATGTGGAAGGAGGCAACTATCATGACTGAAGTTGACGCCCGGGGGCTTCCCTGCCCTCAACCAGTTATCAAAACCAAGAAGGCGCTGGAGGCAATTGAAGAGGGGGCAGTTACCGTTCTGGTCGATAGCCCTGAGAGCCGTGAGAATGTGCAGCGATTCGCCCAGAGTGAGGGCTGTCGGGTAGAGTTACAGGAGAGAGAAGGGGTTTTCTACCTAGATATTACTAAGGGGCAATCAAGTCAAGCTGAGCCAAAAGAAAGTGGCGACGTTATCTTAATTACTAGTGATCGGCTCGGTACTGGAGATAAGAGGTTGGGGGAAATATTGATGAAGGCCTTCCTTAATACCCTATGGGACTATGAGCCTAAGCCAGCCAAGCTACTATTTATTAACAACGGAGTAAGGCTGACTATTGAAGGCTCTGGGGTTCTGGAAACCTTGCAGATGCTAGAGAAAAAGGGAGTGCAGATATTTTCCTGTGGCACCTGTTTGGAGTATTATAACCTGAAAGAGAAGCTAAGGGTGGGACTGGTTAATAACATGTATGCCACTGTGGATGCTCTGCTTTCGGCCACTAAAGTCATAAAGATTTAAGGGGGGTTAAATGGAGCAGATTTGGGCGCCGTGGCGTATAAAGTATATTCAGATGGGAAAGCCGGAAGGCTGCATTTTGTGTGACAAACCAGGGCAGAATAATGATGCCCAAAACTATATTCTGTATCGGGGAAGCAAAAACTTTGTTATTATGAATGCTTATCCCTATAACCCGGGGCATCTGATGGTAGCCCCCTACCGGCACGTAGCCAGTCTGGACGAACTGACTGATGACGAACTTCACGAGCACTTTAACATAGTCAGCCGGAGTGTCAGGCTCTTGAGGCAGGTATTTACCCCCGGTGGTTTTAATATAGGCGTAAACATGGGCAAGGTGGCTGGTGCCGGTATAGATGAGCATATCCACACTCATATTGTACCCCGGTGGCAGGGTGATACCAACTTTATGCCGGTAATATCTGAGGTGCGGGTAGTTCCTGAGGCCCTGGCTGAAACCTACGGTAAGCTAAAAGGCAAATTCTGATTTAGGGTAGATATCTTGGTGCCCCCAAGCGAATTCGAATCGCTGTTACCGGCTTGAAAGGCCGATGTCCTAGGCCTCTAGACGATGGGGGCGCACTATCTAAAGTATAGCAGAGATACAAGCCAGTGAGCAATGTATATATAGGTGTCTATTGGCTCCGCATTGGTTTGTCTTAGGGTTACCGTTCTCTCTCGGTCTTTATTTAATATCCCCCCTATCTATTCCTCTTTATGACCACCCCCTTAAATATGCTACTATAGAGGTCAAATGCGTAATATATTTAGCCGTGAAAAGCTGGGTGGCACAGAGAAGAGAGACTGGCTGGGGGTAGTTCTGAAAGGGAAAGTGCTGCCGGTATTGGGCATTGCTACTGTCGTCGCTATTACGGTGGCTATCTTTCTCTATCGGGACCGGGTTGCTGAGCTTGGCGTTTTGGGCTATCCCGGTGTTTTCCTGGTCAGTATGGTCTGGAACTCCACCGTGCTGGTCCCGATTCCCAGTTTCTGGACCTATTTCTTTCTGGGTCAAATTTTTCATCCGGCGCTTGTTGGGCTGGCTGGTGGGAGTGGAGCCTCTGTTGGTGAGCTAACCAGCTGGCTGGCAGGGTACAGCGGCCGGGTGATTTTGGAACGGCGAAGGCTGAAGATATATACCCGGGTAGAGAACTGGATAAAGAAATGGGGACTGGTTGTTATCTTTGCTTTTAACCTGGTGCCCTTTTTCCCCTTTGACATAGTGGGGATAGCGGCGGGGGCGACACGTTTTCCCCTGTGGAAGTTCTATCTAGCGTGCCTGGCGGGTAGAAGCCTGGCTTACGGGTTTATCGCCTTTGTTGGCTCTCAGGGATGGATACCGCCGTTACCGTTTCTTAATCCCCCATAGTAGTGCCGAGCTGACAATAAGAGATGTAAGAGAGGCTAGAAGCATAGCTGTGTAGCCCAGACCAAAGCGGCGAGCATTAAAGAAGTCAATCATCGGTCCCTGGAGGCGAGCCAGGGCTGAGCCACCGGCCGAAGCGAGATTGGTCAGACCAATGTATTTCCCGGCTTCATCCTTGGGGACCACATCTACTGCCAGTGCCCAGTTACTGCTCATCAGGCCGGCGAAGCCAATTCCCATAAGGATGGCGCTGGTTAAGATAAACTGGTAGCTGCGGAAGAAGAACAGTAGCCCAATCCCTATAGCACTAATAAGCCCCGAGGTAAGGCCAATCGGTCTGCGTCCGAACTTATCCGACAGGAAGCCGGCAGGGTAGACCATACCTAGCATGCACAGAGAAGACACTAGGGTAAAGTTGCCCATAGTGGCAGCCGGATTAGCCACAGCGAGATAGTCCCGGAAAAAATATAGCCCAAATGCCTGAAACGCAGTTAGGGGGATGATGAAAAAGAGGCGGGAGAGCACAAACCGGATAAAATCAGGGTTCGCCTTAACATCAATCCTAAAGGTTTTAGATAGCGTTGATAGCAAGGGCAGCTTAGGCCCACCGGCTCCAGGCTGCTCTTTGACCATGAGTACAGTGGCGAGCATAGTGCCCAGGAAAACAGCCGCCAGTGTACCCAGGCTTAGCCATAGCCACCGGCCTCCCTCGCTGGTAGCGTAGTTACCCATTAGGTTACCTATTAACCAGATGGAGATACCTGCCCCCAATATCTCGAGCAGGCCCTTTATCCCTGAGGCTAGCCCCCTCTTCCCTCCCGGCACTAGGTCGGGAATAAAGGCTAGATATGGCCCCAGTGCCGTATTGGCGCTAATCTGCAGCAGGTAGTAGGTGGCAAAAAGGATGGGCCAGCCTTTAGCTAGGCCTATTCCGGGTAGAAATGACAGCGTCAATATAGCGCCGATAAGGATGTAGGGGCGCCGCCGTCCCCACTTAAGACCAGAGCGGTCACTCATGGCCCCCGCTATCGGCTGGACGACTATAGCCAGGAGTAAGCCGGTAACAGTAAGCAACCCGAGGTAGGTAGCCTGCTGTCCCGCAGGGAAGAAGTCGGCTATCCGCAGGGGCAGAATGATGCTGTGCAGGCTGCTCCAGAGAGCCGTCATGGCCAGGCCAAAGATGGTAATCTTGACATAGTCAACCCGGCGAAACTCCTTAGCCTTGCCACCAGTGTCGTTATTGCCGTCTAATCTTCTCATGTTTATAAATAAAGCATAGCAGAGGCAGGGTCACTAGACAATACGCAATCTAACCCTTTCGGTTTGATTTCACCTCCTGCCACCAGCTATACTACTTGATGACATGTAGCATAGTTTTAGGCTGAGGAGTTTATATCTTGCGTGAAGTTAAATCCCCCTATCTGGTTGATTGGGCAATAACCCCGAAGTGTAATCTGAGCTGCCAGCACTGCCGTGGTTTTCCTGAGGGAGAGGTCTCAACTGAGAGAGCCAGAGGGCTTATCGCTGAGATAGCTGAACTGGGGCCGGACTGGGTTATTGTTGAGGGTGGTGAGCCGCTACTGCGGGAAGATATCTTTGAGCTATTGGGCTTAATGCGAGACAGACGGCTTACGGTTCACCTGATTACTAATGGCATGCTGGTAAACCCCCAGATAATAAGTGCCCTTAAGCAGCTAGGGGTGAAGGTGATGGTGAGCATTGATGGTGCCACCAGGGCAACCTATGAGGCCATAAGAGACGGGGCTAGCTTTGCCCAGGTGGTTCGCTCAGCTCGCAGTTATGCCAAAGCCGGGCTGCTGGAGGCAATAAATTTTACCCTGCTCAGAACGAACTATACTGAAATACCGGGGCTCTTGGAGCTAGCGGCACGGATTGGGGTGGAAAGGGTAACGATTATTGGGCTCAAGCCGTGCCGGGATTTCCGTGAGAAGCTTCTCACCCCTGAGGAATATGGAGAGGCCATCAGGCTTACCTGCCAGGCAGCCCAGAAAACAGGGGTTGAGTTCTTCTTTGACGAGCCATTCTTCTGGTCGGTAGTTAAGGAATGGGGACTTATGGCCCAGATGCCAGCGGCGGGCACCGGGATTTTGGTTTCCTCAACCTCGGCGTGCATCTTTGGGGAGTATATTTTTGTTGAGACTGATGGCGGGGTGAAGCCGTGCAGCTTTTCCCCGATGAGTGTCGGTAATGTCAATGAGAAATCACTGGTCCGAATCTGGGAAGAGATGCTTTCCTCCCCCCTACTTAACCAGATTAAAGACCCCAAGACCAGAACCGGCTATTGCCTGAGTTGCCCGTATCTGGAGGAGTGTAAGGGGTGCCGCTCCCGGACCTTTGCCCTCACCGGGGACTGGTTTGCCGCCGATGCTGTTTGCCCGTTAATTCATAAGAATTCAGCCGTCAGGGAGGGGATTAAGTGAGGGTTATCGGGATAGACCCCGGGACAGGGAGCTTTGATTTCTTCGGTATGGACGGGGAAGGAGTCATCCTGGATACTTCGGTGCCGGTGCCTGAGGTTGCCCGGAACCCCAAGGTGCTCCTGGATACGGTGAGGAGTGTCTTCCCACTGGATATGATAGTCGGCCCCTCAGGCTATGGCCTGCCGCTAACCCCAATCCGGGATATAACCGAGCGGGAGCTAACCATGATGGTGCCTGATGACAAGAGTATTCCCCTGTATGATGGCATCCGGATGGTTATCCGGCTGATGCAGGATGAAGGCTTCCCGCTTTATTTTACCCCTGGCGTCATTCACCTTCCCACCGTGCCCCGTTATCGTAAAGCCAACAAGATGGACATGGGCACGGCGGATAAGGTATGCTGTGTTGCCCTGGCTATGAGAGACCAGGCCGAGCTTTACGGCATAGACTACGGCGCCACCTCTTTTATCCTGGCAGAGATAGGCTATGCCTTCAATGCCATAATCGGCGTTGACGGGGGCAAGATAGTTGACGGTTCGGGAGGGACATCGGGGGGACCTGGTTTTATCACTCTGGGCAGTATGGATGCTGAGCTGGCAGTGCGTTTGGGAAGCTTTCCCGGGGCAGTGCTCTTTAGCGGTGGTGCCAAGGATGTGAGCGGCAAAGATGACTTAACCCCTGAGGAGCTGGCTCGGGAGCACCATAAATATCCAGAGTCGTGGGGTATGCTTCTGGAAAGTATCACCAAAGGGGTGGCGGCGGTGATGGTTAGCGTGGGCAGTCCACGGGAGATTCTGCTTTCGGGCCGGCTCTCCCGAATTCCCGAGATTAGGGAGGCGCTGGCGGATAAGCTGGCTCAATTTGGAAAGGTGCGGAGATTGGGGAGACGGGCCAGCGTCGCCAAGGAGGCGGCGGAAGGGGCATATATCGTCGGGGAGGGGCTATTGGGTGGCAGATATAAGGCTATTATAGATTCTCTGGAGCTTAGGGGAGCCAGCGGCACCATGTTTGACTATGTTCTGCTCAAGGGAGCCGAGCCGGAGAAGCCGTAAGAATTTCTGCCTCAGACCAATCTTTTTATGTGGGCTAATCTCCTACTTTCAAACCGAAGTGAGCCAATCTTGTGTTTACTCCTAGTTTCAAGCGTTAACCAAGGCTGTGCTATAATATCAGGTGTAGAGATAGTAGGAATCTGTCTAGGGGTAAGAGCGGGGGAAAATATGATTAAACAGCGCATATGGAGTTATATCCAAATTGGTACTGACCTCCGTTACCTACAAGATGCCGGAGAGGGCTATTATCTGAAAAGAAAAGGTGAAGGTGGCTGGATTCTTGATAATATCAAGGAAACACTTGATGCTCTTGATAAGTTTGGACTCCCAGTTACTAAGCGAGCCTCCATAGAGTTACAGGAATTCTATAACAAACGTCGGAACTGTAAGTTTGATACACGGATTACGGCGGAGGAAGCTTCTAAATTAAATGGAATTATTAACACACTAAGGCATACTTTTACGTTTGAAGCTCAAGGCATATTCGCTTATATTGTGACTGACAAGAGGATAGATACAAATAAGTTACTAAGCGATGTTCCTGCACTATTTAACAATGGAGTATTCCACCTAATGCCTGACATGGCTCAGTATGATTTTAGGGAAGCTGGGAAATGTATTGCCTATGAGTTACCGACTGCAGGTGCGTTTCACGTTTTACGTGGAACGGAATCAACATTACGTTTATACTATTGCAAGCATGTCAAGCGACGTCGTATTTCCACTCTATTATGGCGACCAATGGTAGAACATTTAAGAAAGTGCAAGAGACCAATATCTAAGATTCTCTTAGATAACCTTGACAATATAGCTGTTAATTTTAGAAATCCGACGGCGCATCCTGAATATAAATACGACATTAACGAAGTTCAGGGTTTATTTAATTTATGTGTCGATGTCAACAACAGAATGATTGGTGACCTAATTAAACATAAATTGATTTCCCCATAACAAGTATAGAATACCCCGTCTGAATTCTCCCCCAGTATTGTTTGAGTACTATCTATGTCTGTGCATACTCAGCCCCGTTTCAAGTCCTAATTGACGCTGTGCTATAATATCAGGTATAGAGGTGCTTTAAATTATGCTAAACAGGTTAGCCAACATAGAGAAGCGTTACCAGGAGCTGGGCCAAGAGATGGCTAAACCTGAGGTGGTCTCTGATGTGAAGAGATTGCAGGAGCTGGCTCAGGAGAGAGCCAGTGTGGGAGACCTGGTAACCAAGTACCGGGAGTATAAAGAAATCGCCAGGTCCCTGGAGGAAACTAAAGGTATGCTGAATGGTGAGCTGGATGAGGACATGACGACTTTAGTCAAGCAGGAGATAGAGAGCCTGGAGGAAAAGCGGGGCCAGCTACTTTCTGAGCTAAAGCTGGGCCTTTTACCTAAGGATGCCAGTGATGAAAGGGATGTTATTATGGAGATTCGGGCGGGGGCGGGTGGTGATGAAGCCGCCCTCTTTGCTGCCGCCCTCTTTCGTATGTACAGTCGCTATGCTCAGTCTAAAGGCTGGGTGGCAGACATCGTTGACTGTAATGAGAGTGGGATAGGTGGCTTTAAGGAAATTATATTTGAGATAAAGGGTAAAGGTGCTTTCAGCCGGCTTAAGTATGAGCGGGGGGTTCATCGGGTACAGCGAGTGCCGGTTACTGAATCTTCAGGGAGGATTCACACCTCAACAGCAACCGTGGCTGTTCTTCCTGAGGCGAGCGAGGTAGAGGTGTCTATTAACCCCGATGACCTGCGGACTGATATTTTTCATAGTGGGGGGGCTGGGGGGCAGAATGTAAACAAGGTGGCTACTGCTGTCCGTATCACCCATCTCGCGACCGGTATCGTGGCTGTCTGTCAGGATGAGCGTTCTCAGCTACGAAACCGGCAGAAAGCTATGGCGGTGTTGCGGGCACGATTGCTGGATGTGGAACAGCGTAAACAGGAAGAGACTATAACCCGTGAGCGCCGCTCCCAGGTGGGTACCGGCGACCGGGCAGAGAAGATACGAACCTATAACTTCCCCCAGGACCGCGTTTCTGACCACCGTATTGGCCTGACCCTGCGTAACCTGCCCCAGATTCTGGAGGGAGACCTGGACAGGCTTATTGATGCCCTGGCTACTGATGACCAGGCAAAGCAGCTGGAGAGGCAACTGGTATGACCCTGAAACAGACGCTCTATCAGGTTAGAGAAGTCCTCGCCAGCCATAACATTATGGATGCCCGCCTTGAGTCTGAGCTATTGCTAAGGCAGGTACTGAGGATAAGCCAGGTTGAGTTATATCAAGACCTTGACTGCCAGCTAAGCCCTAAAGAAGAGGAGGATTTTGGGCGGCTAATTAAACGCCGCTTGGGCGGTGAACCGACAGCCTATATAACCGGGCATCGTGAGTTTTACGGGCTTGACTTTTATGTTGACCGTCGTGTCTTAATCCCCCGGCCGGAGAGTGAGTTGCTGGTAGAGAAGACACTATGCCTGGCTCAAAATCATCCGGTGTCTACTATAGCTGATATTGGCACGGGTTGCGGTGCTATTGCCATCAGCCTGGCACTGAACCTGCCCCAGGCCAAAATCTATGCCATTGATATATCAGCTCCCGCTCTTGAAGTTGCTCGCTTTAACTGCCAGAAACACGGGGTAGCCGATAGAATTTGTCTCTTAGCCGGTGACATGCTTGACCCTCTACCCGAGTCGGTTGACCTTATAATCGCCAATCTGCCTTATGTTAGAGAGCTTGAAGTCTCTCAGACGGGACTGGCTGATTTCGAGCCGCAACTGGCGCTAAACGGGGGCTGGGATGGACTGGGAAAGATATGCCGGTTATGCCGTGGGGTAAATGATAAGCTTCGTCCTGAGGGCTATCTACTTCTGGAGATAGGGCAGGGACAGAGCGGAGATGTAGCCGGTTTCCTGCCTGGTCTCTTCCCCTCGGCCGAAATAGAAATCACCCCCGACTTGAGCGGCATAGACCGAGTGGTAAGCCTAAACCTGGCTGCTGCAACCTCCCGTGAGCTGGAGTCGCCCTGTGAAGTCACTTAGAAGGGATAGTCTCGGTCATCTGCAATTCTTTTGAACCTAACTATGTAGAATGTGGGGAAAGGTGGGGCAGTCTTTTAGCCCTTTTCAGCTTGTCTTTTGGCAATAATCTTTTGAGTGATGTTAGACGGTATCTCCTCATAATGGCTGAAGTCTACGGTGTAGCTGCCCCGTCCCTGGGTTATTGACTTCAGGTCTATAGCGTAGCGCAGAATCTCAGCCATCGGTACCTGAGCTTCAATAACATTCATGCCATTCTCAGGGTTCATGCCCTGCACTCTGGCTCGTTTACCGTTAAGGTCGCCAATAATATCACCAGTAAAGTCCTCGGGAACCATCACCCTGATATTCATCATTGGCTCGAGGAGGATAGGTTGCCCTTCGGCTAGGCCTTTCTTTAGTGCCCCGGCTCCGGCAATCTTGAAGCATATGTCTGAGGAGTCAACCGGGTGAAAGCTACCGTCATATACTGTCGCCCTTATGTCTACTACCGGGTAATGAGCCAACGCTCCTTCTCCCATGGCTTCGTTAACCCCCTTCTCTACCGCCGGAATATAATTCTTGGGTATCGTCCCGCCGACTATCTTGTCAACAAACTCACAACCGCTGCCGCGCGGTAAAGGCTCCAGCTTCAGAAGGACATGCCCGTACTGACCGTGCCCTCCCGTTTGTTTCTTGTGCTTATACTCGGCCTTGGCCGGCATGGTGATAGTCTCTTTATAGGGGACCTTTGGCGTTTCCAGGTTCACGCTCACCCCGAATTTACGGTGCATCTTATCAGCGGCTACTTCAACTTGAGTCTCACCCAGCCCGGATATAATGGTCTCATTGGTGTCATGCTCTCTATGTACTCGGAGGGTAGGGTCTTCCTCGGATAGCCGGGAGAGGGCTGCTCCCAGTTTGTCTACATCAGCCTTGGTCTTCGGGTGCACTGCCTCACTGAAAACTGGCTCCGGAAATAGAACAGGGGCAATTTTAAGTGGCTTATCCCGACTGCCTAATGTGTCCCCGGTGCTGGTTAGACTCAATTTAGCTACTCCCCCGATATCCCCAGCCCCAACCTGGGCTACCGGTTCCTGGGTCTTCCCTCTCAGCATGAATAGCTGGCCGATGCGCTCGGTCTCGCCTCGTGTGGCATTCCACACCTGAGAATTGCTATCAATGGCGCCGTTATAAACCCGAAAATAAGTAAGCTTACCGACATAGGGGTCAGCACTGGTTTTAAACACCAGGGCGGCTAGAGGGGCATCCTGGCTTGGCTTAACCTTCGGCTCTGTTCCCTCGCCGACAATGGCTATCTCTTGCTCTTTAGGTGATGGCAGATAGTTATCTATGGCGTCCAGAAGCGGGGTAATGCTTATATTCTGCGTTGCCGACCCAGCTAAAATGGGCACAATCCGGCCGCTCACTACTGCCTTGTGCAGGCCATCATTCAGCTCCTCCAGGCTGAGCTCTTCACCGCCGAGGTACTTCTCTAGTAAGCTGTCATCAATTTCGGCTACCGCTTCTATTAATTTCTCCCGAAAAGAACTGGCTTGAGTCTCCAGTGACGAGGGTATCTCGGCTTCTTTTGCTGGCGAACCGGTATAGCCTTTCATGGTTAGCAGGTCAACTGTGCCCTGGAAATCACTTTGGGCGCCGATGGGTAACTGCACGGGGAGGCATTTGGAGCCGAACTTTGATTGAATCTGCTGGACCGTTCGGTAGAAGTCGGCGTTCTCGCGGTCCATCTTATTAATAAAGATGAGACGGGCTAGACTGGCTTCCTCGCTGTACTCCCACACCTGTTCTGAGCCAACCTCAACACCAGAGGCGGCACAAATTACTATTACCGCCCCCTCGCTAACCCGAATGGCGGCTTTGACCTCACCGACAAAGTCGGCATAACCCGGGGTATCAATAAGGTTAATCTTGGTCTTTTGCCACTCGCTAGGCAGCACGCTCAGATTAAGACTGATCTGGCGTTTCACCTCATCCGGGTCGTAATCTGAGGTAGTTGTCCCGTCATCAACCTTGCCTAATCGTGTAGTGGCACCAGTAGTGAATAGAACTGCTTCAGCTACTGATGTCTTGCCGGCACCACAGTGGGAAAGTAAAACAGCATTGCGAATATCATCTAGCCCATATTGCTTCATCTAAATCACCTGCTCTCCGTAGCTTATTCCTTCACATTATAATCATAGTTGGCAAAGACGGCAAGTAACATGGCTTATTTCCCGATATGGGTTTACGCCTAGAACGGCGCTTTTATGTTGACCTCTTCTCCGATTCTTCTTACTTCCTCGACTACCTTGTAGTAAATGCGCACCTCTTCTTTTTGTTGCTCGTAAAGCTCGAACTCCTTCTCTCCATGAATGAATATCCTGTCCCTACCGGCTGCCTTTTCTGAGTTCTTCAGCGTATTTATATACTCATCCATTAGGCTCTTAAACAGGGTTGGCTCAGTGAAGGCATCTATCTTTATCGCCCCAAAGAAGTGAGATACCTTGGTTGACACCCCTTTTTTAGAATAGAGATTTAGCCCAAAGGTACTACCGGAGAGCACTCCGCAGAATATATCTACAGCCAGGCATAAGCCATATCCTTTGTGGCCCCCGCTCTCCTCTTCGGCACCCCCGAGTGGCAGCAGTCCACCGCCCTTCTTATTAGCTATATTTGCCAGTACCCTGGATACATCCTGCGTTGGATTTCCGGACTCATCTGTTGCCCAGGTAATTGGCATTGTTTTACCGGTGCGCTCGTAGACTTCAAGCTTACCCCGGGGAGCAGTTGAGGTTGCCATATCCAGCACGAACGGTCGCTCTTTACCGGCCGGGACGGCAATGGAAATAGGGTTTGTCCCAATTACCGCATTTTTGCCATTCGTTGGTACTACCAGAGGTTCAGCGTTTGTCATTGAAAGCCCGATAAGGTCGTGCTTGAGTGCCATCATGGAATAGTACCCGGCAATCCCGTAGTGATTAGAATCGCGCACGGCGGCAAAGGCAATGTTGTTTTTAAGTGCCTTATCTATAACAAGCTTCATCGCTTTATAGCTGGCAACCTGACCAAGCCCGTCTCCACCTGAGATGAGTAGTGTATTTGGCGTTTCTTTCAGGACCTTCATCTCGGTGATTGCCTTCATTACCCCGGCTTTCAATCCGTCGGTGTATCTTATAAGCCTCTGAAGACCATGGGAGCCGACACCCCTTTGGTCGGCTGTTATCAGTACGTCAGCGGCTATTTTGGCATCGTCAACCGGGACGCCGAATTTATTAAATATACTGATAGTGAATTCCCGTAGGGCATCAACCCGTATCCTGATATATTCTTCCATCTTGCCTCCTTCGCTGGCTCTGCGTAGAAGTTTCTCTTGTATTTTGGCGGATTTTTACCGGCGATAGTGAACGCGTCTTCTTCTTCGGAACAGGGGCATGAGCCATAGAAAAACTATTATGCCCAGGAAGGGAGAGGGTCCTAAATAAGTGCCGCCTGTTTTGGGGGCGATGGCAGTTGCTGGTTCAGTGGCTGGTTCTTGCCGGACTATGGTCTCTTCGCCTACTTCATAGGCGGCTATCCGAGTGTTAATGAATTCCTTAGGCACCCAGCCCAGCGGGTTATTTTTACCGGTAGCCTCAGCCCAGACCCACCCTGGCTCACCGTCTAGTTCAAATACAGCCGTAGCTTTATTATAGTCAGGCAGATAGACTAGGGCGGCGGTGTGACCGTCGCCAAGTGCTATGGCGGAGCGGTAGCCGGCTCCCTTATACATGACGGCTAGTAATACGGCGCTGTCTTCGCAATCACCATAACCAATGCCGTCTTGGTCAATGGTAATAGCCAGCTCATCGGCATTTAGGGCAAACTCGTCATAGCCAAACTGGTCTATATCCGGGGTATACGTTACCCTGTCTCGGACAAAGCGAAATACTGCTTCCGCCCGCTGTATTTGGTTCGGGTATTGGGTGGCGATTTGCTCCCCCAGGCTGTAGGCTAGGGCGGCTTCTTCCCCCAGGCTCTCAAAGGCGATGGCTGGTCGGAAGGTTGTCTCCGATAGCTGATAGAAGCCATCTTCACCAAAGACTCTGGTTCTAAATACCCCCCAATCATCGAAAACCTCACCATCTGTCTCGTGAAAATCGGCCGAGGGGGTCGCCGATACATAGTGAGTAGTGCCTAATCCAGCCAGCAATACGGATGTTAAAATTACTAAAATCTTAGTCTTTTTCATAGCGGTGTAGTTAAGGCGGCGTGGAGTATCAGACCAAAGAAGATGAGATAACCAAAGACGTAGATACCTACTGCCACCGGACTTTTGTTGATGTTCAGAAATGGTATTTTGGGTGTTAGTTTGTCCACGATACGTAGCAGGGCGACGCCGATTAACAGACTTATGGCAAAGCTAACGGCAGCCAGCCCCCAGGTTCTAAAGTCAAAGATAAAGCCTACCGGGGAGATACCAACGGCGGCGTATGATGTAGCCGCTCCGTGGATGACCAGACCCACCAGGATGAAAAAGCCGGCGATGAATAGCCCAGTAGAGACCGGACTCTCGCCGATACGCTCGCGCTCATGAATATTTGGGGTAAGGGTATCTAATGCCCTGAGTCCAAGCCAGGCAAGAAGCGAGCAGATGAGGACCAACACAATGATTCTGGCTACCCACATCAGAACAATAAGCCAGTAGGGGGTGGCTAAACCTAACTCGTTCATAGAAAGCCCTCCTTAAATCAAAAAATAGGGTTGGCTTAATTGCTAGCATATAATAAGATTGAAGCTTTGTAAAATACGTTTCTCTTGTATTCTGATGCTTCTCTGACCTGCTTACGGTTGAGGCTACGAAACAGCTAGACACCAACAGGCAGTATTACAGTATTATAAGTAGGTTAACCTTATTTACGGCCCCATTTCTCATAGAAGGCAATCTCGGGGAGTTTCTTTCGTGGTGTCGGGCGGGGTTGGTGGTCGGGGTAACCAAGGGGCGTCATGGCCAAAACACAAAAACCTGATGGTATCCCCAGAATACTGGTTACCCTTTCTTCATTAAACCAGCCAATGTACACGGTGCCTAACCCGAGCGAATGGGCTGCCAGTACCAGGTTCTGCATTGCCAGCGCCACATCAAACATATACCAGTCACCCTTGTCTGAGGATAGTTTCCCACCAAGATAGCCGGATTTACCCAGCTCGGCACAGGCTACGATGACCACTGGTGCCTGTCTCATTGCCCGGTTAGCGGTATTGCCCTTGGGGAGGGTGTCAGCGAGCTCACTCTTAGTCTTGGTATCCCGTACCACGATAAATCTCCAGCACTGGGTATTATCCCAGGATGGTGCCCAGCGGGCAGCTTCCAAAACAAGCTCCAGGGTTTTGTCATCTACCGGGTCGGGCTTATACTTACGAATACTTCTTCTAGACTTAATTGCTTCCTGAACTTCCACCCTTCCCTCCTTAAAGTTTTTTACTCTGTAATGCTATATTAATTATATATCTTCCCTTCTTGACTAAAAAGTGCTTTAACAGTGAGACTTTTATTCTTCCTTCCAGGCATCCTTACCGATGAGGGGAACAAAGCGGCAGCCACCTAGATTCTGAACTATGTTCCTCTGTCTTTTCCGGGTGATTTTATATAACTCCTGCACATGGCGTGAGCCTACCGGAATCACCATTCGTCCCCCGATGGCTAGTTGGGCTAAAAGGCTAGTTGGCACCCTGGGAGCTGCTGCCGTAACCATTATGGCACCATAAGGTGACTCTGGTTGATAACCCAAGGTTTCCTCAACCAGATGAATCTCAATGTTGGTGTAGCCCAGGCTGTCCAGTACATTCTTAGCTGCCTCAGCTAGAGGGGAAAGGCGCTCTGTTGTCACCACGGAGCGGGCTAGTTCAGCGAGGATAGCTGCCTGATAGCCACAGCCTGTCCCTACTTCTAGCACCTTCTCGCTGCCAGTAAGTTCTAGGGCTTTGGTCATAAGGGCAATGATAAGGGGTTGTGAGATTGTCTGGCCTAGGCCGATAGCCAGCGGTATATTTTCATAGGCGAGGTGTTGTGCTTCTGGGGGCACAAAAAGCTCTCGCGGAATGTGAGCTATAGCCGCCAGTACTCGCTTATCGTTAATCTCAGGGCTAATGTGCTCAACTAATCTAGCTCTCGCTGCCTCAAAGTCCATGTTGGCTACTCACTATCAGGACAGCTCAGGGTAGAGCTACAGATAGTATTGCCAGGACTGCCAGCATAATCCCGGCTGTAATACCAATCCTTCGCAGTTCACTGGCTACATAGGGGTGCTTAACCATAGCTGGCCTGGGTATGGGGGTGGGCACACGTGCCGAAGGCGCTATTATCTGGGAAGAGGCAGCCGGTGTATAGGCTTGAGCAGCTACTGGCGTCTCAGTAGCCGTAACGACGGGAGCTCGCCTTTCTTTTATTTTTTTACCCTGAAATGAATGCTTTCCCCGTTTGTGCCGTGATTTGCTAGACATCTAGAACCTCCGTATAAGCGTTCCTACCAGCTTCACCCTACTTAGCTCTGGGGTGGGCTTTTTCATAGGTGCGGCGGATGTGCTCTGTCGTCAGATGGGTGTAAACCTGTGTTGTTGAGATGTTGGCATGTCCCAGCAGTTCCTGAACCGACCTCAGGTCAGCCCCGCCGCTCAGCATGTGGGTAGCAAAGCTATGTCTTAGGGTGTGGGGGGTAATACCCTCTAGCTCAGCTGACTTGGCATACTCCTTTAATATTTGCCACAGCCCCTGCCTCGTCAGCCTCTCACCCCGAGCGTTAACGAATAGAGACAGCTCATCCTGGCTATGTACTAAGCGAGGACGAGCCTCTTTTACATATTCGTCTACTACCTGGGCGGCCCGGGGAGCAATAGGGATGAGCCGCTCCTTGTGTCCCTTGCCAAAGCAGCGCACAAAGCCACCCCCTATATCTATATCATTCAGGTTTAGGGATACCAGCTCACTTACCCTCATTCCGCTGGCATATAGTAAATGCAGGATTGCCGTATCCCTTTTGGCCTCAGGTTTAGACTCTTTGGTTGGCTCTTCCAGTAAACGGCGAACCTGGCTGATGGAGATGGGTTTAGGTAATGCCCTCCCTACCTTAGGTGAGCCGACATTCTGCGAGGGGTTATCTTTCATGTCGCCTTCAGTCATCATAAAGTTAAAGAACGACCTTGCCGCGGCTACCTTGCGGGCCATGGTCGTGGCAGCGTAGTTTCTCTCCTTGAGATTAAGTAGATAGCTTAGCATCCCCTGCCGCCCAAAACCAGCCCATGACGGGGCCAAACTACCCTTGGCTGCCTCGTCCTCAATAAAGCTGGCTAACTGATACAGGTCATTATGATAAGCAGCTACTGTATTTTGGGAAAAGCCCTTCTCCACCGCGAGATAAGTAAGAAAACTCTCTATAGCCTCTTCCATAACATTTCCTTAATAAATACTAGCTTAATAAATACTAGATAGAGGATTATCATTAACATAATATTTTAACATAACATAATCAAAAATAACAGTCTGCAAAATAGCGTAGGTCTGAAGAATATTATATGTCAGGACAAGATAGAAGTGTTAACATAGACGCTCACCGGTTTGGCATCTATGGTTTAATCTTAGGCTGGTGCGTTCCTCAAGTCTCCCTCGGGTGAGAATATACCCACAGAGGTTAGTTTGGGTTTTCGTTGAATTTCTCTGGGGTTTTCTTTATAATTCCTCTAGTTAGTTTGGAGCTGTTATATGAGCAAATTCATAGATAAATTAAATGGGGCTTTAAGGACTGGGCTCCAGACTATGGGATTTAGACCCGGACAGCCGAGCTTGCCCGGTCCCAGAATCCTGCTGGTTGCCAGTCTAGCTCAGGCTAGTGTTAGTAACCTGGCTGACCGTGTGGCTGGAGCTGATGCTGGGCTGGTGCATATTCCCAGGTTAAAGGCGGATACCAAGACCCTTCAAAAATATTCTCAGGCTGTGCCTGATATCCCCTGGGGTGGGTGGCTAAGAGGCATCAGGGGGAGGGAAATCAGCTTAGAGGGTATTAGCGGTGACTTTGTGGTTTTCCCGGCAGATACCCCTCTGGGGATTCTGGAAAGGGCTAAAGCGGGCAGGAAGGATGCTGAAGTTAGCACGAAAAATAATAAGGTGGGTAGGATATTAGAGGTTGAGGCATCGCTAAGTGAGGGCTTGCTAAGGACGATTGACGAGCTGCCGGTGGATGCGGTACTTATTACGGGTAAACAAGAAGGGGACTACCAGCTTACCTGGCAACAGCTAATGTTCTTTCAGCACTTTGCTGATTTGGTGACCAAACCCTTGTTAGTCCAGGTACCATCAAAAGTAACGGCCGTTGAGCTTCAGATACTATGGCAAGCCGGGGTGGATGGCGTAATCGTGGCAGTGGGGGCGGGAGAGCCTGTGGGGAGACTGAGAGAACTCCGGGAGACGATTGATAAGCTAACCTTCCCGTCGCAGCGAAGGCGGGGCAAGGTGAAGGCTTTACTGCCTTACATTAGCAGTGGGGAGACGGATATAGAGATAGAGACAGAGACTGAAGAAGAGTAGCCGCCTAGTGATTTGTAGTGTAAAGGGCTGATTTGCTATGCCCTCTAAAGCCGGTTTTATCGGTTATTCTGATTCAAGGCTAGTAGTCGGGTTATATTAAGCAAGGCAGGTTACTTGCTTATCAGGCTCTTTATCAGGGCGAGTTCGTCTCTAACCAGTCGGGGCATAAGGAAGTTTTGGGTGACGATTTTCTTACCTTCCTCACCCAGTTTTTTGCAGACCGCTGGATTTTGTAACAGGTATACTGTTTTCTCGGCGCACTCCTCGGTGCTATTTACCAGGTAGTGGCTGAGTTCACCAGTCATCTGTAGGGGGATACCACCGGCGTTACCGGCGACTACTGGCTTTTCTTTCCATAGTGCCTCAGCGACTACTAGGCCGAAGCCCTCCCTGATTGATTTCTGAATAACCACGTCACTGGCTCGCTGAAAGGCATTGACCTCCATATTGCCTATCCCGGTGAGGTTAGAGTAGACAAACATGTCGTCATCTTTATTGGCTTCGGTGTGAATAGCGGCGTACATGTCCCATGATTCGGGGTCATCTTGGGCAAAGCTACCTATCATGGCTAGCTGGAGGCCGGGTACTTCTTTCTTAGCTAGTCGGTAGGCAGCGATGGTGCCGAAGGGGTCTTTCCAGCGGTCAAACCGAGATACCTGGGTAATCAAAGGGCGGTGGCGGTCAAGTCCAAGACTTTCCAGTAGCTCCCGACATACATATTTCTTAATAAACATATTCTTGGGGCTGAAGGCGCAAATAGCTGGTGCCATAGTTGTAGTCTTGGCTAGACGAAGGTCTTGGGGTACGAACTCACTGGTGGTGAAAACAGCGGCATCGTGTTCTTCAACGTAGGGACGCAGAAAATCCCACACTGTAGCGTCTGGCTGTGAGCTATCTACATGGCAACGCCATATCCATTTGGTGTTGCTATCTGGTGAGTAGTGGCGTAGGGCGGCTGGCTGAGGGTCGTTGACGACAAAAACGTCATAATTGGGGTCAAGCTCGCGGGCATTGGCGAAATTATTAGCCAGGTATACCCTTTTGGTGCTTATCTTTTCAATTTCGGCAAACGGGGCTCCTTGCAGGGCATTGTGCAAGCCTTTGGTAAAGGTAAAAAAGCGGCGGTCACCGCGTATAACCTGCCAGTCGGCTTTAATGCCTAAGGAGCGTAGTAGTGGTATATAAGAAACCAGAAGTTCGGCTACCCCGCCGCCAAAGGGGGTTGAATTTATATGGCACAGGCGCAGTCCCTTAAGCTCTTTCCCCAGACTGACAGCCTCATCGATAAGCCCCCTGGCCTCTATAAGGCGGTATTTATCAATATCACATGTTCCCAGGGAGATTTTATGTAGCATTCAAACTGCCCTGCCTGCTTATTAGGTATAAAAACCTGAGTATAGCACTAGTGTGGTGACCTTGATAGTTGCCAGGATTTTCCTTCAGTAGTAATCGCCGGTGCCACTACCATCTCAGCCTGGTGCATTTCTGCGATGGTGAAGGCGCCACAGACACCCATTGCTGTGCGAACTGCCCCGATGAGGTTTTGACTACCATCGGTGACTGAAGTAGGGCCGAAGAGAATTTGCTCCAGCGAGCCAGTGATACCAACTTTTATTCGGGTGCCTCTGGGTAGTGCCGGGTGTGGGTGGGACATACCCCAGTGATAGCCCATGCCCGGTGCCTCTTTGGCTTGTGCTAGAATGGAGCCAAGCATTACCGCATCAGCCCCGGCAGCCAGCGCTTTGCATAAATCTCCACCCTTACGAAAACCACCGTCGGTAATTATTGGTACATATCTGCCTGACTCGCGCTGGTAATCATCTCTAGCGGCGGCGCAGTCAATAGTAGCTGTTATCTGGGGGACACCGATGCCGAGAACCTCCCGGGTGGTGCAGGCAGCACCCGGCCCAACACCGACCATGACCCCGGCGATTCCTGTCCTCATGAGCTCCAGGCAGGCACCGTAGCTGACACAGTTACCCACGATAATGGGTACAGGTAGCGATTTGCACAGCTCGGAGAAGATTAGCCCACGATAGCTTTTAGATGTATGCTTGGCGGTGGTAACGGTAGATTGGACGGCAAGAATATCAACCCCGGCTTCAGTTGCTAGCGGTGCTAGGCGTTTGGTATTAGCCGGTGTCACCGAAACAACACATACCCCCCCACCCCTTTTAATCTCCTGTATTCGTTCGCCGACAAGGTTCTCCTTAATCGGTTGAGAGTAGACCTTCTGAAGTAACGGCGTAATCTCAGTATCAGATGCCCGGGTAATTTCAGCAAGTATCTCCCGTGGCTTATCATACCGGGTCTGCACTCCTTCTAGGTGGAGAACGGCTAGACCACCTAGCTTACTCATCAAGATAGCGAGGTTGACATCGGTTACCGCATCCATGGCAGAAGCGATGATGGGGATAGAGAAGGTGAGGCCCTCTATTTTGAGGCTTACGTTTGCCTGGTCGGGGTTAATAGTTACCTCTCCCGGCACTATCGCCACTTCGTCGAATCCGTAGGCACGCCGTAGCTGCTTGAACTGAGGAGGAGCCATTTTGCTGTCCTTTCTTAAGAGGGAACTATACCAGAGACAGTGGCTCAAAGTCAAGAAAGTTTAACCAGGTTGTTTGGTAGGGGGATTAAAAGGGGGCTTCACCCCTTTAAGAAATCCTCTTCCCCCTCCCATTAGGAAGAGGAGGGGGATAAAGGGTGAGGGGGGTTGGTAGAAGCTCTCTTTAACAGTAGCTATGTCAGAGAGGGCTTATTACCATAGACGGGGGGTGTAGTCTTCTAATCCTCACCGTAGAATCCAACTTCAACTATGCCCTCTCCGTTTAAGACAGCACCAATAGGTGGCATTTCGCTAACATAAATTTCATCAGCTAGGTCAAACCGGGACAATAGCTTCTTTTTTAGCCTCTCAGCTTCATCAGGGACACTGACATGGGTTATGGCAGCATGCAGCCTCTTCCCTTTAGTCCTTTCTTCTATCACATTGAGTGTGGTTTCTACTGCCTTAGCTGGACTTTTCTCTCTCAATAAAGGTCGGGCAGTACCACCACTGGCAGCATCTGTCTCTAGAACGGTTACTGTAGAGATTGCCGCCTTAGCCCAGCTTTTAGCCTTACCCGTTCTCCCGTAGTGCTCAAAGTGAAAGAGGGATAGTCGCAGGGCAAGCTCGGAAACACTCTGCTTTACCCGCTTAGCCACCTCAATCACTTCAGGGAGGCTCTTGCCTTCGCTGGCTGCCTTTGCTGCCTCAATGGTGATAAGCATCTCGCCGCCGACAACGGTGAGAGAATCCAATACCTCAATGGTGGTGTTGGGTAATTGCTCCTGAGCCAACTTTTTAGCATTTAGTGCCGAATTATAGGATTGGGAATAGCCAGAGGTTATGGTAACAACTAAGATAGCCTTTGCCTGCTGGCTTGCCCTCTTAAAGAATTCTAGGAATTCGGCCGGAGAGGGGGGTGAGGTGGTGGGTAGGTTTTCCTTACTCCTAATTCGGGCATAGAGCTGCTCCTTATCTATGGTAGTGTCTAGGTAGTCCGTGCCATCCATTACAATATGGAAGGGTACCAGTGAGATGTCATATTCTTTGGCTACCTCTGGTGGTACGGTGGCAACACTGTCAGCTGTAACAGCTACCTGTTTCATTAACTGCCTCCTTTTCGTTTTTACTTAGTGAGGGAAGGAATTATGTTAAGTATACTAAGAAGAATACAAAAGGTAAACCCATCTGTCAAGCACTATAGACGAGTGATAAGATATAAGGTTATAATGGGCTTGGTTAGAGGAAGATGAAAGGTGATGCCGACTCTTTACCTGGTGGCTACCCCTATTGGTAATCTGGAGGATATTTCTTGGCGTGCCCTGCGTACCCTGAAAGAAGTAAGGCTTATTGCGGCTGAAGATACCCGCCGCACCAAGCAGCTTCTGGCCGCTTATGATATTAAGACACGACTGACGAGCTATCATGAGCATAATAAGTGGGCTAAGCTAGGTTATATTCTGGATTGCCTTGGGGGTGGGGATGTGGCTCTGGTTTCTGATGCCGGGATGCCGGGGATGTCTGACCCTGGCTATGAATTGGTCGTGGCAGCTACTGAGCGAGGTATCCCGGTGGTGCCGGTTCCCGGGCCTTCAGTTGTTATTACGGCACTGGTTATCTCGGGACTGCCTACGGAGAGGTTTATCTACCTGGGCTTTCTGCCCCGTAGAGCCGGCAGCCGGCGGCGGGTTCTGGAATCGGTGGCTGATGAGTGTGGCACTATTGTCGCCTTAGAATCACCTCATCGCCTGATAGCTGCCCTGAATGATATTATGCTCGTTCTGGGAGACAGAAGGGTGGCTGTTTGCCGTGAACTGACCAAGATTCACGAGGAGGTCTTCCGGGGGGTAGTAACCGGGGCGCTGGAACACTTTGCCCAGCCAAGGGGGGAGTTTACCCTGGTTATTGCCGGTCGGGGAGAGAAGGCTAAGCCACAGCTGACTGAAGATATTGAGCGACAGTTAAGTGGTCTGCGCTGGTCCGGGGTGAGGGCTAAAGAGGCGATAGCCAGGATAGCTGGTGAAACCGGTTTATCGCGGAAGGAGTTGTATCGTGCCTGGCTTAAAATACTTTAATATTTCAACCTTTGTGTCTGGCTCAAAAAATGACTTGAGGTTCTCAGGCATATCTGAGGTTTATATTAGAACTTGAGGGGGGTTTATAAAATGCGCCAAGGGTGTATCTCTTTAGGCAATATCTGGTGTGATGAGTGTCATCGCCTTATTATGCATGCCGAGCGCTACTTGATTATTGAAGGGACGGACGGCGATAAAAAACGTCTGTGTAAGGACTGTAGCCTGGAGAGGGGTTATGCTCGCTATAAGGACGAGAAGGGGGAACAGGTGCTAACCTTCTTCTTGGAGTGAGTATTAAGCCAGTTATTTGCCGGTGGCGAAGTACCTAGTTTATTAAGTATTTATAAAAAAGCTAGCGAGAATACCCCGCAGCTTGCTGTGGGGAGATTCATTGAAGGAAAGAGTATGGGTGAGAGAGTTTTTATTGGGGTAGCTTGGCCCTATGCTAACGGCCCTTTGCATTTAGGTCAAATTGCGGGGGCATATTTATCAGCGGATATATTTGCCCGATACCACCGGGCTAAGGGTAACGAAGTTTTAATGGTATCCGGTTCCGACCAGCACGGTACACCGATAACCCTTAGGGCTGAGCGAGAGGGAAGGAAGCCGGAAGAGATAGCCACTCAGTATCATCACCAGTTTCTTGAGTCGTGGCAGAAGCTCGGCATTTCCTTTGATTTATTTACCTCTACCGGCACGGCTAATCACGCTCGGGTATCACAGGATATTTTCCTTACCCTGCTTAAAAAGGGTTATATCTACAAGGCTACAGTATCCCAGCCTTTTTGTCCTCACTGCCAGCGCTTTTTGCCAGACCGCTATGTTGAGGGTATCTGTCCCTATTGTCAGTCTTCCGGGGCTCGGGGTGACCAGTGCGACGATTGTGGTAAACCTCTAAATCCGGCTGAGTTAACTAGCCCAAGATGTTCCTTCTGTAGCGCTACTCCCGAGTTTAGGGACTCGGAGCACTTCTTTTTCAGGCTCTCTGCTTTTCAGGATAAGCTACTAGATTGGGTGAGGCAAAAGAGCCACTGGCGGCAGAATGTCCTCAACTTTACCCTGCGCTATCTGGAAGGGGGACTGAAGGATAGGGCTATTACTCGTGATATAGACTGGGGGGTGCCGGTGCCGCTGGATGGCTTTGAGGACAAGCGTCTTTATGTGTGGTTTGAGGCGGTCATCGGTTACCTCTCCGCGGCTAAGGAGTGGGCTAAGCACAGTGGCGATGAGGGAAAGTGGCGCTATTTCTGGCAGGATAATGCCGCCAAGAGCTATTACTTTATCGGCAAGGATAATATTGTCTTTCATACTATTATCTGGCCAGCGATGCTGATGGGCTATGATGATAACCTGAATCTGCCCTATGATGTGCCGGCTAATGAGTTCTTAACCATTGAGGGTAAGAAACTCTCTACCAGCCGCCGTTGGGCTGTCTGGCTACCTGATTACTTGTCGCGCTATGACCCTGACCCGCTGCGTTACTTATTATCTATAAGTATGCCCGAAACTAGCGATACTGATTTTTCCTGGCGTGAGTTTGTCAGGCGTAACAATGATGAGCTGGTGGCTACTTATGGGAATCTGGTTCATCGGGCGCTCACCTTTACCTATCGTAGTTTTAATGGCTGCGTGCCGTCACCTAGGGAGCTAGATAGCCGTAGTCAGGCGATACTTGATTTGGCTAAGGATACCCTTAATACCATGGATAAGCTTCTCTCCGGTTGCCATTTTAGGGAAGCAGTAAGGTCAGCCATGTCTTTAGCTCAGGAGGCTAATCGCTACTTAGAAGAAAAGTCGCCCTGGAAGGTGATTAAAGAAGACCGGCAGGCTGCTGCTGATGCCCTCTATGTGGCCATCTCAGTCATCTCCTGCCTTAGAACAGCGCTGTATCCCTTCCTACCCTTTAGCTCTCAGAGGCTACACGGGTATCTTGGTTTTGATGGTAGTGTGGAGGGTGACGGCTGGCAGCCTCGTTCCCCGTCACCAGGGCAGAAATTACTGCCCCCGGAGCCCTTATTCTCCAAATTGGATGAGGGGTTGATAGATGAGGAGATTAGTCGCTTGGGACAGGGCTATGATAAGTAGCTGGGAGGAGACCATTGTCACTAGGCGCAATCTATGAGCCTATTCAGGAGGATATGACCAAGGTAGAGGCTAGGCTAAGGTTGGTCGGCGAGGTTAGCCCTACCTGGCTGGCTGAGCTTTTAGCGCATAGTCTGGAGAACGGCGGCAAGAGGCTTCGCCCGGCCCTGGTTCTCCTATCCGGTGGGTTTCAGGACTACGACTTAGGTTCTCTGCTGCCTATGGCGGCAGCTGTTGAGGTCTTGCATACAGCTACCCTGGTTCATGATGATGCCATTGATAACTCTCTGGTTCGCCGTGGTCGCCCCACGATTAACAAGGTGTGGGGTGAAGATAAAGCTATACTCCTCGGGGACTACCTGCTGGCTAAGTCAGAGGAGCTTGCCGCTGATACTGAAAATCTACGGGTAATAAGGCTCTTTGCCCGGGCTATTATGACTATTGCTGGCGGAGAGTTGAGTCAGTCTTTTGGTGCCTTTAAGCTCGAGCAGAGCCGCCAGCAGTACTTGGAAAGGATTTCCGCTAAGACCGCCTCCCTGATTTCCCTGGCCACTGAATCTGGGGCTATCCTGAGTCAGGCACCAGAAAAGCTGGTTACGGCACTCAGGGAATATGGCTATAATCTTGGTATCGCTTTTCAGATTGTGGATGATATCCTGGATTTTGCTGGCGATGAGGCAGAAATGGGTAAGCCCACCGGCTCTGATTTAGCTGAGGGCACCCTGACCCTGCCGGCGATGCTTCTTTTAGAGCGCTACCCTGATGATAACCCGGTAAGGCGGCTGTTTCAGAACGAGGGTGATAAGCGGGAGAATATAAGACTGGCTATAGAATTAGTGCGTGACTCAGAGGTCACTCAAGAGTGCTATAAAGTTGCCTCGGATTATTGTGCCCGGGCCTGCCGTAATCTTGACCGGTTGCCCGATAATGCCAGTCGCCGGTCGTTAAGAGAACTGGCTGAATATGTAGTAGCACGGAAGAAATAACCTTCTGAGGTTCCGGATTTATTTTCCCTCAATCCAGGTACTGCCGTCCTGATAGGTTTCTTTCTTGTGTGTCGGTATTTTCTGCTTGAACTGGTCAATAGCGTACTGGCAGGCTAGAAAACCCTCCTGGCGGTGGGCAGCCGGCACCGCAATAACCAGATTAATATCGCCCACGCTTAGCTTACCTATTCTGTGGCATATAGCTATGTTACCGAGTCGCCATTTTTGTTTAGTGTCGTCGGCTATCTCCCTGAGCCTGTTTGCTGCCTTTCCGTCGCTGTCACTGTATTCTACGGAGATGACCTGTTTACCCCGGGAGTGGTCGCGAATCAGCCCAACATAGGTAACGACGCAACCGCTCTCCTGAGTCTTTGCTCTATTAACTATAGTTTCCGGTGAAATAGGCCGCTCTGTAATTTCTATGATGCTTTCCGGTGGGATAGGCTTTTTGGGAATTTCTACCATGCTAGTAATCTCTCCTGATAGATATAATAGACATCTCTATCGGGGAAATGGGTTTTCTAATCCGAATGTTGGAACAGCCTATCTTATCCCTAATCAAGCGTAGCCGGGGCTGGTTTCAGTAGAAGGTTGCTGTATGGCCGGGGCTTTCCTGGGCACAGCCTTGGTTTTAGCTTTGGCCTTTATCGGTGGTGTGGTCGCCGGTTTGGCGGTAGCTACTTTTGGAGGGGCTGGGGTAGACTTGCTAAGTAGCTTCTCAAGTTCTTCGCCCTCCAGGGTCTCTTTGGTAATGAGCTCTTTAGCAATCTTTATCAGTTTCGTTTTGTTTTTGGTCAGAATCTTACTGGCTACTCTATGAGCGTTTCGGATAATCTTATTGACTTCTTCATCAATGGTGTCGGCTATCTTGTCGCCGTAGTCCTTTTGCTCAGCGATTTCACGACCGAGGAAGACCATCTCCTGCTTGTCTCCAAAGGTTCGTGGTCCCAGTTTATCGCTCATGCCCAAATCAGTTACCATACTATGGGCAATCTTGGTCGCTAGTCCAATATCCTCATGAGCCCCTGATGTCCTCTCCTTGAAGATTAATTCTTCGGCAGTCAGGCCACCCAGAAGGGTAGCTAACCTATCCTTAAGTTGAGAACGCGTCATCAGGTATCGGTCTTCGGTAGGTAGCTGTCGGGTGTGACCCAGCGACATCCCACGAGCCACTATGGAGATTTTATGTACCGGGTCAGCATTAGGCAGCACTTTGGCGACAAGGGCATGCCCGGCTTCGTGGTAGGCGGTGATTTCTTTTTCCTTGGGGCTTATCCGCCGGCTCTTTCTCTCTGGTCCGGCAATCACCCGGTCTATAGACTCCTCAATCTCCGGCATGTCAATAGTATCCTTGCCCCGCCGGGCGGCTAGAATGGCGGCCTCATTGACCAGATTGGCGAGGTCAGCACCACTGAAACCGGCAGTTTGTTTAGCTAATACTTCTAGGTCGACCGATTCTGCCAGCGGTTTACCGTTGGTATGTACTTTAAGGATTGCGGCTCGACCGTGGATATCGGGTCGGTCCAGGATCACTCGGCGGTCAAAGCGCCCTGGGCGCAGTAGAGCGGGGTCAAGTATATCTGGTCGGTTAGTAGCCGCTAGAATAATCACATTAGTATCGGTATCAAAGCCGTCCATCTCGGTTAGAATCTGGTTAAGGGTTTGTTCCCGCTCATCATGACCACCACCCAGCCCAGCACCACGGTGACGACCTACGGCATCAATCTCATCAATGAAGATAATACATGGGGTATTGCGTTTAGCTTGCTCAAAGAGGTCACGTACCCGAGAGGCACCGACACCAACAAACATCTCTACGAATTCGCTGCCGCTAATAGAGAAAAAGGGTACGCTAGCTTCACCAGCTATCGCCCGAGCCAGTAGCGTTTTTCCCGTGCCCGGTGGACCCACCAGTAATAATCCTCTGGGAATGCGAGCACCTAGCTTCTGAAACTTCTCCCGCGACTTGAGAAAGTCTACTACTTCGTGGACTTCTTGCTTAGCCTCATCTACCCCGGCAACATCGTTAAAGGTTACTGTTGGCGTATGAGCTGGGAACAACCGGGCTCGACTGCGGCCAAAACTCATCGCCTGGTTATTAACCCCCTGGGCTCGGCGGAAGAGGAAGAACAGTAAGCCACCAAATATCATGAGGGGAAGGAAGTTTAGCGCTAGGTTAGCCCAGTTAAACCCTGAAGGTTTTACCGTCCAATCTACTCCCTCAAAGTTAAACCCTAGTTCCTGGAGGTCAACCAAGCTCATATTACCTATGGTTGCTTTTAGCTCTGTGCCGGCAGTACTGGTGATGAGTAATTCTTCACCATCGACAATAATCTCCTCTATCTCGTTATTCTGGGACATGGCAATAGCTTCGTCGACGCTGATTTCCTCAGGTTTATTAGTCGTCGGTGCGAAATAGGAGAAAAGGGCTATGGCAACACTTAGCATAGCGATAAATATTATTAGGTTACGGTTCAAACCAAACATTACCCTTCACCCTGAGTTATAATTAGCCTTCAGGCTGAGCTACCTTATTCATGCAACCTATACACATTGATAATTAATTATACCAGAAATAGTGAGTAAATGGAAAAACTAAAGCGACTCTTTAGGTAGTCAGCCTGCTTTTAGTAAGCTATTAGAGGTTTCTTGCAGGAGTAAAGCGTCCTCTTCTAGACTGGGACTTTCGCAGATAACCAGACCCTGGGCACCGTAATCCCGCAACGCTTGAAGAAGTTCAATGTATCGCAAATCTGACTCTTTTAGGTTCAGATGGTTTATTTCCCCCTTCTTCCCATAAGCAATACCAGAAACATGAAGGTGCATATTATCCAGGGCAGCTCTACCCAGCCGCTCTTTAACTTTAGTGAGGATAGAGGCGAACTCGGGGTAGGAGTTAAACTTCCCTGTCCGAGCATGCCAGTGAGCAAAGTCTATGCCGGGGGCTACCCCTTCCAGGTCAGCACATAAATCAAGTATTTCTTCTATAGTTCCAAACTGGCTAACCTTACCCATAACTTCAGGTCTAATCCATACTTTATTGTTTTCGCTTTTGAGTTGGTTTAATGCTTCGGTTAGGTGTTTCTTGACGGTATTATAGGTTTCCCGGGGTGGATCACCGAGGTAAAAAGCGGCATGGAAAACGACACTCTTGGCTCCACACAAAGAGGCGATGCGAGCTGCCTGAAGTAGCCGCTCCTGACTTGCCCTTATCTTTTCTGGCTCATGAGCATTAAAGTTTATAAAGTAAGGGGCGTGAGCAGATAGTTTGATACCTGTTCTAGTTGCTGTTTCAGCAACCTGGTAAGCTGCCGTCTCGCTCATCTTTACCCCCTGGACAAATTCTATTTCCATACAGCCAAGTCCAAGCTCAGCAGCACGCTCGATTCCGGAGACAGTGGAGCGTAGTTTGGTACTATGAGGAATGCCGGCAGTTCCAAAAAGTAGCCCAGCCATTTATTGCTACTCCCCCTTGCTTATTTTGAATAGACTAGTGTAGTATACCATAATTGGTGTGTTTGTTTAGCTGGTTCCAAGCTATAGCTTGTGTATTAGTGGCTACTCGTTTTTAAAATATTAACTAATGACTGATTGGGGTTGATAAAATAGACTAATTAGGGTACACTATAAGAGTATACCCTGCGCTCCTGGGTTTGGTATAGCGAGCAGGGGTTATTTTTATTTGGCGGGTGGATAGTATCATTAGCCGATTATAAGTCGTAGCTGAGGTGGAACCAATTTTTTCTTGCCATCTTGCTTTCTTAGTTAATCACTAATATAATAGCTTACTCGTCAACTCAAAATAAGGAGAATCAAAAAGGCTACCTTGAAACTTGATAGGTAAGCTGGAGGAGGCTGGAGTGAGTTTTAACGTCGATTTACTTCGTTCTCACTTGGAGAGCGAGCAAGAGCACTTAGCTCATGAATTAGAGCAACTAAAGGCTAGCGTCCGCCCTGCCGATGAGAGGCGAGAGGGTAGCCCCTTTGGTAAAAGGGAGGAGGAGGCTACTGAGACTGCTGAGTTAGAGACGCGGTTGGGGTTAGAGAAGCGTATTAGAGACCAGTTAGCCGCTGTTGAGCACGCTTTATCTAAGTTTGAAAAAGGGACCTATGGTTTATGTGATATTTGCGGTCAACCTATAGACCCAGCTCGTTTGGAAGCCCTTCCCCAGGCAAGCCTGTGCTTGAATTGTAAGGCTAGTCAGGCAAAGGATGCGAAAGGCAAATAGTCTTCAGGGTAAGTGGTGGCAGGCTGTAGTCTTTTTTCTTATTGCCCTAGCGGTGGTGGTGGGAGACCAGCTCAGTAAAACCTGGATAAGGTCTAATTTGGCTTTAGGGCAGTCGTTACCTGAGGGAGAGTTTTTTCGGTTAACCCATGTCCAGAATACCGGCGCTGCCTTTGGCATATTTCAAAACCACACCTTCCCGCTAGCTATAGTCAGCTTGGTTGGTGCTGGCGGTATTCTCTTCTATACCTTCTTTGTGTGTCGTCGGTTTCCCCTTTTAAATAACATGATAAGCAAGGCGGCTTTGGGTTCTGTTCTCGGTGGCATCGTTGGTAATCTGATTGACCGGTTAAGCCTGGGTTATGTTACCGACTTTATTGGTGTCGGTACCTTTCCTGCATTTAATGTGGCTGATTCGGCAGTGACAGTAGGCGTTTCTGTATTTGCTGGTTTTCTAATCTATCTTCTCGTTAAGGAGAAGCGGGAAACAGAGGCGGACGAGGCAGCTTCCCAGAGAAACTAAAGCCTTCCTCAGAGTGGCTTGAAGGGGGTGGGGGTGTGAGTGGGTATGGATTAACCCAAAAGCTACAGTTCACAGTAATTTATGGGAAAACCCTGCATTTAGTCAGGAAAAGATACAAAAGAGTTGTGCTTTATTAGCGTAGGAAACTAAAGGCATTAACCTGATGATAGTCTTTGAGATATAACCCCCCCTTCTACTACCCGGTAGTAAAGACGCTTGGTTCTCGATTTTGGCATATTTGGTAGGTGTTACCCTCAACCAGAGAGACGAGAGTCCCTTCTTGTAGAGATAGGGTATTGACAAATGTCCATTATTATGCTATTCTAGTGTCCTGCGACACTAAGTGCGCAAGGGGAAATGTGTTACCCGGTAAAATGATAATATTGCTCGCTATCGCAGAAGCCAGAGGGTTTGGTGAAAAGGTACCAACCTGCTCGATAGGGGATATGTCGGGTGAATATGTTGGCCACTTACACTATTTACTGGTCAGGTGCGGCTATCTGAAGAGTAATAGTTTAGGAGAATGTCAACTTACCTCGAGGGGCAGGGGAGCCCTTATTGATTACCTGTATAAGGATACAGATATAGTAACAGGTGCGATAAAAAAGTTAGAAGACAGACACATTGAGGTTGGTCCAGCGATAGATAAAGTTAAAAGGGGAGTCAACTAGAGAAAAATAACTTCTGCGCTACAGATGATTGCGAGAGCCCAGAGGTGGCATTGTGAGAATGAGGGTGGTTAATTACATGAATAGGGTCTTGTTTCGGGTAAGATGGCTAGCTATGTCTGATAGAAAGAGATATGCCTATCTGTTAGACCGAACAAGAGGGACGCTACGTGGACATCCATACCCTTCTTGCTGCTGACGGGCATTCGGCTGATGATGGGGAGGTATCAGCCAGTTTGCGGAGAGGGAATGAGAATATAATGAGAATATGAGGAATCTGCCCGATAAACTCGTCTAAAAGCGTTTGATATCTTCCCTCTCCCTGTCTTGGTGTGGTGGTAACTGCGACTCAGAATAATGAGGAAAGCCCAGCTACCACCACACACTGGTTTTAGCCCTACCAATTGCTAGGCACGGTATTTTTCTCAGTGCCAATCAAACGGTGTTGTTGTTTTCATCATTGCCCCCGAAATTTTTGACTCGCATCTCCTCCTGTCTTAAAGTCTTGCCCTATAAATCCCTCTATCTATATTCGTTGCTTACTCCCTGAGGTAAGTGCTAGACTGCAAGGGAAACCATACGATGTATGTGGTGGGGTGAACTGTTTTGCACAAAGTATCTAGCTTTGTGGCTACCGAGCCGGGGGTGCGCCTTGATAAGTATGTTGCTGAAAAGTTTCCCGACCTCTCCCGTACCCAGGCTCAAAGGCTTGTTGATAATGGCTACGTCACGGTTAATGACCGTGTGGCTAAGGCCGGAGTGAAGCTTGATGCTGGTGATAGGGTAAGTATTACTCTACCTTCCCCTCCCCCCAGCCCCCTGTTACCAGAGGCGATGCCATTAAATATCATTTATGAGGATAGCGACCTCTTGGTTATTGACAAACCAGCCGGCCTTGCTGTCCACCCGGCACCGGGACACCCCAGTCATACCCTGGTTAATGCTCTTCTGTCGCATCTCCCTGACCTGCCTGAGAGTGACTCACTGCGACCGGGAGTGGTGCATCGTCTGGATAAAGACGCCTCGGGGGTGATGGTGGTAGCCAAGAACAGCCCAGCCCAGCTAGATTTGATTAGCCAGTTCAAAACCCACTCGGTGGTGAAGGCCTATGTGGTACTGGTTAAGGGGCGGCTCACCGCAGATGATGGCGTTATTGAGGCGCCTATTGGGCGTGACCCCCGCAACCGGAAGCGTATGGCGGTGGTGGCCGAGGGTAAGGGTAGGGAGGCACGCACCCACTATCATGTCGTTAAGCATCTAGAAAACTATACCCTGCTTGAAGTCAGACCGGAGACCGGTCGTACTCACCAGATTCGGGTTCACCTCTCGGCTATTGGCTATCCGGTAGCTGGCGATAAGGTCTATGGCGTAAAATCAGCCCAGTTGCCGCGCCTTTTCCTCCACGCCTGTCGCCTGGGCTTCAAGCTACCCTCCACCGGCGAATATAGAGAGTTCACCTCTAATCTGCCCCCGGATTTGGAGCAGGCACTAGCAGATATTGGCTAGAATACTAAAGATTTAGGTGATAGAATGGGGGGGAAAGGGAAATCAAAAGGAACTTTGGCGTTAATATGCCTAAACTGAAATCTAAGGTAGTTGAAGGGGATAAATTCTTTTACTCTGTTTCTTTTGACATAGATGATTTTATTGGTGATGGCGTATGGTGGTTGGGAATTTATGATAGCCATCGAAATAAAATATATGATAAACCTCTTGCTTCAAGTATGGGCAAATCAGATATGTATCGGATTGAAGATATTATCAAGCAAGAATTCTTAACATATAGGTAAGGAGAATATGTTATGAGAGCACATGTTTTTATAACCGATAAAGATACCTTCCCAGTAGTCAGAGATAACAGTTTTTGGGGCGTAGGGATAAAAGATATACCCAATACACTAGAGGAAGTAGTTAAGGAAAACTTGAGAAATGGTAAGAGACCATATTTTGGAATGATGGGTGATATTTTAGGTACACGAATAGGAGATGTGGTTTTTCTTTATGAAAGACAAATAGGATTCCACGGAATATATAAAATTACGAGTGAGCCATTTTTTGATGCTACGCCAATAGGATGTGTTGGGGAAATTTGGCCTATGAGGGTAAAGATAGAATGCTTAAATTATTTCCCTAAACCGGTGCCTGAAGATTATCTATTCTCTACAAAAGAATATGAATCTAAATTTTGGGGGTGGTTTTATAGGAAAATACAGGGCGCAAGAGGAATTAACACTATAAATCCTGAGGCCACCGAAGCCCTTATTGAATTGCTTGTAAAGATGAACGGGAATGCCATAAATAAGCCCTCTTGGATTAAACCTTACCCCTCAAAAAATATTACTAAAATTACCTTACCCTTAAATAGAGAGGGTAAAGTCTATTTGGAAGATATATTGAGAGCATGGTTAATTTCAAATATTGATAACCCCAACCGAAAAGATTTAAGGGATATTTTTGGCCCTACCGAAGATATAGAGTGGTTTGCTAATAATGTGCCTTATCATGTTACACGAAAAAATATTGACGTCCTTTGTTATCATAAGAATATGAAATATACAGGTTTCCCGCTAAGGTATCAATTTAGCGTTGTAGAATTAAAAAGAGACAGAGCCAAACCCGAAGACGTAACACAGGTTATCAACTACTCAAAATGGGTAGCGGGTCGGCTGGCGAACAATGAAATAGAAACTGTTCGACCTATTCTGATTGCTTTTGGTTTTGATGAAGAAACAATTACAAAAGCAAGAGACAGTGATTTTAGCGACAGAGGAATCTCTCTTTTCCAATATGAGGTGAAAAATAGTGATTTAAGATTTGAAAAGGTGAGCGGATGAATCGAAAAGAAGTGCCCCACAGAGTAACCCTATGGGAAAACGAAGACATAGATTACAATCACGTTCTATCTGATGGGTTTGGTATACCCGCAGTTGTCATATCATGTCCGATTGAAAGTGAATTTGGAAAATATACGGGTAAGGATGAATATGCAGAGGAGGTCGAAGGAATCAGCTTTGATGATTGCATGGACTGTGGGTTCTTTGGCGGATTTGGACTGGGACAAGAGATTTACTGCACTTACAAAAAGTAAAAGTTTGAGATGAGATATGACTAAACCAGTTAGAGTGCGTTTTGCCCCCAGCCCCACCGGTTATCCCCACGTGGGCAATATCCGGACAGCCCTGTTTGACTGGCTGCTTGCCCGGCATGCGGGTGGCAGTTTTATCCTTCGTGTTGAGGACACTGATGTTGCCCGTAGGGTTGAGGGTGCCGTTGAGGCGATTATGGACGGTCTTAAGTGGCTGGGGCTTGATTGGGATGAGGGACCGGAGGTGGGGGGTAACTACGGGCCCTACTTTCAATCACAGCGCCTGGAGCTATACCGTGATGCTGCCAGGCGTCTTGTTTCCCAGGGGGATGCCTACTATTGCTACTGCTCTCCCCAGCGCCTGGAGGAGATGCGCGCCGAGCAGGTCAGGCAGAAACAGCCGCCGGGCTATGACCGCCGCTGCCGTAATTTAACTGAGTTGGAGCGGGCACAGAAAGAGGCTGAGGGCATCACGCCGGTAGTTCGTTTTAAGACTCCACTTGAGGGTCAGACCAGATTTAACGACTTAATCTGGGGTGAGGTGGTCTTTGAGCATAACACTATTGACGACTTTGTGCTGCTCAAGTCGGATGGCTACCCTACCTACCATCTGGCAAATGTGGTTGATGACAGTGCGATGAAGATTAGCCATGTCATCCGGGCTGAGGAGTGGATATCCAGCACCCCCCGCCACCTGCTCTTGTATCAGGCTCTGGGGTTTGAGCCACCCCAGTTTGTTCACCACCCGATGATACTGGGACCCGACCGCTCTAAACTCAGCAAGCGGCACGGTGCCGTATCTATACTTGAATACCGGGAGCAGGGCTACCTGCCGGAAACAATGGTCAACTTCCTGGCTCTACTCGGCTGGTCACTGGATGATAAAACCGAGATTTTATCCCGTAAGGAGCTAACAGATAACTTTTCCCTGGAGCGAATCGGCCGGACCGGGGCTATTTTTGATTGGAATAAGCTCAGCTGGATGAATGGGGTGTATATCCGCCGCTTAAGCTTAGAGGATTTTACCCAGCGAGCCCTCCCTTTTCTAGAGAAGGGTCTGCCTTCTAGCGTTAAGCGGCCGCTATCTATTGACTACACTAGGCAGATCATGCCTCTTATCCAGGAGCGTGTCCGAACCCTGACTGAGGTTGCTGGGCTAACTGAGTTCTTCTTTATAGATGGGCTTGACTATGATAGCAGCCTGCTAATAGTTAAGAAGATGAATCAGGAGTCAGCCGTTAAGGCGTTAGAGGTGTCAAAACAGAAACTCGTACCGGTAGAGGCGTTTGATACCGGGTCTCTGGAGGCAGTGCTCAGGCCCCTGGCGGTGGAGCTAGGGCTGAAGGCAGGACAGCTTTTTGGCTCGCTGAGGGTAGCCGTTACCGGGAGGACAGTAGCCCCACCCTTATTTGAGACGATGTCGGTTCTAGGTAAGGAACGGTGCCTGGAGCGAGTTGAATCTGCTCTGGGAAGGCTGCGTAGTTTGTGATGGTTATGGCTTATTCAGGCAGAAAGTGAAGGAGGTATTTAGTGAAGGCAATAGCTATTGTGGGTAGTCCCAGGGAGAATGGAAATACAGAAATCCTTTGTAAACACGCTCTGAGGGCGATAGAAGAGGAAGGGGTGGATACGGAGCTTGTAAGATTGGCTGATTTAGATATTAAACCGTGCACTGCCTGCATGGTCTGCAAGGACGAAGAAAGTTGCCCTATTGAGGATGACCTGTGGCCGATATATTTAAAGATGAAAGAGGCTGATGCTATAATACTGGCCTCACCGGTATACTTTGGCTCGGCTACAGCTCAGATAAAAGCCCTCATGGAGAGGGCTGGTTATATTGCCTACTGGAACGGTAGGCCGTTTGATGGGAAGGTGGGTGGCCCCCTGGTGGTGGCGCGCCGGGCGGGTAAGACATTTACCGCCGCTCAGCTGACTAACTGGTTTCAAATACTGGGATTTTTTATACCTGGTTCCACCTACTTTAATGTTGCCTTTGGCCGGAATAAGGGTGAGGTAGAGCAGGATGAAGAGGGGATGAGAACAGCCTGGAACTTCGGCAAGAATATTGCCCTTCTGGTGAAAAAGCTGAAGGCTTAGCTTGCTTTGCAAGGGCAGCTTGAGATTTTGTAACCTCATCTCCCCAGATGCCACCCATACCGGTTAATATTTGCAGGAGCCTAGATGAAACCTGAGGAGCCGAGATATATTTCTCTATACCATTCTGGTGAGCTTGAGCGTCGGGCGGAGCGGCTTGAAGCTCGGCTGGAGTCTTGTGACATCTGCCCCCGGGGATGCCGGGTTAACCGCCTTGAGGGTGAGCTGGGCTTCTGCCACTCAGGCCGCCATCCAATAGTATCTTCATTCTGTGCTCACCATGGTGAGGAGCCAGCCCTTTCCGGGAGCCGGGGTTCGGGAACGATATTCTTTGCTAACTGCAATATGAGGTGTGTCTATTGCCAGAACTACCAGATAAGCCAGAACTGGGAAAGACAGAGGTTTAATGAGATAGACTGTCATATCCTGGCTGAACACATGCTCTACCTCCAGGATGAGCTTGGCTGCCACAATATCAACCTTGTTTCACCATCGCACTTCGTCCCGCAATTAGTCAGGGCGGTGCTGGAGGCAGTGCCTATGGGGCTTAGATTGCCGCTGGTCTATAATACCAACAGCTATGATTCCGTAAAAACCCTAAACGAGCTTGACGGTATTATCAGTATTTACCTGCCCGACCTGAAATATGCCTCCGATGGTTGGGCTAATGAGCTCTCACAGGCTGCCGATTATGTAGACTGGTCTCGTCAGGCAATTAAGGGGATGTATCGGCAGGTGGGTGAGCTGGTGGTAGATGAGTTTGGTGTTGCCCAGCGGGGGTTGATTGTCCGCCATCTTGTCCTGCCCAATGGGCTGGCTGGTAGCCGCGACTCACTTGGTTGGCTAGCCAGCGAGGTTTCGCCTAGGGTTACAGTTAGCCTGATGTCCCAGTATCATCCCATGCACCAGGCTCATAGGTTTCCCCTGTTATCCCGTCATATTTCGTCGGCTGAACATGAGGCTGTGCTCAAGGTAATGGATGAGGTGGGGTTAGAAAACGGCTGGCTCCAGGAAATGGGTGCTCAAGAAATCTATCTGCCCGATTTTGACCGTGAAAAGCATCCGTTTAGGGTTTAGCGTTGAAGGCTAGATGCTGAGTTGCTCTTTTAATTCTTTCGCTTTCGTTTGGTGAAGGCGAATCGGATTTTCTTACCGTTAAGTTTGCTGCCTTTCTTGTTCACATTCTCAATGAAAGTTTGCAGGTCTATCATCTTTTTTTCAGTCATTTTGGTGCTCTTTATCTCCGTTCTCTTTAGCTTAGACAGCCAATTATATCACGTTGCTTAGTATAATATAAAATCAGCTGGGCTTATGGTAGTATTTGGTATCTACCTCACCCCCTTTATCCCCCTCTCCTTCAAAGGAGAGGGGGGAGGATTAGAAAAGAGGGGCTTAGCCCCTCTTAAACACCCTATAATGGTTGTTATAATAAGGAGGAGTGTAAAATGTGGAGGAAAGTTGTTGGTTGGATATTGTTCGCATTAGGGATAATAAATATTTTAAGTTTAGCTGCTGAATCTCTAGTAGGTTGGCTTGGAGGCTTGAGCTCAACTTGGCCGATTACCGTTGTAATTACTGTGCTTATGCTATGGGGTGGTTGGAAGTTAGCTCATTCTAAGCCTAAAAAATGAACTAATGCGTTTTTGAGATATTCTGGAAATTAGAGCTTCTCTAGGAGAGAAATTTTGAGGTGACCTATGAATGACACCAATGAACCAAAGGGTATACGTAAACTTAGCATTTTCGTTACCGCTGATGCTCTACTGGCAGCTATCCTCTTGGTTTGGGCACAGCTCTGGATACAACCCTCATTGCAGCTTTGGGTGCGAGAATATGGTAAAGGGGAACCTGCTGAGATACTTGATACATTTAGTATGAATGTAGGTATCGGGCTTGTTTGGACATATTTCGCGGTGTTTCTTGCGTTGGTAGCTTTGGCATGGGCTGGGTGGCGCTCTTTCACAACTGAAGAGAAATCTGAACGCAACAAGACTCCTGATTTTTCTATCGGGTTATTCTCCGCATCTCTTGTGATGGCTGTGCTGGATGTTCTGCAATCATTCGCTACCAATATTAAGAAGCTTATGATGTCTGGCATGCCAATTTATAAACCTCTGGAACTCCCCGAGAATCTTTTGCACCTAAAACCTTGGTGTATCGGGGTTGTAATTGCACTGGGGGTTTTGATAATCATTTTCTCTATATTAGGGGCCAAGTCACACAAATATAAGCTCTGGTTAAAGGCAGAGGCCGTAGCCATTTTAATTGTAGGGGTCTTCTTTCTCTATATATTATGTATTGCTCAATGAGCGGAAGTTATCAGGATGATGGCTAACCAAGGTATCTTACGCGGGATCCGCGTCCTTGACTTTACCTGAGTGCTGGTGGATATTGCGGCTGGCACTTAGGGCAGAAGTAGGTGCCACGGTTGCGGACGAGTATTCGCTCAATAGGGGTGCTACAGACAGGGCAGAACTTGCCCCCCAGCCTATGGGCAACCCGAAACTCAAAGTGCGCTGTACCCAGTGTGCCATCAGGGCGAAAGTAGTTCTCCACGCTGGCGCCTTTATTGCCAATAGCTGAGAATAGCACCTCTTGAATGGCACGGTGCAGTCTTTTTACCTCTTCCGGGGACAGGCTTTCCCCTGGCCTTAAGGGATGTATTCCAGCGGAGAATAGGGCTTCGTCGGCATACATATTACCGATGCCGGCAATGAAGTTCTGGTCAAAGAGAAGGGCCTTTATCGGTGCCTTACGCTTGGCTAGGCGCTTAGATAGAATCTGAGGGGTAAAGTTTTCATCCAGGGGCTCAGGCCCGAGCTTCCTCACCACACTGTTGGTATCTTCTACTAGCCACATCGCCCCAAACTTGCGCGGGTCGCGAAAGTAAATCTGGCAGTTATTATCCAGGTGGATTATGGCACGGATAAATTTATCGGGCGCGTCCGGTGCTGAGCTTAACAGGAGAGAGCCGGTCATTTTCAGGTGAATAATTAGCGCTTCACCACTGCTCAGGCTAAAGATAAGGTATTTGCCGCGCCGACTGAGTCTGGTTATTTCTTGCCCGATAAGGCGGGAACAGAATTCTTTAACCGAGGGCTTGCGGACTATCCTCTCCCAGCACAGGGTAATGCCCGTGACCCGACGACCGAGAATATGGGGCATAAGCTCGTTTTTTATCGTCTCTACTTCAGGAAGTTCCGGCATCTAAACCCCTCAAAAGCAGCGTCTCACCCATTCCATATTGTGAGTCCAGATATATGATACACTAGAAAGCAAGTCTGGCAGACTATGTGAGACACCATTTATGATGATTCCATCTCTCCCCAGTTATGACCACTCTTAACATCCACCTTTAAGGGAACGCTAAGCTCAAGAGCCGTAGACATTACCTGGGGTACTAACTGGCGCATTATTTCTATTTCTTCTTGAGGCACCTCAAAGATAAGCTCGTCATGAACCTGAAGCAACATCTGGCTCTTTAGCTGACGGCTACCCATCTCCCGGTATAGGTTAATCATGGCTACTTTTATGATGTCGGCTGATGTCCCCTGCACGGGCATATTTATCGCCATGCGTTCGGCGGATTCCCTTACCTGCCGGTTGGATGAGTTAATCTCAGGGATAAAGCGTTTTCTACCCAGCAGCGTTTGAACATAGCCCAGTTCCCTTGCCCGTTTTTTGGTTGCCTCAAGGTAATCCCTTACCCCGGGGTATTTCTCAAAGTATGAGACAATAAACTGGGCTGCCTCCTGCCGGGATAGCTCGGTGGCCTGCTCCAGCCCGTAGTCACTCATACCGTAGATAACACCAAAGTTAACCGTCTTAGCCAGACGGCGTCTATCCGGTGTTACCTGGGAGGCATCTACACCGAAGAGCTGGGCGGCGGTAGCGGCGTGAATATCCTCATCTTGACTGAAGGCTCTTATTAGGCCTGGGTCTTGGGACAGGTGAGCTAGGACACGGAGGTCAATCTGTGAGTAGTCTCCCGCCAGAAGATAAGAGTCGGGTGGAGCCACAAATGCCTGCCTTACTTCCCGGCCTACTTCACCCCGGACGGGGATATTCTGTAGGTTTGGCTCGCTGGAGGAAAGCCGGCCGGTAGCCGTTCTGGTCTGGTTAAAGCTGGTGTGCACCCGACCTGTCCTGGGGTTTACCAATGCTGGTAGGGCATCAATATAGGTTGATTTTAGCTTGGCTAACTGACGGTAGTCTAAAATCAGTTCTATTATCGGGTGGACGCCGCGCAGTTCCTCCAAAACTGCGGCACCGGTGGAATAGCCACCTTTCGTCTTTCTCGCTGGCGGTAGTTTAAGCTCATCAAACAGGACAGAGCTTAGTTGTTGGGGCGAGTTTATATTAAAGCGGTGGCCAACGCCGTTATATATTTCCGCCTCCAGCTTGAGTAACTTTTCACCGAGGCGGTGGGACATCTGCCTCATTAGCTCCATATCCAGGGCGACACCGTTTCTTTCCATGGTGACCAGCACCGGCACCAGCGGCATCTCAACCTCAGCGAAAAGTCGCCACAGCCCCTGCTGGTGAAGCTCAGGGCGCATTAGTTCAGCCAGTTGTCCCGTGATGTCGGCATCAGCGCCGGCGTAATTAGCCGCCTTACTTATCTCTATCTCCGACATAGAGAGCTGCCTAGAGCCTGTGCCAATAAGGGCGGTGATGGGTGTCATCTCAATGCCCAGCCGGCTGAAGGCGAGGGTTTTTAAGCCCATGGATTTCTCACCCAGCAGGTAGGCCGCTACCATGGTATCAAATGCCAGGTTGTTGACGGTTACCCCATACCCGGCCAGCACCGCCATATCATACTTGCCGTTGTGAGCTAGCTTGGGGAGGGAGGTGTCTTCCAGTAGCGGCTTAAGCCCGCCTATGGCCTGCTCCAGGGGCAGCTGTGATACCTCTCCCCAGCCAACGTGACCCACTGGAATATAATAAGCCTCGGCTGGGGCTGGCGATACCGATATGCCTACCAGCTGGGCGGATATAGCATCTAGACTTGTTGTCTCCAGGTCAAAGGCAAAGGATGAGGCGTCTTTAAGGCGGTTCAGAAGCTCATCAAAGGCAGGGGTGGTATTTATAATGTGATATGCAGGTTGGGGTTGGGGCTTAATTTTAGCTTGGGGGGGAACTTCGAGTGCTGTCTCTGCCTCTGCTATTTCGGGCAATTTAGCTAAGAGCCTAAAAAACTCTAACCTACGGAAAAGCTCGGCTACCTTCTGGCGGTCATAATGACTGGTCTGGCAGTCATCAAGTTTAAGGGTAATAAGCGGCACTTCGGTAACGATAGTCGCCAGCTCCTTACTCTGATGAGCTATGTCTTCATTTTGCTGCAATAGAGCCTGGAGTTTGGGTGGGCTCACCTGGTCTATATGGGTATATATTTCTTCTATGGTACCGAATTGCTGGATGAGTTTAACAGCTGTTTTCTCACCGATGCCGGGAACACCGGGGATATTATCTGAGGGGTCACCCTTTAGCCCTTTAAGGTCGGCGATATGCTCCGGCGTGACGCCATATTTCTGGCTTACGGCGGCCTCATCGTAGAGCACAGTATCACCAAAAGCCCGCTTTGGGGCAAATACTTTTACTTGAGGTGATACCAGTTGCATAGCATCGGCGTCACCGGTAATGATGATGGACTCAATGCCCTGCTCGCTGGCCTGCTGGCTGAGGGTACCCAGAATATCGTCTGCCTCATAGCCCTCAAGCTCAAAGATGGGAATATGGAAGGTGGTAACTAACTCTCTTACCCGCTCCAGTTGACTCACCAGTTCGTCCGGGGCTGGGGGACGCTGTGCCTTATACTGCTGAAAGAGCTGGTGCCTGAAGGTAGGAGCTTTCATATCAAAGGCGATAGCGTAGTGGGTCGGTTTTAGCTCACTTATCGTCTTTAAGAGCATAAGGGCAACGCCGTAAACGGCACCCACCGTCTCGCCGGTCTTACTCACTGTTAGTGGAGGCAGGGCGTGAAAGGCACGGTGAACCAGGGCGTTGCCGTCAAAGAGAACCAGAAGCGGCTTTTTCATAGCTTAATTATAGCAGAGTGGGGGAGATTTGGCTTAGCCAAGTTAGTCGAAACAGTCTGGATTCCCAAAACTTGAAATGACACTAAGATTGCCTTGAAGTATATGGTGGGCGTGTAGCTGGGTTTCACAAGCTACGCACACGTCGCTCTGGAAGCCAGCGCTATGTAGATCTTCATCTGGTAGTTGACAAAGCCCTCAGTCTGGAGCAGGCTCACGAAATTTGTGACCAAATTGAGGCCGAGATAGAAATTAGGCTCCGTGGGACTAGTGTAGTTATTCACCTTGAGCCGTGTGATGGTAGATGCGAGCGGTGCTCTGCGGCCTGTGCTAAAGCTGAGACCGATAGCTCCCGTTTGACCAAATAATCAAACTAACTCAGTCCTTTAGCGAAGTGTCAACCTGCCAGAGCCTTTGGCTAATTTCTATTTTACGATTTTACGGTTGGGAAACCCTCTGACTTCCACCTGATAAGCCCGTCCGATATATTATAGACTTCCCGGAAATTAAGCTCCGTCATTATAGCCAAGGTTCCTGTATCTACACCCCCACAGTGGCAGGTGTAGTAAACGAGGTAGGTATTATTCTTATCAAGCTTATCAAGCTCATCCTGAAAAGCTTCTGAATGGTAATCTATATTTATGGCATTTTCTATATGACCACCGGCAAAGTGTTCCGGGGCTTGCACATCAAGGATTACAAAATCGGGGTTGTCCTGGTTTTCCTGTATTAGGGTGAACGCCTCTTGAGGGGTAATATCTTCAATTATCTGGGTGGGTGTTCCCCGAATGGTTGGCAATCCTTCTTCCACCCATTGAATAATCCCACCCGTCATATTGTAGGCTTCCCTGAAATCAAGCTCTACCATGATATCCAAAGCGTTTCTGCTTCGACCTCCACTTCGGCAGTAAATGAGGTAGGTTTTGTTCTTATCCAGCTTATCAAGCTCATTCTGGAAGTTTTCAGAGTGGTAATCTAAATTGATAGCATCTTCTATATGTTCCTCGGTAAATTCTTCCGGGGTTCGCACATCAATAATGATAAAATCGGGATTGTCCTGGTTTTCCTGTATTAGGTTAAATGCCTCTTGAGGGGTAATATCTTCAATTATCTGGGTGGGCGTTTCCTGGGGTGGAGTCCCGGGTTCTGTGCCAGTGCAACCTGCCGTTAAGGTAACCCCGATAACTAGCGATACTACTAAGGGCGCTAGCAATATTAAGTTTTTTAGACTCTTTCTTGCCATGAGTTATCACCCCCTTTTTCTTTATTTTACATCATGTTTCACCCTCTATGACCGTTAGGGTAACAAATGTGGAGCAAAAAGGAGTAATACGCCTAAAATAAGTAGCACTGTCCCGCCTATTGGTTTGCAATACCTTGCATATTTGTCTGTTACCCTGTCATTGAATGGCTTTTGTTCATCGCAGTGTGAACAGCCTGGAAGATAAAAGAAGTGCACCCCAAAACCTTCGCCAGCAGTTGAGGTTGCCACTTCCTGACCTGTAAATAGAAGGATGCCCCCCAAGATTATCAGAGATATGACTAAGTATCTCTTGAAGGGTTCTTGATAAAGTTTTCTCCAGAAGTCAGTCAGCTTATTATTCATTACTATAACTATAACAATAATAATATATAATGATGGATTATGACAAATATCTTCCTTGTTCAGCTTCCCCGTGTCTTGCCGTGTCTTGCTAGGATAATTTCTGTCATTTTTGCCCCTCTATTTAATAGTTGTTTTTCGTGATATACTATGGGATTATAAAAAGGGAGGTTAACTTGCAGGGTAAGGACTTACTTTCTGTATCTGACCTCAGTAGTGAGGGTATTCACTCACTTATTCAAGATGCGGCCGATATGAAAGCTAGAGGCTGGCTTTCTGTGCTTAGTGGTAAGACGCTAGCTCTCGTGTTTGAGAAGCCCTCGCTAAGAACCAGGGTTAGCTTTGAGCTAGCTATGCGGCAGCTGGGTGGGGGGAGTATTTATCTGTCGCCCGCTGAGGTTGGTCTGGGGGAGCGTGAGTCGGTTTCTGACATTGCCCGTGTGCTCAGCCGCTATGTTGATGCTATTACCGCCCGCACCTTTTCTCACCAAACCCTAGAGAGTTTGGCTAACTATGCCGATGTGCCCGTAATAAATGCCCTATCTGATTTAGAACACCCGTGCCAGGCATTGGCTGACCTGCTTACTATTTATGAGAAGAAGGGCGAGTTAGAAGGCCTGACCTTAGCCTTTATTGGCGACGGAAACAATGTGGCTCACAGTCTTATGTTAGCGGCTTCACTTATGGGGATGAAGTTCAGGATTGCTTCCCCGGCTGATTATGGGGTTCAGGAGGGGATACGGCATCTGGCGCAGGGCTACGCTCTTGGTAGCGGGGCAGAAATATTCTGCACCGAGGAGCCCCAGCGGGCAGTTAGTGGCGCTGATGTCATTTATACTGATGCGTGGACGAGTATGGGGCAGGAGGCTGAGGCCGAAGAGCGGCGTCGGGTGTTTGCTGGCTATCAGGTAAATAGTGGGCTTCTGTCCTTAGCTAAAGGGGATGCCATATTGATGCATTGCCTGCCGGCACATAGAGGCGAGGAAGTAGAGGAGGGTATTCTAGATAGTCCACGGTCGGTCGTCTTCGACCAGGCTGAGAATAGGCTGCACATGCAGAAAGCACTGCTGGCGATGATGCTCGGTGGTTTGGAGATACCACTAGCTGGTTATCGATAGGGGGATAATATGAATGTATCAGGAACCATAAAGACATGGATCTGGTGTCCCATTATCATAACGGTACTGGCGTTAATTAGCTCTATATATAACTGGCCAATCTCAGCTTCGGCACCAACCCTGGTTACTATCTTAGTTATTGGCCTGGTGATAGCCGTAACTGGAGTCAGGAGAAAGGACCTGGAGTTTTCACTACTGAGGCTCAGGCAAATAGCTGGATATTTTAATCGTCGGTTTATGGGCGATTCGTCTCTGTCTATCTTTGCTATTATAGATAGCCTATTCAGTATTGATAATCCTAAGTTATGGGATTGGGCGCGGGCGTGTGATATGTCAAAGCGGGTTTTCAATACCTGGTGTGATAGCTTCATCAACCGGATGGAGAGTGATGTCAGAAGTGGCCGGCTCAAAGATTACCTGTATACCTATTTGAATGAGCTGTGGCTGGTAAATAATCATTATTTTGAATTTATCGAGCAGTTTTACGAGGTGGCAGAGAAGGTCGAAATCCCACCGGAAACGGTAGACCAGTACAATAGACTGGTGGTGGAATACAACGCCTTTGCCCAGGAGTTCCGAGAAAGTATTAGCGGGTTTAAGAGGATTACCCGAACTGAGATTGAACCCCCCAGCGTGAGATTTGCTCAAGAGCTAGCGCCGGTAAAGTAATATATTATTTATCTACCTCACCCCCTCAAGTCCCCCTCTCTATGATGGACATATATTCCTGTTATGAGGGGAAGAATACTAAAAGAGGGGTGAAGCCCTCTTAGACATCCTGTTAGCTCAGGGTGTATCCTTTAGATAAAGGGGAGGGATAAAGGGTGAGGGGGTTGGTAAATAATCTCTACAGGGAGCTTGGGAGGAGGCGGCTGTGAGTAAGCCTATTGTGGCTATTGTCGGTAGACAGAATGTAGGTAAGTCTACCCTTTTAAATCGCCTGGCAGGTAAGCCGATAGCTATTACAGATGATTTGCCGGGGACAACCCGTGACCGCCTGTTGGCTCATGTCCCCTTACCGGGAAATGAATTCACCATAGTTGATACCGGCGGTCTAGAACTAAGACCTGATTCTAATATGGCTCGGGAGGTTAACGAACAGGTTGAGGCGGCTATTGCAGATGCGGATGCCATTATTTTTTTAGTGAATGTCAGGGATGGGGTGATGCCTGCCGACCTGGAAATAGCAGACCGGCTTCGCCAGATAAGTAAAGCCGTAGTACTGGTGGCGAATAAGGCAGATAATGCCAGGTATGAGGCTGGGGCGGTAGAATTTTATGAGTTGGGGCTGGGTGAGCCACTGGCCATCAGCGCTTATCACGGGCGGGGTGTAGCTGGGCTGCTGAACAGGATTGCCTCTTTGTTACCAGTGCCGTCGCTGGCTGAGGCTGAGCCGGAGGCTATTAAAGTGGCTATTGTCGGTAGACCAAATGTGGGTAAATCGGCACTACTAAATGCTATCCTGGGTGACGAGAGGGCTATTGTCGATGATGTTCCCGGTACTACCCGTGATGCCATAGATACCTTATTTGACTTTAATGGGGAAAATGTGCTACTTATTGATACCGCTGGTATCAGGCGGCGTGGGCGATTAAGGGGTGGGGTGGAGCGGTATAGTGTCATCCGTGCTTTACGGGCTATTGACCGTGCCGATATTGCCCTGCTGGTTCTTGATGCTACGGAGTTAGTGACAGCTCAGGATATGCATGTTGCTGGTTATATCCGAGGGGCAGCTAAAGGGGTTGTGCTGGTAGTTAATAAGTGGGACCTGGTTGATGGTGGGAGTGCGGCTGAGTGTAGCCGATACCTGAGGAGCTACTTTAAGTTTGTGGCTTACGCACCAGTGCTATATGCTTCAGCTAAACTGGGATGGGGGGTGGATAAGATTATGCCTCAAGTACACGAGATATATCAGGAGAGGCTTAAGCGGCTGTCTACCGCCACCGTAAATAGTGCTGTCCAGCAGGCAGTAGCTGCTCACGGCTTACCCCGAAGGGGTAGTCGGCAGTTAAAGATTCTGTATGCCACTCAGGTTGAAGTGAATCCGCCAACCTTTGTCTTTTTCGTTAATGACCCCCGGCTAATGCATTTCTCATACCAGCGCTACCTTGAGAATAGGTTGCGCCAGTCATTTGGCTTTACCGGTACACCAATCCGTTTTGCCTTTAAAACGAGGGGGGAGCAGTGATAATCACCAAGTTTATTCTGGTAGCGGTAGTTGGTTACCTTCTAGGTTCTATCCCTTTTGGCCTGATAATAAGCAAACGGATGTCCAAGGTAGATGTCAGGCAGTATGGTAGTGGCAAGCTCGGGACGACCAATGTGCTCAGGACGGCTGGTGGCAAAGCGGCGGTTCTTGTTTTTGTCTTAGACCTGCTGAAAGGGATGCTGGCGGTATTATTCGCCGGGTTAATATTTGGTAGAGGATATCTGGTGATAGGTGGTTTTCACTGGGGGGTGCTGATGGCTCAGGTCATAGCGGCTCTGGCGGCTATTGCAGGACATAATCGGTCGGTATTTCTTGGGTTTCGTGGTGGGGGGAGGGGTGTGGCTACCTTTTTTGGCGGGCTAGCTGCTTTATTCCCACCGGTAGCACTTATCGGTGGTGAGGTTTTTCTTATCGGAGCTGGTCTAACCAAGTTTGTTTCCCTGGCCTCTATTGCTGCCGCCGTAAGTACCTACGCCGTACTTATCCCCTTGACTATTCTGCATAGATTCCCTGTTGAGTATCTGGTTTATGCCCTAATTGGTACCATTGTTATTTTTATTATGCACCGGGATAATATTAGCCGGTTACTGTCAGGCAGGGAGCGTAAGCTAGGCGAGAAGGTCAGGCTAAGGCGTAATTCCTTGCCTCATACCTCAAAGCTATGATTTTAAGAGCTCTAAAACGATGACCATGAGGTAAGATATGTCCAAGATTGCTATTATTGGCACCACAAGTTGGGGGAAAACCCTGGGGATGGTACTTGCCAATAAGGGACAACAGGTTATATTATGGGCACGGACCGACCGGGAAGCTGCTGAACTCAGAAACGGTAGGTCTAACTCGGTTCTACCCTTTGGTATTACCTTCCCCCCTCAGCTATCTATTACCAGTTCCTTAAGTGAAGCTTTAGATGGGGCGCAGGCACTAATTCTAGCGGTACCCTCCCAGACCATGCGACAGAACATCAGATTGGCTAAAGGCTATCTTAATCGGTCGGTGCTGGTGGTAAGCGCGGCTAAAGGGCTGGAGTTAGGTAGCAATAGGCGTATGTCAGAGGTAATTGCTGAGGAGATACTTCCTGATTTTTGTTCTAATATTTGTGTGCTCTCTGGGCCTAACCTCTCCCGCGAGATTATTCGTGATTTACCCGCGGCTACGGTGGTAGCCGCTGAGGATGAAGCTGTAGCCCAGAAAGCCCAGAGGCTACTCTCAACGGCTAAATTTTGTGTTTATACCAATACTGATGTTATCGGGGTGGAGCTGGGGGGGGTATTGAAAAATATCGTTGCTCTGGGTGCCGGCATGGTTGATGGGCTCGGTTTTGGGGATAACACCAAGGCAGCCCTTATTACCCGTGGCCTAATCGAGGTAGCGGCTCTGGGGGTTGCTCTTGGGGCAAACCCACTCACCTTTACCGGCTTAGCCGGTCTGGGTGATGCTGTTGCTACCTGTGCCAGCCCGCTGAGTCGTAATCACTACGTCGGTGTAGAGTTGGCCAAGGGACGCTCGCTGGAGGAGATAACAGCCTCAATGACCGGCATAGCTGAAGGGGTGAATACGACTATTGCGGCGAGAAATCTCGCCCGACAGCAGGGGCTGGGAATGCCGGTTACGGAGAAGATTTATCAGGTGTTATTTGAAGACGCTGACCCTCGCCAGGTAGTAGCTGAAATAACATCGGCTGAGGCTAGCCATGAGTTAGCCGGGCAGAACTGGGAATTTTTTTCCTTTTCTCATCGCCGGAAGTAGTGCTGAGGTGTGTTAGGTCACCCTGAATGCTTACGGCCCACCAGAGTCGCTTTTGCCTAATCTGGCTAGAAGCCCCATATTTTAAGAGTATTTTTCTGCTGGGCCTAGGGTTTTCGCCAGCTCCTCGAAGAGTTGGCGTTGCTTTTTAGTTAATGAATCGGGGGTAACCACATTTAGGGTAACGAGCTGGTCACCACGTCCCCTTCTATGGAGATGAGGGATACCTTTATTCTTAAGCCTAAAGACCTGACCTGTCTGACTGCCTGCTGACACCTTAATTGTGATTTTACCATCTAGTGTAGGCACGTCTACTTCGGCGCCGAGGGCGGCTTGAGCAAAGTTAATAGGTAGTTCGTATAGGGTATCATCACCATCACGGGTGAAAGCCTCATGCTGTTTCACAGTCAGGGAAATGTAGAGGTCGCCTGGGGAGCCGCCTCTGTCTCCAGCATGACCCTCACCACTGAGGCGTATTTGGGTGCCATTGTTAACTCCAGCCGGGATTCTGACTGAGATACGGCACTCGTGCTTTTCCTTACCTGTCCCCCGGCACCGGGGGCAGGGCTCAGTGATAATTCTGCCCTCGCCATGGCACTGGGAGCAGGTGGCGATATTAGTAAAGTGACCAAAGATACTCTGCTGGACACGATGCACCTGCCCGCTACCATTACAGCTAGGGCATCGGTTGGGTTTGGTGCCTGGCTTGCAGCCAGTGCCTTGACATAGGGAACAATTCCCCGTGCGTAGAATATCTATTTCTCTTTTGCAACCAAAGGCAGCTTCCTCAAAGGTAATAATAGTATTATAGCTGAGGTCAGCGCCGCGCTGTGGACCTCGGTGAGCGGTACTAGCTACTCCGCCGAAGAAAGTATCGAAGATATCACCGAAACCACCAAAGTTAAAGCCTTCAAAACCGCGCCCAAAAAGTCCCTCGGTGTCACCATGACCAAAGCGGTCGTAGGCAACGCGCTTATCCGGGTCGGAGAGCACTTCGTAAGCCTCGTTTGCCTCTTTAAATTTTTCCCCGGCGGTATCATCACGGTTGTGGTCAGGATGATACTTGAAGGCTAGCTTACGGAAAGCCCTCTTTATTTCCTCGTCGGTAGCATTTTTAGGGATACCGAGGACTTCATAGTAATCTCGCTTTGCTGGCATTTATTTTCTACCTCACCCCCTTGTTCCCCTCTCCTTCAACCGTGGTGTACGCAAGGTAAAACTCCCACGGTTTCCTCGGAGACACTATACGGAGGCATAGGGATAGTATAATACATTTTTGCTTTTGATTCACCCACCTCAATCCTTTCTACAAAGGACTTGAAGAAGCTCCTTTGCTCAGTTATGGAGGATTTATGGTGGCTGGGCATCTTGGTTGGTTGGGTTGTCGTAGCCAGTGTCGTCACGGTCAGGTTTTTTCGGTGGGAGTGGCATCTCAGAACGTCACCACCGTTGAACGACGGCCTCAATTGCACCTTTTAGCGTTTCGTGCAATGCTTCTATTTTCAATGCTATAATAATATTGGCTTCAACCTTTTCCTATTCTGAACATCTTGGTCCCACACACAGGACATATGCCTTGGGTTGCCGGCTTGCCATTCTTCATGGTGATAGCCTTGGTATCCTTCATTTCCCTTTTAGTACGACATTTCATACAGTATGCTTGCATTAGGTTTACCTCCTCGTTGGTATGTTTGGTATGAACAGTAAACTATTCCCTCCCACG
>JADFUW010000024.1 GCA_015222205.1 Chloroflexota bacterium
AGTAGATTGGTGAGGGAAACTCCGTTTATTATGACACGCTCAACGCCTCAAAACATATCTGGGAAGTATTTCTGCTTGTTATTGACTAATACTCTAGAGGTGAAATATTGGCGACTAAAATAATAGCACCAAAACTTGGGATGAGCACAGAACCACTTACAGTGGTTGAGGTGGGGGGATATTGACTTAGAAAAAGCGACGCTATCGGTGGTTCAAACTCTACAGCAACTTCGTAATGGAGAATATATTTTTAGAGAGCCGAAGACCAAACGTAGCCGGCGCCAAATAGCATTATCACCATCATTGGCAATCGCTCTCTGGGAGTACCGGCTAAAACAAGAGCAAGCCCGGAGATTCCTGGGGCAGCCATCGGCACCAACCGACTTGGTGTTTTCCCACCCTGATGGCAGACCGCTCAGGCCCAATACTGTTAGCAGGGCATTACAGGAAATCGCTCAGAGCATCGGACTCAACGGTATCCGATTACACGACTTGCGGCATGCTCACGCCACTATCTTGCTGCAACAAGGGGTTCATCCTAAAATTGTCCAGGAACGTCTTGGCCACAGCTCGGTGGCCACAACCTTGGATATCTATAGCCATGTCACACCCGGCTTACAAGAAGCAGCGGCCCGACGGTTTGATGAAGGTTTGGAGAATACTCTAACTGAGGGCCAGGTCGCCGAGGTTCTTGAGAAAAATGTCGGCAAAGTTGCCTTGAGGAGTTATTTTGGGGTAAAATTTGAAGCTAGGAGAGGTGTCCGAGTGGTTTATGGTGCCGCTCTCGAAAAGCGGTCTCCGTGTTTAGCGGAGCGTGGGTTCGAATCCCACCCTCTCCGCCAGTAGCAAAATTATTAGCCCAGCTTTTCAATTTATATACTTGGAGAGGTGCTGGAGTGGCCTATCAGGCGCGCCTGGAGAGCGCGTGTAGCCGTAAGGTTACCGTGGGTTCGAATCCCACCCTCTCCGCCACTTCCTTTGCTGATAAGACACTATACCCACTAGCAGTTGTAACCCTAATTGTCATAAGCCTGCCTCTATGCTAGAATGGCTTTGAAAATGAGCGATAAAGACCTTAAATACTGGGTGGGTTTTAATCTTATACCCGGCATCGGGCGGGTGAGACTTGCCCAACTTGAGAACTACTTCGGTAATCTAGAGAATGCCTGGCAGGCTGACCCGGTTGACCTGAAGCACTCAGGTCTGGACAGCCGAGCAGTGCGTGCCATTGCTTCCTGGCAACCCAAGCTATCACTGGAGGCAGAGATGGAAAAGCTAGACCATTATGGAATCAAGGTGTTTACCTGGCATGACCCCGGGTATCCAGCTCGCCTTAAAGAAATATATGACTACCCACCGATACTCTATATCAGGGGCTCCCTGCTCCCTGAGGATGAGTGGTGCCTGGCAGTAGTCGGCACCCGACGGGCCACTGTCTATGGGAAACAGGTAACCGAGGAGATAGTAACCGACCTGGCGCAAAATAAAATCACTATTGTCAGCGGCCTAGCCAGGGGGATTGACTCCGTAGCCCACCGGGGTGCCCTGGAAGCCGGCGGCAGGAGCATTGCCGTATTGGGCTGTGGCCTTGACATTGTTTACCCCAGCGAGAATGCCGATTTAGCTCGTAGAATTATCAAGCAGGGGGCTCTAATAAGCGAGTATCCTTTGGGTACTAGACCTCGGGCAGAGAACTTCCCCCGGCGTAACCGTATTATGAGCGGACTCAGCCTCGGGGTCCTGGTTACCGAGGCCGGGAAGACTAGCGGAGCCATGATTACTGCCCATCTAGCACTGGAGCAGAATAGGGAGGTATTTGCTATCCCCGGCAGCATCCTCTCACCAGTCAGCAGTGGCACCAATCACCTCATCCAAGAAGGGGCCAAGCTGGTTAGCAACTACACTAACATCCTAGAAGAACTGAACCTAGAGGCAGTAGCCCACCAAATGGAAATCAAGGAGGCCATCCCCACCTCTGGCACTGAAACCCTGTTACTAAAGCAGCTGGGTGCTGAGCCTACCCATATTGACGAAGTCTGCCGAAACAGTGATTTGCCCATGTCGCAAGTTAGCAGCACCCTGGCTATGATGGAGCTTAAAGGGCTGGTAAAACAGGTGGGGATGATGAACTATGTTCTGGCTCGGGAAGCCAGAGAGGAATACATGGCAAAAGTAGACTAGTTACGCTGGAAAAGAGTGTCAAGCTATGAGCAAAGATTTGGTTATAGTTGAATCACCAGCTAAAGCAAGAACGCTGGGCAGAATTCTAGGCAAGGGCTACAGTCTCAAGGCATCTATGGGGCACATCAGAGACCTGCCCAAGGGCACATTAGGGGTAGATATAGAAAATGGCTTTACCCCTAAGTATGTAGTTCCCCGACCAAAAAGCAAGATAGTAACCGAGCTTAAAGAGGCAGCTAAAGCAGCGTCTTCTGTATATCTTGCCACCGACCCCGACCGCGAGGGGGAAGCCATCGCCTGGCACTTAGCCGAAGTAACAAGGTCAAACCGTAAACCCTATCGCCGCGTTGTCTTTCATGAAATAACCGAGGAAGCCATCAAGCGCGCCTTCAAGCACCCCCGCTCTATAGATGTGCAGTTAGTAGACGCCCAGCAGGCACGTCGCATTATGGACCGACTGGTCGGTTATAAGATTAGCCCGCTGCTCTGGAAAAAGGTGAGGCGAGGCCTTTCGGCAGGCAGGGTTCAATCGGTGGCGCTTAAGATTATTGTTGAGCGCGAGCGAGAGATTATTAAGTTCACCCCGAAAGAATACTGGACTATTGAGGCTGAACTAACCAAGAAAACACCAGCTAAAACACCGTCCCTCCGAGCCATGCTCATTGGATTTACTGATGGCACCAAGCTAGGTATTCATAACCAGGAAGAAGCCACCGAGCTCTGTGATGAGCTTAAACAAGCCGGCTATCGGGTGATTAAAGTAAAGACAAAAAAGGTAACCCGCCAACCAGCCCCGCCATTCATAACCAGCACCATGCAACAGGAAGCCTGGCGTAAGCTTCGTTTCAGCGCCAAGCAAACCATGGCTATTGCCCAACAACTCTATGAAGGTTTACCCATAGGCGATGAAGGCAACGTCGGGCTTATTACCTATATGCGTACCGACTCCACCCGGGTAGCTCACTCCGCCATCGCTGAAGCCAGAGAGTTTATCAGTGCCAAGTATGGTCCCGAGTTTATTCCGCCACACGCCCGCTCCTTCACCATCGCCGTAAAAGGGGCACAGGAAGCCCATGAAGCTATCCGCCCCACTAAGATTTGGCGGGAGCCGTCTCTAATCAAGCCATATCTCAATATGACTCAGTTTAGGCTTTACCAGCTTATCTGGCAACGAATGGTGGCTAGCCAGATGTCAGCCGCTTTATCTGATAACACCACGGTTGATATTGAAGCTAAACGCCCGTATGCCAAGACTAAATACCTTTTTAGAACCTCAAGCTCAGTTACCCGCTTTCCCGGCTTCACGACCCTCTATACTGCGGGTAGGGATGAAGATGAGGAGGAAAAGAAAAGCTCTATACTTCCTCACCTAGAAAAAGGCGATGGGCTTGAGCTTCTAGGGCTTTTCCCCGAGCAGCGCTTTACCCAACCCCCACCTCGTTTTACCGAAGCAACACTGATTAAGATGCTGGAACAATGGGGTATTGGGCGTCCCAGTACCTATGCCCCTATACTATCCACAATTCAGGAGCGGGACTATGTTACCAAGACCAAAGGCATCTTTCAGCCAACAGAGCTAGGTTTTGTGGTAAGCGACCTGCTGACCAAGCATTTTTCTAATATCATTGATATTGAATTCACCGCCCAGATGGAGGCAGAGCTAGATGAAATAGCCAATAAACAGCGGGGTTGGGTAGATGTTATTCAACATTTTTACACCCCCTTTGAGAAAAGCCTTGAGAATGCTTCCCAGCTTATGGAGAAGGTGAAGCTAGCTGACGAGCTGACTGAAGAAACCTGCCCTAAATGCGGTAAGCCCTTAGCCGTCAAAACCGGGCGCTACGGGAAGTTCCTCGCCTGCAGTGGCTATCCTGACTGCAAGTACACTAAGTCCTTCCAGATTAAAACCGGAATTAGCTGTCCCGAGTGTGGCAACGAGCTGGTACAAAGGGTTAGTAAAAAGAAGCGCACCTTCTACGGCTGTAGTAATTATCCTAACTGCAAATTCATCACCAATTTTAGACCCCTCCCCCAGCCCTGCCCCAAGTGCGGCGGTCTGCTCACTATGTACCGGGAAAAGCAATCAAAATGCACCAAGTGCGATTATAAGGGTAAGCTGGAAGAAAAATGAAGATAACGCTGAAAACCTTGAAAACGCCGAATAAAAGTCAGCGAAGTATAGAATATTTTGCTAGATTGGTTGTATTAGCATCTATAATAGTGTTAGCAATGTGGACTGTTCTTACAAGCCCGCTCGGACAAGTCTGGTTTGTGCGTCATTTCTTAATCACTTTTATCATTGCCACGGCCACAGTGTTCTACTTCGATGTGCGACATCTATTTCCTAGGCAGTCGAGTAAGCAACAGGAGAATATAGAAATGCCTAAGAGTACAGAAATGTCCGGTCGTAATATATGGATCTTAGTAGTAATACTAGCCCTCGTGGCTATCATTATAGTTGCCATCTTCGTACCGAGACAGTTACAGTTAGACCCCCAAGGCTATCAAACATTCTATATGGCTTTTGCTGCTACTGGAGCGTGGGTAACTGGCATCGCCTTAGCGATGTTTGCCTACCAGCAATACAAGCTACGCCAGACTGAACATGGTCTCCTTTTCGAGCCACAGATACTCTTGAGGTCTGCAGGAACTCCAATAACAGGGGAGCTGACGTATAATAATCAAAGATATCCTTATAGAATTGAATGGACTGTTCTTATCCTCAATACTAGTCAGCAACCAATCCTCATTGAATTCATGTCACTCAGAATAAGACAATGGGGATGGGGAAAAGCCACTGATAAGGAAGGATATCTCAATACACCCTCATATCACGTCCTAGAACCAGATGGACTGGAGCCGCCATTTCAGGTAACTCTAACCACCCCACGGCGAATCAGGTGGATTATAGAAGGTTACAGTGCCGGCCAGGACCTAGACGATTTTTTCGGTGACAGTAATAATCGTAATTTTGAGTTTATTTTTTATGTACAAGCTATAAATCCACAAGACCCAAGCACATCAATTTGGTACGGAATCAGTAGTAACTCATTCCGTATTCCCAAAGATGCTCCATGGGGTGATAAGATACCAACGCTAACATAGAATTTGCTAAGGTTATTATGCAAGAAGTCTTTAATAAATACATAAATTACCTTGAGGCGGAGCGGAATGCTTCACACTATACGGTGCGTAACTACACCCATGATTTACTGGACTTCTTTAGCTTTATTAAATCTAAAAAGATTAGTTCACTCAACGAAGTAGACAGGCATATGATACGTGATTACCTCTCCCATCTTATGAAGCAGGGCATAGTCAAGGCAAGTATCGCCCGTAAGTTATCCGCAATTCGCTCTTTCTATCGTTACCTACTGCGAGAGGAAATGGTATCCACCAGCCCGGTAGCCCTTACCTCCTCTCCCAAGCTGGACAAGCGCCTACCCTCCTTTCTAACCCCAGAAGAGACGATAAAACTTCTAGAAGCCCCAGACCTGTCCACACCACAGGGACAGCGCGACCGGGCTATAATAGAGCTACTCTATGCCTCCGGTCTCAGGGTAAGCGAGCTGGTAAGCCTAGATTTAGGACAGGTTAATCTTGATACCGATGAAATCCGGGTCTGGGGGAAGGGAGCCAAGGAGCGGATGGTGCTGATGGGGAAGCCGGCCGCTATGGCTTTGAGTGCTTATCTTAGCCAGGGTAGACCCAAACTGCTGGGAGAGAAAAAGACGAGCGCCCTGTTCGTCAGCCGCTATGGAAAACGCCTCGTAGAACGAAGAGTCCAGAGAATACTGGAAAAATATACCCGTGTCGCTGGCATCAGTAAAAGGGTTCACCCCCATACGCTGCGTCATACCTTTGCCACCCACCTCCTTGATGGTGGGGCTGACTTAAGGGTAGTCCAGGAGCTTTTGGGGCATGCCAACCTATCCTCCACCCAGATTTACACTCATGTCACCAAGAGCCGAGCCAGAAAGGTATATCTCTCGGCTCACCCCCTGGCACAGGAGAAGGATTCAACCTGCCCCACAACCCAGGAGAAGAACAACAAGCAATGAACCTTGAGGGTAGGGTAAAAAAACTACGCCAAAACTTTGCCGAGCAGGCGATTGATGCTATCTTTATCTCACAACCAGAAAACAGACGCTATCTGTCCGGCTTTGATGGTTCCGCCGGCTACCTGTTAATTACACCCCGGAATACTATTTTAGCTACCGACTTTCGCTATCTGGAGCAAGCCAGAAGGCAAGCCCCTGACTACGAGATTTTCAAGATAACTGGCGATACGGGAGACTGGCTTCCCAGACTACTAGCCGAAGTAAGTGTGAAAAAGCTGGGCTTTGAGGCCGGACATATCTCTTTTTACCATTATCGTAAGTTATCTGATATACTGAAGAAGGTCTGCCCCCAAGTCAAACTTATTCCTGTGGACGGGTTGGTAGAATCCCTGCGAGCGATAAAAGAGCCTGAGGAGATTGAGCTTATAACCAGGGCTGTAGCCATAAGCGATGCCGCCTTTGAATACGCTGAGGCTATAATCCACGCTGGCATGAGCGAGAAGGAATTAGCCTGGGAGATAGAAAAATTCATGCGCAATAAGGGTAGCGAGGCTGTCCCCTTTGATATAATTGTCAGCTCAGGTTATAATTCAGCTGTACCCCATGCCAAACCCTCATCACGCGCTATCCAGTCTGGGGAACCAGTGGTAATTGACATCGGCGCCAGGGTTGAAGGCTACTCCAGTGACCTTAGTCGTACTATCTGTCTGGGAACCCCTGATACTACTTTCCAGAAGATATACGACAGTGTTCTCGGTGCTCAGTTAACCGCTATTGCTATGATTAAGGAGGGGATGACCGGCGAGGAAGCCGACAAAACAGCTAGAATAGTCATTGAAGAAGACGGCTATGGTGAAGCCTTTGGACATGCCCTGGGGCACGGCATAGGCTTAACCCCACATGAACAACCACGCCTTGGCCCCAATTCACTGGAGAAGCTTAGTAATAGTATGGCATTTACTATTGAGCCCGGTGTCTATCTTACTGGCTGGGGAGGGGTCAGGATTGAGGATACCGTAGTAATGGAAAATGGCCAAGTCAGGGTAATCTCAAAATCCAGGAAAATAGGAGCCTAACATGATAAGCAGCAGCGAACTGAGAAAAGGAATTGTCATCGAGCTGGATAATAAACTGTATCAGGTTATTGGCTACCAGCATATTAAGATGAAACGAACTGCTTTAGCTCGCGTTAAGCTTCGTGATATCAGGGATGGGCATACTATTGAGCAAACCTTCCAGAACACAGAGAAGTTCGTGCGCGCCCGACTTGACTACCGTAATATGCAATATCTCTATAACGATGGCAACCTGTACTATTTTATGGATGAAGAAAACTTCGAGCAGACTTCCCTCAACAAAGACCAACTGGGTAATGCTACTGACTACCTAAAAGAAGGCATGTCCCTGCAAATATCAAGCTACAAGGATGAGCTGGTAGGTGTGGAACTACCCATTACTGTTGAGCTTGAGGTAACTGAGACCGGGCCTAGTTTTAAAGGGGATACGGCTACCGCCGGTACCAAACCAGCCACACTGGGGACCGGCGTTACTATCCAGGTTCCCATGTTTGTTAACAAAGGTGATGTTATCAAGGTTGACACCCGCAATGGCAGCTATCTAGAGAGGGTTAGTTGAAATTGCTGAAAGCCGACCTGCATATTCACACCGAATATTCAATAGACTGCAACACACCTTTAGAGCAAATTATAAGCCACTGCCAGGAGACGGGTATAAACTGCATTGCCATAGCTGACCATGACACCGCTGAAGGAGCCTTAAAGATGCAAGGCATAGCCCCTTTCCCGGTGATTGTCGCTGAGGAAATAATGACCCCCTACGGCGAGATTATGGGTATGTTCCTCCAAGAGAGCATACCTGGTGGCCTGCCGGTTGACGAGACAATAGCTAGAATCAGGGCTCAAGGTGGCTTGGTATGTATCCCGCACCCCTTTGACCGATTTCGGCGCTCTGCTTTAGATAGTGAGATAATACAAGAACTGGCAGTGCAAGAACAAATAGATGTGATAGAAGTATTTAACTCAAGAACCCCTCTCTACCGGTCGTCAGCTAAGGCTAAAGCCTTTGCCCAGAAGTATGGCCTTCCAGGCAGTGCCGGGAGCGATGCCCATACTCCCTATGAAATAGGCAATGCCTATGTAGAGATGCCTGAATTTAGTGGTCGGGATGAGTTTCTACAGGCTTTAGCCAAGGGCAAGATTAAGGGGCATAGGACAAACCCATTAGTTCATATCAACAGCGTGTTAGCTAGGCTAAAAAGTAATCTTAAGTAGGAGGGTGAGCTTTGTATCAACTGGGCTGGTTTGCCACCAGCAGAGGAAAAACATCCAAGAAACTCCTACAGGCTGTTCAGAGTAGCATCAACCGCGGTGAGATTGAGGCCGAGATAGCCTTTGTCTTCAGCAACCGTGAAGCCGGTGAAGCCGAAAATAGCGACCTGTTCTTTCAGTTGGTCAAAAGCTATCATATCCCCCTTATCTGTTTTTCCTATCAGAAATTTAAAGCCGAGAAAGGCGCCTTAATTACCGGACAGGAAGGCACTTTACCTCCGTGGCGGCTGGAGTACGACCGGGAAGTAATGAAACGGCTACAGGATTACCACGCCGACCTATGTGTCCTGGCGGGCTATATGCTCGTTGTTGGCAAAGAGATATGCCAGAGATATAACATGATTAACCTTCACCCGGCAGCCCCGGGCGGGCCAACAGGAACCTGGCAGGAGGTAATCTGGCAACTGATTGCTAGTAAAGCTCAGGAAACCGGAGCCATGATGCACCTGGTCACCCCAGAACTAGATAAAGGGTCACCAGTAACCTATTGCACCTTCCCTATCCAGGGTAAGCCTTTTAACGAATACTGGCAGGAAATAGAGAACCATCCCCTTGAGGAGATTAAAAAACAGGGTGAAGCTCACCCCCTATTTAAACTCATTCGAGAGCACGGGGTGGCTAGGGAATTTCCCCTAGTAATATCTACTCTTAAAGCGTTTAGCCGGGGTGAGGTCAAAATAACCCAAGACAAAAGGGTCACTGACCCTGAGGGTAGACCCATTAATGGATATAATCTGACTGACGAGATAGATAAGATAATAAGTGACACGATTTCATAACAAACCTGGCGAACTATTTAATAAAAGAGAGGCTGGGAAAACCTTGCTTCTTCATAATCACATTCTACCCTCTCTCAAAGGAGAGGAAAAATTAAGGGGGGTGAGATAAATAAATAACTCTATCTGTTTTAGCCTGGAAGGTCCGCTATCACCTCAAGATAGCATTAGTAAGCTAATGAAACTTCTACCTAACGGCGATAAGATTTTTGAGGTCATAAGCCGCTATGAAGACCTGCTGACACTGGAAGACCGCAATGGTCATGAACCAGGGGATGCTCTGGCTCTTATATTGCCCTTCCTGGTGCTTCATAACATCTCGGAAAACGACATTGCCAGCCTAGCCACAAAAGCCAGCTTAACTGATGGTGCGGAAAGGCTTATCGCTTGGCTCCAGTCCAAGGTCTGGAGGATATTTTGCATTACCACCACCTATGAGCAATACGCCATACACATTACCCATAAACTGGCTATCTACGCCCATAATTTGGCTTACACCCCCCTACCCTGGGATAAATTGCAGTTAACACTATCTGATGAAGACCTAGCTCTACTTAAGCAGACTGAAGAAGATATGCTAACGATGCAGCCTGTTACCGATGACGATAGAATCAAACAGAACTTAGACTACTTCTTCAGGGAAAAACTACCAACTACTAATCTTGGCGAGGTAATAAGAGAAGTAAAGCCAGTAGGGGGACAGCGTAAATTAGACGCCCTTATTAGATTTGCTGATAAATATGGTCAGCCATTAACCAACTGGGTAGTAGTAGGTGATAGCATTACCGATTTTAGAATGCTCCAGGCAGTAGATAGCGCCGGTGGTTTAGCCATAGCCTTTAACGCCACTGAGCCTGCCCTACACTACTCTACAATGAGCCTGGCCTCTAAATCCATTAGCAACCTAACCGGGGTGCTTGAGGCATGGGGGAAAAGCCAGCGCCGGAAGGTAGAGGAACTAGTCAAGGAAAGGGAGAAGGATGGAGGCTCAGACGACAGAGGTTACTTCCACTGGCTATCTGGTAGAAAAGACATAGATGAAATCGTGGAGGTTCATAAGAGTATAAGGCTCTTGGTTAGAGAAGAGACCCAAAAGTCGGGGTGAGCGCCTCATTGATGACGGAGAAATAGTAGCCAATAAAAACAAGCCATCATGGTAACTCTACTATCAACACCATCTACAGTCTACTCACTAACCAGTTAGCGCAGTACTATTTGGAACTCTGTTCAGTAAAGCTATAGCCTTTTTATCTCTAGCTACTTCTTCTCTGCGGGCTTGCTCCCAGCTTCATCAGTCTTAGCCACCTCTTTCGTGGGTACACCAAGAACTTCATCCACGATACCATACTCTACTGCCTGCTCAGGATTAAGATAGAAATCCCGGTCAGTATCGTGAGTTATCTTGTCCACCGGCTGACCAGTATGTTTGACCAGGATATCACGAATTAGCCCCTGCAACCGCATAATCTCGCGAGCCGCAATCTCTACATCAGACGCCTGTCCTTGAGCACCACCAACGGCCTGATGCAGGTGTACAGTAGAGTTGGGCAGGGTATAACGCTTGCCCTTAGCGCCAGCACAAAGAAGTATTGTTCCCATGCTGGCCGCCATACCAACACAGATGGTTGATACGTCGGGACGTATAAGCTGCATAGTATCATAGATAGCCAGACCAGAGCTGATAACACCACCGGGACAGTTAATATAGAGGCTTATGTCCTTATCCGGGTCTTCCCGCTCCAGATAGAGAAGCTGGGCAATAATAACATTAGCCACCTGGTCATTAATCGGCATTCCCAGCATAACAATGCGCTCTTTTAACAGAAGCGAGTAGATATCAAAGGCTCGTTCCCCCCTAGCCCCACTCTCAATCACCATCGGGATAACATTCATCGGTTGATTAATCATTTTCCCTCCTCCTTTTGTGATGTTTCAACACCTATATTTGAACCCTTAGCTATCTCTATAAGCCGCTGTACAGTTTTCCGTCTAACCAGTAATGTCCCGATTGATTCACGGAACTGCGGGGCATTCAAGGACGCCTTAAATTCATCCTTTTTATCTTCAGCAGCACCCTTTATCATATCCTCAATCTCAGCATCTATCTCAGGACCGCTGACCTCAATCTTTTCCTCATCACTAACCTTACCCAACACCAATGACCGAATAACCCGCTTTGTGGCTAGAGGACGCAGTTCTTCCTGCAATTCCCCCCTAGTCTTATTAACACTGGCCAAGTACTCCTCCAAACCCCGGCCACCCCCCTGCCAATACCTTAATTGTTGCTCAAGGAGCCGGTTAATTTCCATGTCTACCAGAAAGGGAGGAAATTCTATCTCCGCCAAGTCAACCACAGCGTCTATAACCCGTTCCTCAAGGTCTAGCTTGGTTTTCTCCTCAGCCCTAAGTCTTAAGTCAGTAGAAACCTGTTCCCGGAGTGCATCCAGGGTCTCAAAATTAGGGGTAATTCCTTTGGCAAATTCATCATTTAACTCAGGAAGGCTTTCCTGCTTTACCTCGCTAACCTTTACCCTGAACAAAGTCTCCTTCCCGGCTAACTCACTCTTAGAATAATCCAATGGAATCTGGAGCCGAAATTCCTTCTCTTCATCCCTCCTCATCCCCAGTAACTGCTCAGCAAATCCAGGCACCGGCAACGGCTGATTTTCCAGAACACGATATTGAGCTCCATTCTGATTGATAAAAGGCTTATCATCAACCGTACTCTCAACATCTAAAATCACTATATCGTTAGAACCCACCGCACACTCTACCGGCTCCCAGGTAGCCTGCTGATGACGCAGCTCCTCAATTACAGAGCTAACACTATCTTCGCTTAATTCTACCGGCTCCGGTGTCATTTGAATACTACGGTAATCACCAAGCTCAACCCGGGGTGGTAGCGGCACTGTTGCCTTAAACACCAGGGGGTCGGTTTGAGCTATCTCAATAGAGGGACGAGCAAAAGCCTCGATTTCCTGCTCTTTAACGGCATTTTCATAAGCTTTGGGAATCAGGGTATTTAGCGCATCCTCCAAGAGGCCTTCTTTACCTATCTGACGTTCTAGCATTACCCGCGGCGCCTTTCCCTTGCGGAAGCCCGGGACATTTGTCTTCTTAACCAGACGGTGATAGGCCTCTTCTAAAGAATCTTCTACCTCAACCGGCTCCATCTCAATAGTTAGAAATACCTGGCTATTCTCTGTCTTATCCTTGGTTACCTTCACTCTTCCTCCAACAAACGCAGGTGTAACTCAGCCAGCTGTGCCTCCGTAACTGGTGACGGTGCCCCAAATGTTAAATCAGTAGCCTCCTGAGTCTTGGGAAAGGCAATCACCTCCCTGATGGTCTTTTCCCCAGTCAGAAGCATCATCAGGCGGTCAAGGCCAATGGCAACACCACCATGAGGCGGGGCACCATAGTCAAAAGCCTCCAGTAAATGCCCAAAAAGCTCATCAACCTCTTCATCACTATAACCCAGCAATCTAAATATCTTTCTTTGCAGTTCGCCAGTGTAAATCCTGAGACTACCACCACCAATTTCATACCCATTACATATAATATCATAATGCTTGCCCCTTACTTTTTCGGGAGTCTTGTCGAGCAAGGGTACATCTTCATCCCTGGGAGCGGTAAACGGGTGATGCTCCGATTCCCATCGCCCCAGCTTTTCGTTCCAATGTAATAATGGAAAATCTACCACAAAGGCAAAGGCAAGAAGATTGGGGTCAGCCAGCTTAAGCCGGCGTCCCATCTCCTGGCGTAGTTCACCTAAGGCCAGGCTAACCACCTCATCCCTACCCGCAACAATGAGTAACAGGTCTCCCATACTGGCACCCAAACGGCCCGCCATTTGCTTAATCTGGTCTAAGGTGAGAAACTTAGCCGCTACCGACTTTACCATGTCCATTGTCAAATCATCTAAACTACCGGGCGCGGTACCCAGCAAAATAGTTACTAACCCCCCAGCTCCAAAATCCTTAACCAGCTTATTCAGTTCATCAAGCTGACGGCGCGTGTAACTAGCACAGCCGGGGGCACAGATACCCTTCACCCTGCCCCCGTCAGCAATAACTGAGCGAAAGATAGAAAAGCTAGACTGGGCAACAATATCGGCCAGGTCTCCTATCTCTAAGCCAAAACGCACATCAGGCTTATCCGTACCGTAGCGTCCAGTTGCCTCATCGTAGGTGAAACGCGGAAAGGGCCTTATCACACGCATCTCTGGTTTAATTGCCTCTACCATAACGGTAAAAAGCTCCTCAAACAGACTAAGAATATCCTCCTCTTCAATAAAGCTCATTTCAAGGTCAAGTTGAGTAAACTCGGGCTGACGGTCGGCACGGGTGTCCTCATCACGAAAGCACCTAGCCACCTGAAAGTATTTCTCCACGCCAGCTACCATTAGCAACTGTTTTAGCTGCTGCGGAGACTGAGGCAATGCGTAGAACTTACCCGGGTGAAGCCGGCTGGGTACCAAGTAATCCCTAGCGCCCTCAGGGGTACTCTTAATCAAAATAGGTGTTTCTACCTCAACAAACCCCTTAGCATCCAGAAAATCACGAATAAATTTTACTGCCCGGTGGCGAAGAATCAGGTTCTCCTTCATTCGAGTCCGACGCAGGTCAAGATAGCGATACCGGAGACGAAGGGTTTCTTCCACTTCAGTATCCTCATTGATGTAAAAGGGTGGTGTCTTTGCTGAATTAAGTATCTCGACATTCTCGGCGACAACCTCGACATCACCAGTAGCCAACTTGGGGTTCTCGGTCCCAGGGGGACGAGCGGCAACCTTACCCCAAACCCTGACTACATACTCGCTACGCATCTCGCTAGCCACCTCGTGGCACTGCTTCGATACCTCAGGGTTGAATGCCACCTGAACTATACCATCCCTATTGCGCAGGTCAATGAATATCAGCCCTCCATGGTCCCGACGCCGGTCAACCCAGCCGGCCAAGGTTACCTCAGTGCCCACATGCTTCTTGTTTAGTTCTCCACAGCTATAACTTTTCAACAAAATTATCCTCTTCAGGAAACATTTTCTTCTAGCTGATTATAGCTTATCACAGGATGCTCTTCAACCTAGTGTGCTTACCCAGACACGGTGAGTATGCTAACTTGCACTGTAATTTAATGTTTGTTAAACTCACATAGTAGTATGTGGGCCGCTAGCTCAACTGGCAGAGCAGCTGACTCTTAATCAGCCGGTTGGAGGTTCGAGTCCTCCGCGGCTCAGTATTTAGATTGATACTTTATCAGCATTAATAGCTAGATAGTAGTTTAGAGCTTTTCGCTTGGCGCGTGACTTAACAAATTAAGTTTGTGAGACTATTAGGCTATTGACATTATGGGGAAGAATTGTTTATCGTTCATACCAGAAAGGAGGTAGACAAATGCAAGCTTACTGTGTAAAATGCCACGCCAAAAGAGAAATGAAAGACGCTAAGGCCATAACTATGAAGAACGGGAAGCCCGCAACACAGGGTATCTGCCCCGTATGTGGGACCAAGATGTTCAGAATAGGAAAGAGTTAAAGTTAATATCGCGTATATCAAGACTGTCAGAGGGTCTGGGTATCACTATACAGATACCCAGGCTTTTTGTTAACAATCACACATTCTAAACCTATCGGCGTTGGAGAAACTACTCCAATATTCATATCGGTACTTCTACCATCACTCTAGTACCGTTACCTGGCTCAGATTCGATCTTCATACTGCCATCTAGCAGACGAGCCCTCTCTTCCATTCCAGCAAGACCAAGCTTGCCAGCACAAGGTAAAATTGCCAAATCTTCCCCCAAATCAAACCCTTTACCATTATCACAGATAGAGACCTTCGTTTTGCCTCCACCAAATTCCATTTTAAGCTCTACTTTTGAAGCTTGGGCATGCTTTTCTACATTTCTTAATGCCTCCTGAACGATGCGGAAAATTGTTAATTCCACCTCCGCCGAGAAGCGCCGCTCCACACCTGCTACTGTTAAATCTACTTCTATCCCCAATCGCTTTTCGAGATCAGTAGCCTGCCATCGTAGCGCCGCCAATAAACCTAAATCATCTAACATGGGGGGGCGCAATTCTTGAATAAAGCGGTGTATTCCCTCCAACGTGTTGTTCAACTGTTGGCGTAACTCCTTCAGGAATGTAGCATTGTTCGGTGCCAGATTCGCATTACCGCGGGTGAAGTTGTCTACCTGGCGAGAAAGGGCGTAAAGGACTTGACTTGTATCATCATGAAGTTCGCGAGCAATGCGTTTACGCTCCTCTTCCTGAACTCTAGTAATCTGGCTGAGATAGTAGCGCAGGCGATCCTGCATCCTCCTCTCTCCTGTTACATCTCTGGCTATATGTTGAAAGCCCGTGGGCTTTCCATTCTCTGTAACCAAACTGGTAGCTACCATCAGAATCGCTTCTGTCCCATCCTTCCTGGTCATGCGTTGTTCGTAGGGTTGTTCCACGGGTTCTCTTTCTAATAGTTTGTGCCTGATCTGCCCCGCCATGTTTATGCTTTCATCTAATAGAAACTTCCTCACGTTCAATGTTTGCAATTCTTCTACACTGTAGCCGACGAGTTTCCCAGCTGCCTCATTGGCAGCGGTAATGTTGCCCTGCAAATCGTGAACCCAGATGGCATCACTGGCACTTTCAAATAGCTGCCGATAATTCCTCTCTGAGATGGCTAGTCGTTGTACAGCCAGGCGCTCCTTCTCATAGAGACGAGCATTCTCCATGGCAGTAGCTATTTGAGCACCAACGGCGGTGAGTAGTTCCATATCATCCAGGGAAAATTGCCTGGGGCGGCGCATAGCTATGCAAAGCACACCCCTAATTTGGCCTCTAAGAACCATCGGCACAATGAGCTGGGGTTTGATTCGCATCTTCCTAGCTTCAGGCAGGCTTAACCTAGGGTCATCAGAGACATCCTCCGATACCATAGGTTGGCACGTCTTGGCTACCTCTCCATAAGCGCCCTCGCCAATCTTTATTCCATCTACAGCCCGGACGAATTCATCAGATACACCTTCATAGGCAACAAGCTTCAGTTCCTGGCTTTCCTCATCCAGGGAAAATATCAGAGAGATTTCTACTTCCATTAGTTCTGAAACCATATGAATGGCACTCTCTAATGTCCTCTTAAGCTCCAGGGACTCGCTTAGCAGGGTAGAGATGGTATTAAGTATGGTCTGGCGTTTTTCGGTCTTCCTCGCAGACTGGACGTAGTGTTGAAGAATCTCATGTAACGACTGCAGCTTTGCTAAAGCTACTTCGGTTCTATCCCTTTCTGTAGCTCGTGTCCAAATCCCCCACGAAGCTACTATGCCTATAACAAAGACGAGCACGGTCTCCAGAATAGCATCTTCAGGAACAGGCGAGATAAGTATGGCTCGGGGTAGCATAACCGCCAGCGCGGCAAAAGAGGTGATTAATGCCCCCTTTCGCCTAAATAGAAATGTAGCATGGATTACAGGTATCACAAAAAGAATACGGTCCAAGGCGTGTCGGGTCAACCCGAGGTGGAAGCTGGGGTAGACAGTACCGGGGACACCTATTATCTCAGCGTAGTGAAGTACACAAGCCAGGGCAAAAACGCCAATGATAGCCCAAAATACACGATTTCGTATAAGTCTCATTTGTTAAGCCTAAAAATGGCTAAATTCTCAAGGGAGGTCTTCAATGCTAAACCAACCCCTTTTCAAACCATATAATATTGCCTCAGAGCGAGAACCAACCCCCAGCTTGTTGAAGATACTCCTCATATGAGCTTGGACAGTGCGCTCACTGATAAA
>JADFUW010000025.1 GCA_015222205.1 Chloroflexota bacterium
ATTCGGGAGAAGCTATCATGTCTCCCCCTTTCGTAAAGGGTGATTCGGGAGAAGCTATCATGTCTCCCCCTTTCGTAAAGGGGGACTAAGGGGGATTTCTCCCATGTTCTCACTTATTCTCCCTAAGACTCCCTCGGTGTTCGTCAGTACCTCGGTGTTGGTGAACCTCAGCACCCTTAGGCCGAGGCTGCTCAGGTACTCATCCCTTATTCTGTCATAACTGGTCACCTCATCAGAAAAGTGCTGGCTGCCATCTACTTCAATAACCAGCTTTGCCTTAGGACAATAAAAGTCGACTATGTAATCACCGATGGGTTTCTGCCGGTAGAACTGGCGGCCCCTTAATTGTTTCATCCTTACCTTAGCCCAGAGGTGCTTTTCAGCATCAGTCAAGTTCTCTCTGAGTTGCCTGGAACGCTGTTTCAGATTCTTATTGTAGGGTAACATAAATCCCCCTCAATCCCCCTTTGAAAAAGGGGGAGGTGGTTATATAAGAGGGGCTTCGCCCCTCTAAGACTCCCTATATTAATCTTTACTTCTCTCCCCTCACCATCTCCAGAAACTTCTCAAATAGATAGGCGCTGTCCAGGGGGCCGGGGGAGGCTTCGGAGTGATACTGGATGGAGAAGATGGGTAGTTCCCGGTGACGTAAGCCTTCTACAGTGCCGTCGTTCAGGTTTATGTGGCTTACCTCTAAGCCATCTTTTAAGCTATCCGGGTCGGTGGCATAGCCGTGGTTCTGGGTAGTGATATGGATGCGACCATCAACAAGGTCTTTAACCGGGTGATTGCTGCCGCGGTGTCCGAACTTCAACTTAAATGTCCTGGCGCCAAAGGCACGGGCGATTAGCTGATTACCCATGCAAATGCCCATAATCGGCTTCTTGTCCACAAGTTCTCTAACTGTATTTACGATGTAATCCAGCCTCTCAGGGTTACCCGGGCCGGGAGACAGAATAACGCCATCAGGTCCTAGCTTCAGTATCTCGTTGGCGGACATGGTGCAGGGGACAGCCGTTACTCGGCAGCCGTGACGGCGCATCATGCGCAGGATAGAATATTTTAAGCCACAGTCCAGAACAACTATTTTACATAAAGTTTGCTGAGCTTCTTTAGTTGATTTTGGCTCCCACTCATAAGGAGTCTCGGTGGTTACCTGCCGGGCAAAATCAATTGAACCATAGTCGGGCAGGTTCTTTAACTCCTCTAGGGCCGGCTCAGGGGTTTTATCCCCGGTGATAATGCCCATCATTACCCCGGCGGAACGGAGCCTGCGGGTGATTGCCCGGGTATCCACCCCGTAAATGCCGGGTATGTCATACTCCTTAAGGAATTCATCAAGAGTCTTGGTGCTAAGATAGTGGTTAGGCTCAAGGCACTCCTCTCTGACGACAAAGCCCCTGACCTGGATTTTCCTGGATTCAAAGTCCTGCTTATTGATGCCGTAGTTACCGATAAGTGGGTAAGTAGGCATGACAATCTGCCCGGCATAGGAAGGGTCGGTCAGCATTTCCTGGTAGCCTGCCATGCTGGTGTTAAACACTACCTCTCCATAGGTGCTGGCATCAGCCCCAAAGGCATAGCCTTGATACACTGAGCCATCTTCCAGGACTAATATTGCCGTTTTACTCATTTATGAAACCCTATCCCCTTTGTCCCCTTTCCCTTATCAAGGGAGAGGGGAAGATTTTCTCTGAAGAAGGGCTTTACCCTTCTTAAACTTCCCTTTAGCCGTTACCCCCTCAAGGGCGCTTTTTCTTCAAGCCTGATTGAGACGTCTTTATAGACCAGCTTTCCCTGTGAGATGGTTGCCATTACCTTACCTTTCAGCCTTGAGCCATTAAGGGGGGTATTCTTACCCTTTGAGGCGAATATGTTAATGTCTACCACCCATTCTTTATCCGGGTGAAAGATGGTTACATCAGCCGGGGTGCCGATATTCAGGGTGCCCAGCCGTCCGTATTTATCGCTAATAATCTTGGCTGGCTCGTGGGTAAGCTTGGCAATAAGTGTGGTCAGGGGTAGCTCTCCACTATGAACCAGACTCATCAGGCTGCCCAGGGCAGTTTCCAAGCCACTGATGCCAAACGGTGCCAGGGCAAACTCGCCTAGCTTATCCGCCTCGGTATGAGGTGCATGGTCGGTAGCAATAATGTCAATCACGCCCTCTTTAAGCCCCCAGGTTAGAGCCTGGATGTCCTGCTCAGTCCTCAAGGGTGGGTTTACCTTAGCATTGGTGTTATAGCCGATGACCCTTTCTTCAGTCAGGGTGAGGTGGTGGGGTGTAACCTCGGCGGTAACCTGTATCCCTTTCTCCTTGGCCTGGCGGATGAGGTCAACCGAGCCTTTGGTAGAAACATGGGCAATGTGAAGTCGTCCCCCGGTTAGCTGAGCCAGAGCCAGGTCACGGGCGACCATAATCTCCTCAGCGGCGGCTGGTATCCCCGGAAGACCTAGCTTGGTTGAGGTTACGCCTTCATTCATTAGCCCGCCTTCAGCGAGGGTAGTATCCTCACAGTGGTCAATAATAGGTAGCCCAGAGATGCGGCTGTAGTCTAGTGCCTGGCGCATCAGGCGTGAACTAAAGACCGGATTACCGTCATCGCTATAACCAATCACCCCGGCGGAGGCCAGTTCATCCATCTCGGCTAACTCCTCTCCATTTCTGCCTTTAGAGACACAGCCGATAGGCAGGACATGAACCACTCCTTCTTTAGCTGCGATGGATTTTACATAATGTATCGTAGCCTGACTGTCTAGGGGGGGGTTGGTGTTAGGCATACAGCAGATAGTAGTAAAGCCGCCTTGAGCCGCCGCCTGGCTGCCGGTAGCGATAGTTTCTTTTTCTTCAAACCCTGGTTGTCTCAGGTGGCAGTGGAGGTCAATAAGTCCGGGGCAGACTATCAGCCCACAAGCGTTAAGGACATCACAGTCGGGCTTGGATGAGGTTATTTCTCTTTTACCTAGCCACGAGATTTTGCCCTCGGTGATAAGCAAATCAAGGGTCTCATCTAGCCCCTGGCTGGGGTCGATTATGTATCCTCCCTGGATAAGTAAGGGCTTCATTACTCCTCTTTCGCTCATCGTTATTTTTTATCGATGTTCTGGGGTATAATGGCTGGGCTTGAAACCGTGAGCCTCGGCTTCGCTTTCTGAATCAAAGATAATCAGATTCTCTGGTTTGATTTTTCTTGCCCAATGGCTTTGGGCGCTATGGTATTTTTTCTCAGCCAGCGTTCCTTCGTGCCATTCTGAGCTGGCAACATATTTGGGCTCAAAGCCGTGCTCACAGTAGACACATCTCAGTGTCAGAGGCTTACTGTTTACTATTTTGAATTCGGGCTTAATATATTTTACTTCGCTTTCCTGTACTGATACACATCTTGGATTGGGGCATTTGACTCCGAAGCCCCGCTTGTAGAGGGGATAATCTGTCCTGGGCGAGGAATCTTCGTGGGGGATGGAAATTTCCTTAACCCCCAGTAACAGGCTGATAAGTGCCATTCTGATTGGTACCCCCAGTGCCGCCTGTTTAAAGTACATACTCCGTGGGTCAGCGTCTAGCTCGCAGGCTAGCTCATCAACACGGGGTAGTGGATGCATAATAAGGGTTCTCTTAAACTCCTTTTCTTTTAGCAGTTTCTTATCTACCGTTGAGTATCTTTCTTCCACTTCCTGTCCTTCCTCAGCTGTGGCAAATCTCTCCTTCTGAGGGCGGGTGACATAAAGGGCATCAACCCCTCTCTTCAACTCGACCTGAATACTGACGTTGGGCATCATGGCCAGCTGGTGTGGACTACCCGGTGTTATGTATATCGCATCTAGGGAGGAAAGACCTTTCTCGCTGGTTTGAGCCGAGGCCTCGTACTTCTCCAGCTCACCCCCATATTCGGTGGTTAGTTTCTTGATAACATGCTCTGGTACCTCTAGACCTGGGGTAGGGCAAAAAAGAATATTTGCCTCGAGCTTAGCCAGGGCAAAGATTAAAGAATGTACCGTTCGCCCATATTTTAGGTCTCCCCAGAGGGCGATCTTTAACCCCTTGATGGTTTGCCTTTCCTTCTTGATGGTGTAAAGGTCACACAAGGTCTGGGTAGGATGCTGATGACCCCCGTCACCGGCGTTTATTACCGGGACACCGGCGTAGTCGGCAACTACCTTGGCGGCTCCCTCCCAGGGGTGTCGAATGACGATTATATCGGCATAACTCCCAACCACCCTGGCCATATCGGCCAGGCTTTCCCCTTTAGCCAGCGAGGTTGCCTTGGTATCAACGGCGCTTATGACACTACCCCCGAGTCTGTGCATGGCTGTCTCAAATGACAGCCTTGTCCTGGTGCTGGGCTCAAAAAACAGGCTGGCCATGACCTTGCCCCGGCATAGGCCAAACTGCTCCTTCATTGAGCCTGACATCTCGTCGGTCAGGGAAAACAGGGCTTCTATTTCCCCATTGGATAAATCATCTATGGTTACCAGACTTCTACTGGCTAGGGTCATAGTAACTCCTTCTAACTTTACTGGCGATAGGCCTATTGTTAGCGGTGCTTATGATGGCTACCTCATCGATACCGTCAGTCTCTATCAGCTGAACCTGTATCTCCTCGTCTCTGGAGCTTGGTATGCTCTTGCCGACATAGTTAGCTCGTATTGGCATCTCGCGGTGGCCACGGTCAACAAGCACCACCAGTTGAATTGATTTCGGCCGTCCCCGGTCAATAAGGGCATCCATGGCGGCACGGGTGCTGCGCCCGGTATATAGAACATCATCAACTAACACTATGCACTTACCGTCAATACTTGTCGGAATGTCAGTCCGCTGGACGGTAGGTTGTATATCTAGGGAACCGATGTCATCCCGGTACAGGCTAATGTCCAGGGCACCGACTGGTATTCTTAGCCCCTCAAAGTTCTCTATTAGAGTGGCTAACCTTCTGGCTAGGGGCACACCACGAGTGCGCATGCCAACCAGTATCAGGTCATAAGCCGACCTGTTTTGCTCTATGATTTCGTGGGCGATGCGGGCCAGGGTTCGTCTGATGTCCTCCCCGGTCATTAAGATTTTCTGAGCCATTAAAAAACCCCTTGCCTTGGCTGGCAAGAGGCTTGGTGTTAGTTTGTTTTTCACTTCCCTTGCCAGTCTCTCTGGGCTAGCTTAAAGGTCTCTATTTAGTTTAATATTATACCATATTTATTGGGACTATGGCAAGGATTTGTACTCGTTCATACGATTAGTGACACGCTCAACGAGAGCCAGATTGAAAATAAGGTCTGGTATTGATTTATTCAAATAAAGTGGTGTATATTAATTTCTAAAGGAGATGATATAAGTCTATCCCACATTAAACATAAGGGAGGTGCTTCATGCCTGAGATAGTGGCTGGAAAGGTAAGCGATTTCTTTGCTCGACCTGTGGTAGCCGGGATTGAGCTAACGGCAACGCTAAAAGTAGGCGACAACATTCATATCAAGGGTCACACTACTGATTTGGAGTTCACTGTTGAGTCAATGCAGATAGATAATGTGAATGTTGAGCAGGCTAAAGCAGGAGACAATATCGGGATTAAGGTTAGTGATCAAGTGAGGCGAGGCGATATCGTCTATAAAGTTACTGACTAAGAGGGAATCTTAAATACCAATAACTAAACCTCTAACTAAACCTCCATAGTTGACTATTGCCAGCAAACTTAAGCACTAACCTCTAACCAATACTCTTAATCAAGTTTGCCATTTCAATGGCATGCTCAGCAGCCTCAAATCCTTTATTGCCCATTTTGGTTCCGGCCCGCTCTATAGCCTGCTCTAGGGTATCAGCTGTGATGACACCATAAATAACTGGTAGCTCAGTCTCCAAACTCACCTTAGCCACACCCTTAGTCACCTCAGCCGCAATGTAATCAAAGTGGGGTGTACTACCACGAATCACAGCACTAAGACAGACAACAGCATCATACCGCTTAGACTGAGCCAGCTTCTTGGCAACAAGGGGAACCTCAAACGAACCTGGTACCCAGGCAACCTCTATATCTGCCTCATTGACACCGTGGCGAATTAGAGCATCGTGTGCCCCCTCAAGCAGTTTTTTTGTAACAAAATCGTTAAACCGGGAGATAACCAACCCGAACCTCAGTCCCTTCCCCAGCAACATGCCTTCAAATTGTTTGTTCACTATCCCCTCCTTTTAGAGATTATTGATAACCAGCTTTAATGCACTAGTTTCTTTATAGCCACCTAATTACTCGGGGCACTTTCTATTCCTAAAGTATGGCCTAATTTCTCCTGTTTTGTGACTAAATAGCGACGGTTATACGGGTTGGGAGGGATGATTATAGGTACTGTCTCCATAACCTTAAGCCCATAACCCTCTAAACCTATCACCTTTTTGATATTATTGGTGAGTAATCGAATCTGGTGCAGACCCAAATCGGCCAAGATTTGAGCACCAATACCATAGTCCCGCAGGTCAGGAGCAAATCCTAGAGATAAATTAGCCTCTACTGTGTCCAAGCCTTCATCTTGAAGGGCATAAGCACGTATCTTATTGTGGAAGCCAATGCCCCGTCCCTCCTGCCTCATGTACAGAAAGACACCCCGTCCCTCATCAGCAATAGCCTGCATCGCCAGGGAAATCTGCTCACCACAATCGCAGCGAAGGCTGCCAAATACATCACCGGTAAGGCATTCACTATGAACCCGGACTAGTACCGGCTCTTCGGTAGATATATCGCCCATGACTAAAGCCAGGTGTTCATCGTGGTCTATATCACTCTTGTAGGCAATAGCCGTAAACCTACCGTATTTGGTCGGTAACTTAGCCTTAGCTACCCGATGCACCAGCTTCTCATAATGACGACGATAGGTAATCAGGTCAGCAACACTGATAATCTTAATCCCGTACTTCTGCGCCATTACTTCAAGCTGGGGTAGCCGTGCCATAGAGCCATCTTCATTCAAGATTTCACAGATAACGCCGGCAGGATAAAGACCAGCCAGCTTGGCCAAATCAACTATAGACTCGGTATGCCCCGCCCGCACCAGGACACCACCCTCCTTAGCCCGCAGGGGAAACATATGCCCCGGCCGAACTAAATCATCAGCTTTAGTTGCCGGGTTAATTATTGCTTTCACCGTCTCTGCTCTATCCGCAGTTGAAATACCGGTAGTAACCCCGTGCTTTGCCTCAACAGACACGGTAAAGGCAGTGGCGAACTGTGAGGTATTATCCCTCACCATCAGGGGAATCCTCAGTTCGTCTAACCGTTTACCTATTATCGGCAAGCAGATTAATCCCCTGGCATTTAAGGCCATAAAGTTAATGGCTTCCGAGGTTACCTTTTCCGCAACTATGACCAGGTCACCCTCGTTCTCTCTATCCTCATCATCAACGATGATAACAAACCCACCCATCTTTATGTCCTCAATAACCTCAGGAATGGTTGCTAATCCCATGCTTATTCTCCTCCCCCAGCCAACGCCGGGTAAACTAATCGGCTAAAAACCATGCTCCCTTAAAAACTCAACGGTCATACCTGGACTGCGAGCCTGACTAATCTGTTCCACATATTTGGCGATAATATCAACCTCCAGATTAACCAAATCACCTATTTGCTTACCACCCAGTATAGTATGTTCCCGGGTATAATCAACCAGAGAAACCTGAAACGAACTGGTATCGCTATCTACCACAGTTAAACTAACCCCATCAACAGCAATGAAACCCTTAACCACTATATAGCGCATCACCTCAGGAGGAGCTTCAAGCCTCATTACTATTGCCTCACCATCCCGGATAGCTGAGGTCACTCTACCCGTATTGTCAATGTGCCCCTGAACCAGATGACCACCTAACGGCTTCTCCAGAGTTAGCGGGCGCTCCAGGTTAACCCTATCGCTGGCACCAAGTAACCCAAGGTTGGTTTGCCTTAGTGTCTCCGGCATTATGTCGGCCGAAAACGAACTACTATTAAAACTGGCTACTGTCAGGCATACTCCGTTAACCGCAATACTTCCGCCTAGTTCTATCCCATTTAGAACCTTGGCTGCAGAAATAACCAGATTGCCAGGTTTAGCCAGCTTAATCCTGCCCATCTCTTCTACAATCCCGGTAAACACAGACTCTCCTTTTATTCCAGCAACATGATATTCTAAAAAACTCCTCCACTACCATCAGGCATCTGTTTTTGTGGCTACATACCCACAGACCATCAAGTCTTCATCGCACCTCTCCACACTAACCCGCTCTAACTTTAGCGAGTCTACCACTTTATCAACCCCCTTACCAGCCACCGCCACTTTGGCTTCCCTGCCACCAATTATAATAGGGGCGATGAAGGCAATCACCTTGTCGACGAGTCCATCGTCAAACAGAGAGCCAAGCAGAATCCCACCACCCTCAACTAGGACACTGGTAATCCCCCACTCACCCAATGTTTTTAATAACTTCTCCAAATCCACCCATCCTTCTGCCGAGGGTAATTCTAATAACTCGGCACCAGCCTCGCTAAAAATCGCTTTCTCCTCCGGTTTAGCCAACCTGCCCAGCGCCAGCACTGTCTTGCCTGGCTCACTAAATACCCGAGCCGTTAATGGCGTACGTCCTTTACTATCCACAATAACCCGCAGCGGTTGCTTCCTTGCTATCCCTCCCTTACCACAACACCTGGCCGTAAGCCGGGGGTCATCAACCAGAACCGTGTTTACACCAGCCATGATAGCATCGGTAGTATAACGCAAACTATGAACCTGTTTCCTGGCTACCTCGCCACTAATCCACCTGGAATCACCATTCTTGGTAGCAATCTTCCCATCCAAGCTCATAGCAAATTTTACCGTAATGAAGGGAACACCCCTAGTTATAAATTTAGTATAAGCCTCGTTAATCTGCTTAGACTCTGCTTCGTGCTCACCCACGTATACCCTGACGCCAGCCCTCTCTAGCTCCTCTTTGCCCTGTCCCGACACCAAGGAATTGGCATCAAGCATGGCAATATGAACCTCGGTAATACCGGCAGCAATGATTGCCTGAGTGCACGGTGGGGTCCGACCGTAGTAACAGCACGGTTCCAGAGTAACATACATCGTACCACCCCGAGCCCACTCACCAGCCTGTTCCAAAGCGACTATTTCGGCATGAGCTGAACCCGGCGGTTGCGTATAGCCTTGTCCTACCACCTCATCATTCTTAACTATTACTGCCCCGACTGCAGGGTTAGGACTAACCTGCCCCAAAGCCAATCTAGCCAAGGAGAGTGCCTGCGCCATATAGTCCATATTAATCTCATTCTAGCACCCCCCTCAAAAAAAGTGCAAATTCGTCAATCTAGTCTTTATAAGAGTCAGGTTGGAAGGGATTTTGCCTCCCCTGAGAAGCTACTACCCGCAATTATGTGACTAAGATTAGAACTGTAACGGGGTTGTCAAATAAGCGTTAGCTCTACACTAGATAGAAAGAGAGAGATAGGTTATAATTAAAACCACGTTCAGGAAGGAATTATCTTAAGTAAATGAGGCCTTTTCTCCGTGAAGTTCTAATTGTTATTTTAGTAGCCATAGGTATCTTTTTCCTGCTACAGGGCACTGTTCAAAGTTTCATCGTTGTCGGCTCAAGTATGAATCCTAGTTTTGAAGATGGACAACGGCTATTAGTCAGCAAGGTCAGCTATCGTTTCGGCGAACCACAAATGGGTGATGTGATTGTCTTTCACCCGCCCACTAAGCAACGTGCTGATTTTATCAAACGCATCATCGCCCTACCCGGTGACACAGTAGAGATAAAAGGGGGGATAGTATATGTTAATAACCTAGCTTTAGCTGAACCCTATATTAAGGCTACCCCCTCGTATGATTTCCCTCAGGAAACAATCCCTGAGAATGAATATTTTGTTCTCGGTGACAACCGCAATAACAGCAATGATTCCCATAGCTGGGGAACAGTGCCACGCCAAAACATAATTGGTAAGGCTTGGCTATCAATCTGGCCACCAGATAAATTGGGATTTGTCCCCAGCCACCCCTTGCAAGAGCAACTAACGGCTGCAGAATTAAATTAATGGTCACATAAAATGCTAAGGAAGTTTTTAAAGCTCATCGGTCCGGTTTTACCAGCTATCTGTTTCCTGGTGCCTGCCTTGGCCTTTCCCGCCCAGGCTGCCCAGGAAAACTATGTCGGTATGGTCTACTTTACTGGAATTGGTTGCCTTGGCTGTGAAAATGTTGGCTCGCTGGTAGTTGAGCAACTACCAAGAGAATATCCAGATTTGGTCGTCATAGAATATGAGATTTATGGGCAGGAACAAAACGCCCTTGTGTTTGATGAATATGCTTCCGCATATCACACAGAATATAAAATTCCTCTGATAATTTTTAGTCAAGCTCAGCATGCTACAGGCCACCTGACAATTGCGAATAACGCCAGGGGAATAATTGACGAACTAGATTCTAATAAGTGTCCTCTAATTGACAGTAGCGCTCAAGATTTCAACGATTTGGATATCACTTCCCTGCCCGGTTACCCCATGATTTGGCACCAAGAGAAAGTACTAATAAAGACGGGGCCCACAGGAGATAGCGAACTACTAAAAAGCTTATTAACGGCTAATAATCCAGCTGACATTTTGAAAGATGCTGAATTTGAAATAATAGAGCCAATAGCAGTTGCAATTCCTGGGGGAAATGTTGAATTTGATAACGGAATCTTAATTGATGATTGGATCTTTCAATGGGATGGTGAAGGCATAGGAACTCCCCCACCAGAGCCAGAGCCGACACCCACCCCAACTCCGACGCCCGAGCCAGAACCAACACCTACCCCAGCCCCCACTCCTACTCCAGCACCAGAGCCAACCAAGCCCACCCTTACTTTGGCAAAAGTTCTCTCTTTAGCAGTAGTAGACGCCATAAACCCCTGTGCCTTTGCGGTTTTATTGCTAATGCTAACCACGATTTTAGCCTATAACCCGGGAAACAGACGCAGTATATTACTTGCCGGCTTAGCATTTGTTTCTTCAGTATTTGTGATGTACTTTTTATACGGACTGGTTATTATCAAGTTTTTTCAAGTAGTTGAGGCTCTAGCCCCGGCTAAATTCTGGCTTTTTAAGGGTCTGGGGGTGGCAGCTATAACCTTCGGGGTACTGAATATCAGGGATTTTATAAGATATAAACCAGGAAGATTGGGAACAGAGATGCCCCTCCTCATGCGACCGAAGGTTAAAAAGATAATCTATGGAATAACCTCTACTAAAGGAGCCTTCATAACCGGATTATTAGTTACCTTCTTTCTCTTGCCCTGTACTATTGGCCCTTATGTGATAGCCGCCGGCATCTTATCTGTCTTCGACATGGTTGAAAATGTTCCCATCCTGCTCTTGTATAACCTAATATTTATTCTCCCGATGTTAGGCATAGTTGGCGGTGTTTATCTGGGGTTAGGCAGGGTACACGACATCTATCTGTGGAAAGAAAGAAACATCGGTAAATTACACCTGGTGGCCGGCACTGTTATACTGGGTCTCGGTATAGCCATGCTTTTGGGATTAGTTTAAGTTTATTCCAAAAGCCACACGCCAAGACTAATTTTTAGGCTCTGCCAAACTCCCTGGCAAGCTGTCCTAAGCTGAGATGAATCATAGTCGGTCTGCCATGAGGACAGCTATGAGGGATAGCTACCTGCTCCAGTTGTCGCAGGAGCGCTCGCATTTCATCATCAGCCAGCACTTGGCCGGCCCTTACGGCACTATGGCACGCCATAGATATGGCTATCCTCTCCCCCCAATCACCCCTATCCCCCCCAGATTCTAAC
>JADFUW010000026.1 GCA_015222205.1 Chloroflexota bacterium
CTCACGCTTCTTTAATGCTAAAGCAGGGCGTACATCCGAAGGTAGTCCAGGAAAGGCTAGGCCATGCCACCATCTCAACAACCCTTGACCTTTACAGTCATGTGACCCCCGGACTTCAAGAAGCTGCCGCCGCAGGCTTTGACAAGATGGTGTTACCCAGGCGTGAAGATGAGGCTGTTAAAAGTGATTATTAGCAATTTATTAGCAACTTTTAGTTATGTCTACTTGCGGAAGGTCTTATGAAGGTAATGTTAGCTTCAAAAAGTGGAGCCAGCGGTCGGAGTCGAACCGACGACCAGCGGTTTACGAAACCGCTGCTCTACCACTGAGCTACGCTGGCAACTCAATATTACCCCACTGCAATTATACCTTATAATGAATTGAATTAGTAAGCTAAACCAAAAAATACTTGCAAATTCCAAGCTCGCTTTACTACATTCTTTACGTAATACTCTGGAATATATAGCCCTCAATTGACGCCTAGATTGGCTTATGTTAGTATTTAAATACTTCAGCGACAACAAATTAACCGGGATTTGTATAAAGTCACTCTTAATTAATTCCCTAGCTGTTAGTAACCCTGCCCGGCAAGAAGTCATGACAATAGAGGAAGAATTATCTAGGTTATCACCAAGGAAGGACACGATACTCACTATCGGGGTTTTCGATGGGGTTCACCTCGGTCATAAATACCTGCTTTCACGGCTAAAGGAGCTGGCTAGACAGCAGAATCTGCTCAGCACAGTGGTAACTTTTGACCCACATCCCCAGAAAGTACTATCACCTCAGACCAAGCTAGCCTTCCTGACCGACCTTGCCCAAAGAATCACCCTTCTCAAGAATGAAGGGGTTGAAGCCATCGTCACCTTACCCTTCACTCATGAGCTAGCCAAACTCAGCGCCTACCAGTTTATAAACCTGCTGAAGAAGTACATCAGAATGAAGAGCCTGGTGATTGGCCCTGACTTTACCTTGGGACGAAAGAGGGAAGGCAATATTGATGCCCTCCGCAGATTAGGAGAGAATATGGGCTTCGCTGTAACCGTAGTACCGCCTATAATGATAAATGGTGAAGTGATAAGCAGCACCGCCATCAGAAAAGCCCTGGCTGATGGCAACCTGAAAAGGGTGCATAACCTGATAGGCCGTCCCTTTAGCCTGCACGGACAGGTAATCCCCGGGGCAAGTCGGGGGACGAAGCTGGGTTTCCCTACGGCTAACCTGGATATAGACCCAGAACAGGCTCTACCCACCAATGGTATTTATGCCACCTGGGCATATATCAACGACAAAGCCTATGAGTCAGTAACTAATATTGGCCGGCAACCTACCTTCGGCGGTCGCCAGAACATCGTAGAGATTTATATCATCAATTATAACAGCAATCTATATGGAAATGAGCTAAAAGTTGATATAATAGAGCGGCTTCGCGGTGAGAAGCAATTTGATACCGCCGAGGCACTAAGACAGCAGATAACTGAGGATATAAAACAAGGCAGAGCTCTATTAAGCTCTAAGGGTAGCTAATTATGGATACCGGCGGGGAAACTACGAACAGTCGAGACATTAGCCGCTTGCTCAAGCGAGGGGTAGTTGAAATTATAATTAAAGAGGAGATGATAGAGCTCCTACGCTCAGGCAAGCAGCTACGGCTAAAAGAGGGCTTTGACCCCAGTTTCCCTGATATTCACCTGGGTCATATGGTAGCCTTAAAGAAGCTGCGTCAATTCCAGGATTTGGGACACAAGGTTATCCTCATCGTTGGTGATTGGACAGCCCAAATTGGCGACCCAAGTGGTGTTTCTATCACCCGGCCTATGCTATCCAAAGAAGAGGTTCAGGCTAACGCCAAAACCTACATGGAGCAGTTCTTCAAGGTAGTGGACAGGGCAAGGACGGAGGTAAGATGGCAGAGTGAGTGGTTTGGTGAATTTACCCTGGCTGATGTGATTCAACTCACCAGCAAGTTCACCATAGCCCAACTAATGGCCCGTGAGGACTTCAGCAATAGATATAATGCCGGGCGCCCCATTGCTCTGACTGAGTTCCTCTATCCCCTGCTCCAGGCCTACGACTCAGTAGTTATCCAGGCTGATGTCGAGTTTGGTGGCATTGACCAGACATTTAACCTACTGATGGGCAGGGAGCTTCAATCCATGATGGGGCAACCTCCCCAGCAATGCTTTATGACCCCCCTTCTTGTCGGCACCGATGGTACCCAGAAGATGAGCAAAAGCCTGGGTAACTATATCGGTATCGCCGAGCCACCTAATGAGATATACGGCAAGATAATGTCTATCCCTGACAACCTTATTATGGATTACTTTGAACTAGTTACTGATGTTCCCGATGAGGAACTGGAGAAGCTCAGGCAAGCGCTTAATAATAAAACCGCTAATCCGATGGTGCTTAAGAAACGGCTAGCCAGGGAAATCGTGACCCAACTCTACGACCAAAAAGTAGCCAGCCAAGCTGAGGAGCACTTTACTAAAGTCTTTCAAGGAAGAGAAGTGCCTGAAGAAATACCGGAGTTTCGTGCTCAACCTGATGGTATTAGTTTGCGAGAGCTACTGGTGCAAACGAATCTGGCTGGCAGTCTGAGCGAGGCAAAGAGACTAATTAGTCAAGGGGCTGTCAGTATTGACGGCAAGAAAATCTCTGATAACAAAGCTAATATCAGGAATAGCGGTGTTGTCAAGATGAGCCGCCACTTTGTTAAAGTTATAATACCGGGTGCATAATCATGGGTAAACGCCGCTTCACCAAAGTAATAAATAGTGGTAAAATAGTAGTAATGAGATAAAGTAGTAAAGAAAGGAGATAGATATAATGGAACAGTTACGTATTCCGGGACCTACTCCCTGCCCACCTGAGGTACTTCAGGCAATGACCAAACCGATGATAAGCCACCGAGGTGGTGAGTTCGGGCAGATAGTAAACACGGTAACCGCCAAACTAAAACAGTTCTTTCAAACCAAGGGTGATGTGTTCATGCTCACCAGTTCGGGGACAGGCGGCTTAGAAGCTACCATCGTTAACACCCTATCCCCGGGTGACACTGTATTATCAGTCTCCATTGGCGTCTTCGGGGAACGCTGGGGCACTATTGCTAAACAATTCGGGGCTGAGGTAATCCCACTTCAATTTGAGTGGGGGAAAGCCGCCGACCCTGATGCCATACGCCAAGCCCTAAGGTCTGAACCCAAAATCAAAGCGGTGCTGGTCACTCACAACGAAACCTCTACTGGTGTTACCAACGACCTAGCTTCAATCAGCGCTGTAGTCAAGGAATTTGGCAAGCTACTGCTGGTTGATGCTATCAGCAGTCTGAGTGCAATCAACCTGCCGGTAGATGAATGGCACTGTGATGTGGTCGTTACAGGTTCCCAAAAGGGCTGGATGATTCCTCCTGGTCTGGCAATGGTCAGTGTCAGTGAAAAGGCATGGCAGGCAAATTCACAGGCTAAGATGCCACGCTTCTACTGGGACTTTACCAAAGCCAGAAGCTACCTGGAAAAGGGACAAACACCGTGGACACCAGCGATGACCACCATATTTGCTCTAGCAGAAGCATTGGAACTTATGGAAAAGGAAGGCCTAGCTAATATCCTCGCTCGCCATGCCCGGGTGGGTCAAACAGCTCGAGATGGAGTAAAATCGCTGGGGCTCTCTCTCTTCGCTGATGAAAAATACGCCTCTAACACCGTCACTGCAATCGCAGCTACTAACGGTCTTGATCCCAAAAAGCTAAATAAGATTATGAGAGAAGAGCATGGTATCGTGCTCAGTGGTGGCCAGCAGAAACTTGACGGCAAGATATTCCGCATCGGCCACCTGGGTCAGGTGACTGAGGAGGACATCAAGGACGTAATATCAGCACTCAAGTTAGCCCTGCCAAAGGCTGGGTTTGGGGGTTAGTCATGAAGGTTTTGGTTTCTGACAAGATTGCTAACGAGGGCCTAGAGATTCTACACCGAAGCGGTGGTGAGGTGGATGTTAAGACCGGACTTAAGCCGGAGGAAATCGTGCCCATCATTGGCGATTACGATGCCATGGTGGTGCGCAGTCAGACCAGGGTTACAGCCGAGGTTATAAACGCCGGGAAAAAACTCAAGGTTATCGGCCGCGCCGGTGCTGGCGTCGATACCATTGATGTTGAAGAAGCCACCAAAAATGGTATTCTGGTGGTTAATGCCCCGACCAGTAATACCATCGCCGTAGCCGAGCATACCATCGGGTTGATGCTCTCCCTGACCCGTCATATTCCCAAGGCTAATGCCTCGCTCAAATCTGGGGAATGGAAACGGGGCGATTTCATGGGCACCGAGGTAAGGGGTAAAACATTAGGGCTCATCGGCTTGGGCAATGTTGGCTCAGAAGTAGCTAAGCGCGCCCAAGCCTTCAACATGAAGGTTATTGCTTATAGCCCCTCCGTTCCCCCAGAGCGTGCCCACAAGCTGGGGGTAGAGCTTGTTTCCCTGGAACAGCTACTCAGAGAATCCGACTTTATCAGCCTACATACCAAAATGTCGCCAGAGAAAAAAGGCATGATTGGCGAAAAAGAGCTAGCCTTAGTCAAGCCAACAGCTCGCATCATCAACTGTGCTCGAGGGGCATTAATCAATGAGGAAGCGTTATGTAAGGCGTTAAAAGAGGGAAGAATAGCCGGTGCTGCTATTGATGTCTTCTGTACCGAACCGTGTACCGAGAGTGCCCTTTTTGCCTGTGATAACGCCATCGTTACCCCTCATTTAGGGGCTTCTACCCACGAAGCTCAAATTGTAGCCGCCACAGATACAGCCGAGCAGATTGTTGATGTTTTGCAGGGAAAGCCAGCCAAGCACCCGGTCAACGCTCCGACTAACCCTCGCTGAAAAAGTAGGGGTATAATACTGAGATAGAAATAACCCCGGCATCGGCACTCATCCCAATGCTGGGGTTATTATTTCAGCCAAATACTAAATAAAGCATCAAAAACAGTAGCCCTAGGTTATCAGGTGCCTAGACCAGACGGTGGATTAGCAGCCCCGATGGCATCTTGGGATAAAAGTAGGTTGATTTTCTGGGCATGCGGTCACCAGTGTCAGCGACAGCCTTAATCGTCCCCGCCTTAATTGGCCTCAAGAGAAAGGCCAGCTGGTATTCCCCATTTAATACCCTTTTTACTGAATCCTGCAGGTCGTGATTAAAGGCAAGGGATGTTTTCTGCTTCTCATCGGTCAACCCCAGTAGCTCTTCCAGTATGATATTATCAAGAATACTAACATCCAGCCTCTTGGTTAGCTCACCCTGAGAGGCAGACATCATCTGGCTGACCGCACTAAAGTCACGCAGCTTCAGCACAATGAGGCTTTCTGGCGATAAACCAACCAAGACAAATCTAGCCTGTTCTGCATTCCCCCGGCTCAATAAATCATCCGCCTGCTGCCAGACACCAGAGGTATCAAGCGGCACCTCCTCTATCTCAAATAACGGCTCTAAGTTAGTCCTCAGCTCATTCAAGGTTGCCTCCGGGATACCCCGAACCAGCCGGTGAGTGGCTAATAGAAGCAACCCCGGGTCAGAAAAGTCTACCAGGGTCGTCATCACAAAGTTAAACTCTTCCTCCCCCGACACCGATGAAGAGCCGCCCATTCTTTCCCGTCGGTAGTTAAGGGCACTCGTATAGCGATGATGCCCGTCAGCAATATAGAGCGGCTTAGGGGCCAAGTTGGCACATATCTTACCTACAACCTCAGGCTCAGTGATAGCCCAGATGTTATGTCTCCCCTCAGTAGCACTGCTCAGGCTAATTATCGGCTGCTTCTGCTCCTCTAGGGCCAGTAGTGAAGATATCTGTTGCCCCCGGTCCTCATACATAACAAAAACCGGGCTGGTATTAGCCTGGAGCGCCCACAGCAGTTTTAATCGGTCCGCCTTAGGTACCCCTAGCGTGTCCTCATGAGGGCGAACCACCATCTTTTCCCATTCCTCCAACCTGATACAGGCTATCATACCACGACGCCTGTACTCCTTGCCGTTATAGGTAAAATAGCAGTCATGAAGATAGATGGCAGGTGCCTCATCCATTTTAAGCACACCCTGCTTGAGCCATTGCTCCAGGGTAGCTGCCGAACGAGTATACTTATCATCCCCATCTGTCTCCTGCGGTATCCAAAGCTCCAACCGAATAAAGTTATACTCACTCTGGTGATGAAGCTCTTCTGCCATCGCGGGGCCAATAATATCATAAGGAGGGCAGATAGCCGATGAGGGGTCTTTAACTAACCCCTGATTATAACGTATGCCCCGAAAGGGATGGATATCCGCCATATTTATCTATCCTCCTTCAATCATACCCAAGTCTTTAATGACCCTAGCTTACTATACGCCTTAGAGAAAACACAAGTTTCAGTAAGCCCGGGAATATTTATATGTTATAATCTATTAAAACCGTATAATCATACAACAAGGACAATAATGAAGGACCCAGTCAGAGCAAAAGAAAGAATAGCCGAACTAAGGGTGCAGATTAACCACCACAACTACCGCTATTATGTACTGGACAGCCCTGAGGTTAGCGATGCCGAGTATGACTTGCTGATGAGAGAACTAGGGCGACTGGAAGCAGAGTATCCCCAACTCTTGACCCCAGATTCACCCACCCAACGGGTTGGTGCTGCCCCGGTGGAAGCCTTCGGTGTGGTCGAACACCACCTGCCCCTGTTATCCTTAGGCAACGTCTTCTCCGAAGAAGAGCTACTGGGCTGGTATACCCGAACCTCAAAGCTGCTAGCCCGGCAGCAATTTAACTTTGTCGGCGAGCATAAGATTGATGGGCTGGCAGTAGCCCTGACCTATATTAACGGCCAGCTAATTACCGGGGCTACCCGCGGTGACGGCTTCCGGGGGGAAAATATCACCCGGAACCTGAGAACTATCCGCAGCATTCCCCTGTCGGTGCCTAAAGAGGCACCACCCCGGTTTGAGGTACGAGGTGAGGTCTTTCTGCCTAAATCCGGATTTAATAAACTAAATAGAGAGCGGACTGAGGAAGGGCTGCCCCCTTTTGCCAATCCCAGAAATGCGGCGGCGGGTTCAGTGCGTCAGCTTAATTCCCACATCACCGCCAAGCGCCCACTGGATATATATATCTATATGCTGGGCTACGCTGAAGGTAAGCTAATACCTCCAACTCACTGGGAAACCATGGAATACCTTAAATCACTCGGCTTCAAGATAAATCCCAATAACAAGCTTCTTAGCAGTATTCAAGAGGCCAAAGATTTCTACCAGACCTGGGAGGAAAAAAGAGAAAGCCTGCCTTACGAAGCCGACGGCATCGTGATTAAAGTAGACTCACTTGAGCTTCAACAGCGACTGGGTGATATTGGTCATGAGCCACGGTGGGCAATAGCCTACAAGTTCCCGGCTATTCAGGGTACCACCCGCCTAAAGGAGATTAAAATTAGTGTTGGCCGAACCGGCACGCTCAACCCTTATGCCATTCTGGAGCCGGTATCAGTAGGCGGCGTAACCATCAAGCAGGCGGCGCTACACAATGAAGATGACATCCGGCGCAAGGATATCCGTACCGGTGATACTGTTATTATCCAGCGGGCCGGGGAGGTGATACCCGAAGTCGTGGGGCCGGTAGTAAGTAAGCGCACCGGGCAAGAAAAGCTCTTCACCATGCCCTCCTGCTGTCCAGTATGTGGGTCTGAGGTCATCAAGCCCGAGGGCGAGGTTATGTATTACTGTTCTAATGCTGCCTGCCCTGCTCAAGTTCAGGAAAGATTGGAGCATTTTGCCTCACGGGGGGGTATGGACATCAGGGGGATAGGTGAGCAAATGAGTGTCACGCTGTTAAGAGAGGGCTTGGTCAAGGATTTTTCGGATCTATATTATCTAGCCGACAAAAGGGAGAAGCTTCTAGCTCTTGAGAGAATAGGCGAGAAGAGTGTAGATAATCTTTTAGAGGCTATCAACAATAGCAAAAGGCAACCACTGGCCAGATTCATCTTTGCCATGGGGATACGACATATCGGAGAAGAGATGGCCGAGATTCTAGCCCAAGAGTTGCCTAGCCTTGAGGCACTGGCTAATGCCTCAAGGGAGAGCCTCACCTCCATTCCCACCATAGGGCCCAAGATTGCCGACAGCATTATTGCCTTTTTCAGCAACGAGGAAAACAAAAACATCATTAAAAAGTTAGAGGGCAAGGATGTCCTACCATTGCCAGAGAAAGGAGCTAAACCTGAAGAACTACCTCTGACCGGGCAGGAATTTGTCATTACCGGACGACTGGAAACATTTAGCCGACAGGAGGCAGAAGCCCGGGTAAAAGCCCTTGGTGGCACCGCCAAAAGCGACTTTACCCGCAAGACCACCTACCTGGTGGTCGGCACTGAGCCCGGCTCAAAGCTAGCCCGTGCCCAGACGCTGGGCATCAAACAGCTCACCGAAGACGAGTTTCTTAAATTACTAGAGCCGTAAACTTAAAGAAAAGTTGCTTGAGTTGTTGGAGTAGAGAGATAACAGGTAAAGTAATATCCACTAAAGGGTCCCCAAAATGCAGTATGAAGAAGCAGTATCAGATTATCTCTGGATTAAAGAGCACATAAAGTATTATTTCCCGTATTGGGGTGATACTACTCGCACCCTAGCCGAGATGCGCGGGCACTGCGGTATGAAAGCCGAGCTTCTAGCCTCCAGTCTCAAAGCTCGCGGTATTGAAACCAGGTATGCGGGCGGTAAGATCCCCCGGTCACGAGCCGGGCCATTCTACATCATACACTTCTGGGTAGAGGCCAAAGTAGACGGGCAATGGCTTACCCTTGACCCCACACCCGATAGTGGCATTACCGACTGGCTGGGTGACACCAAACCGGGAACCCACCTTGAAACCCACGAGCATATAACCAGATGGGGCGAAATTCCGGTTAAGTATAAGAAACTATATAATCGCCTCCCAGTTATGTTGCTCAGGTGGATATTCAATATTAAGTTGGCTTACCACCGGAAGAGGCGCAATCACAAAAACAGCCTACAAAGCAGGCAAGGCTAAAAACCGCAGGCAAATAAGGTTGAAAAAATGAAATTAATTGTGGGACTAGGCAATCCGGGACGGGGCTATGCCAGTAACCGTCATAATATAGGCTTTATGTGTCTCAACTATTTTGCCAAGACACAGGGTATTCGATTGGATAAAAAGCAGGGAAAAGCCCGCACTGGTGCCGGTGAAGTAGCTGGTGACAAAGCAATTTTAGCCAGACCCCAGACCTATATGAACCTGAGCGGGGAGTCAGTCAGTCGGCTGGTAAAGAAATTTGATATTAACCTAAATGACCTCGTTGTCATTCACGACGACCTTGACCTTCCCCTGGGTAAAATCCGCATCCGCCACGGTGGCAGCTCCGGCGGGCACAAAGGGATTGACTCTATCATCTCCTTACTGGATAGCCAGGATTTTTCTCGCCTTCGGATAGGCATTGGACGACCAACCAGTGGCCCTGCTCAAATCAGTGAAGCCGATATAATCAGCTACGTGCTCAGTGATTTTACCCCGGAAGAAAAACGAACTGTTACCGGGGTTATACCCAGGGTGAGTGAAGCCATACTCTGCCTCCTCACCGAAGGGCTCTCGTCAGCCATGAATAAATATAATTAAATCTTTGCTAGAGTGCAGGCACAGGTGTTATAATCCTTATACCCACTAAAGTAAGAGGTTTTGGAGTGATAGATAGGAAAAAGTGCATTGCTGTTATCGGTGGTAGTCAGCCCACCTCAAAAGAAGCCGAATTAGCTGAAGAGGTCGGCCGCCAGTTAGCTAAACAGGATGCTATTCTGGTCTGCGGTGGCTTGGGTGGGGTTATGGAGGCAGCCTGCAAAGGTTCCTCTTCTGAGGATGGAATAACCATTGGTATTCTCCCTGGCGACAACCGTCAGACAGCTAACCCTTACATCCAAATTCCCATCGTTACCGGCATAGGCTACGCTAGAAATGTGGCGGTGGTCAAATCAGCCCAGGCAGTTATCGCCATTGGCGGTAGCTATGGAACCCTTACTGAGATAGGCCATGCCCTACAAAGCAACATCCCGGTTATTGGCCTAAACACCTGGGTAATATCCAAAAACGGTCAGCAGGATAGCTCGATTATTCCAGCTCAAAACCCCGCTGAGGCAGTAAAGAAAGCCCTTGAGCTAGCTATAGACTAACTTAAGCCAACTTCCAGGACCAGTACTTAAAGGTTGATTATCTAAACTAACTGCAAGGTTACCGGAGGAAAATGTCAACTATTAGGAATATCAAGGCCAGAGAAATCCTGGATTCCAGAGGCAACCCGACACTTGAGGTTGAGGTAAGGCTAGACGACGGTGTAAGGGGACGAGCGGCGGTACCCTCCGGAGCCAGCACCGGTAAGTACGAGGCTGTAGAGCTCCGGGATAGAGATGACCCCAGGTTTAATGGACTGGGCGTCCTTGGGGCAATAGCCAATGTTAACAAGCATATTGCCACCGCCATAGTAGGCATGCCTGCTGCCGACCAGGCTGCCATTGACCATAAGCTAATAGAGCTTGACGGCACGGCTAACAAAGCCAAGCTGGGGGCTAACGCTATTCTGGGCACATCACTGGCGGTGGCTCACGCCGCCGCGAACCAGCTTGATACCCCCCTTTACCGCTATCTGGGTAGAGCCGATGCCTGCACCCTGCCGGTACCGATGCTCAATATTCTAAATGGCGGCCGGCATGCCACGGGTTCGACAGACTTCCAGGAATTTATGGTAATGCCAACCGGAGCCAGAAGCTTCAGCCA
>JADFUW010000027.1 GCA_015222205.1 Chloroflexota bacterium
ATAAGCAAATCAGGTTTCAGGTAGCAGCGCAGCCTCTTTTCCCAGGTACCATCGGCTCTACCTCCTCCCAGATCAGACAGCAGCCGATTTGCCTTGATAAACAGGGCACTTCACCAGAGTGACAGACAATAGCCAGTCTCTAATTGCCTTGGGTTAGTACACGATGCGGATTCATAAACATAAAAGTATCTTCACTAGTTGTAGTTATCTCTGGGGCTGGATAATCACCTTGATAGAATTCTGGGCCTCGGCAACAAGCTGGAAGCCTAAGCCTGCCTCTGCCAGACCTAAGCGATGGGTAATCATCTGGCGTACAGGGATAGTGCCAGCCCGAATTAGTTCTAGCGCCGTTTGGTAGTCAGCAGGGCTGCCGGCATAGGAAGTGGTGAGCGTTATATCATTACGCCAAAAGAGTTCATTTATTGAAATGGGAATAGTGATGCCAGGGTCTGTCGGCGCGAAGAAGAGAACAGTGCCCCCACGCTCCACTGACTCTAAGGCTTGGACAATGGCCGATGTGGCACCGGTACTCACTATCACTAGGTCAGCTAGGCGACCTTGATTGACCTGTTGCAGGCGGGCGGACAAGTCCTCTTTAGCCTGGATGGTAGCATCAGCCCCAAACCGCTCTGCTGCCTCTAGCCGATAAGGAGTTATGTCCGTGGCTATGACGTGCCCTGCACCCAGAGCACGGGCTAGCTGCACGTGGAGCAGCCCAGCAATGCCACTACCGATGACGAGCACGCTACTCCCTGGCCGCATGTGTGCCTTACCTTGCCCACGCAGGATGCAAGCTAGCGGCTCAATAAATGTTGCCTCTTCGTAAGATACTTCGCCAGGGAGCAGGAATACCCCGCGGTTGACATTGACGGCTGGCAAACGGACGTATTCAGCAAAGCCACCGGGGTCAAAATTCGTCTGGCGGAGCATATCGCAGACAGTGTGATGGCCGTTCAGGCAATAATGGCATGTGTTACACGGGACGTGATGAGCCGCTGATACCCGGTCACCCTTTCGGTAATGCTCCACTCCCTCCCCCACAGCCACAATCTGCCCACCAATCTCATGACCCAGTACCAGGGGCGCCCGGTCAAGGCGATACCATTCCATTACATCGCTACCACAGATACCGCAAGCCTCCACACGCACCAATAGCTCACCAAAACCTATCTCCGGGATGGGCACCTCCTCTGTCCGTACATCCCGGTTGTTATACCACATCGCAACACGCATTGTATTTCTCCCGATGCCGGTCACAACTTCTTCCCTGCCTTCTCCTTTTCACTGCTGAATATCCCTTGAGCCTGTTTTGGGGTAGCGTTTTGGTGAACAAGGGCCCGGATTGCCTTAATCATTGCCACGGGGAAATCATTTTGCCAGATGTTCCTTCCCAGATTCACTCCTATAGCGCCTTTTTGCATGCCATCGTAGACAAACTCAAACACCTCAAGCTCAGTGTCAACCTGAGGTCCACCTGCTATAATTACTGGAACAGGACAGCCCCTTACCACCCGCCCAAAGTCTTCACACCAGTAGGTTTTTACCACGCGTGCCCCCAGCTCAGCGGCGATGCGGCAGGCCAAGGCGAGGTAGCGGGTGTCTCGTTTTTCAAGCTCTTTACCCACAGCGGTAACTGCCATTACTGGTATACCATACCTTTCACCCTCATCAACAAGCTTTGACAGGTTTAATAACGACTCTTTCTCATAGTCAGTACCAACAAAGATAGATATGCCTACTGCCGAAACGTTAAGACGGATAGCCTCCTCCATAGAGGTGGTAATTCCTTCATTAGCTAGGTCTTTCCCTACCATACTGGTGCCCCCAGATACCCTCAGAATAATCGGCTTAGTGTTGCCCGGGTCTACTGATGAGCGTAACACGCCCCTAGTAATGAAGATTGCATCTGCATAGGGCAGCAGTGGCTCAATAGTCTTACGTGGTTCTTCCAACCTTCTGGTGGGACCTTGAAAGTATCCATGGTCTACTGGTAGGAACAGAGCATGCCCGTCCGATTGGATTAATTGTGCCATACGGTTTGCCATTCCCCATTCCATGTTAGTAATCCTCCTTTTATCTGTTGCCCAGTTGCAGTGCTAACCGGTCAATTTTTGTGCTGTCTTATTGACTCCATTTTATACTATAAGATATTAATTTGCATCTGTCGGGTTGGCAAAAGCAAGATTGCTCTCGAAGATGTCAAACTTTCTTAAAGGGTTGATGTCATTGATTTCCTTCCCCTTCTTAGTATCCTTATGCTAAAATTTGATTACACATAGCAGTGCAACTAGTTATAGTCTATTAACCCTGTTACCTGTTATGCTGTGGTCGTGCCTTGGATTATCTCGGTAATATTGTGAAGAAAATCTGTGGAGGGGTATATGTCCTCTAAACCAGTCGGCTACTTGCTGGGCAACTGTAGCCTGATAGTCATGCTCGTTGGATTAATCATTGCTGCCTACAACGGCAAGGTATTAATCGTCGTCCTGCTTGGACTGATTCTGTCGGCTGCCGGCCTGGCTAAACTGTATAGCTACCTCTCATTGGTCAGGGTTCATTGCCAGCGGTCACTAAACTGGCAGCGTGTTTTCCCGGGAGAGCGTGTTGAAGTAAACATGCGTGTTGTAAACTTTAAGCCGCTACCCCTTCCCTGGCTAAAAGTGGATAGCGAAATACCAGCCGGGCTTATTCCTGAAGCGTCCCCGGCTAGAGATGGTTTGCTCAGTAAAGTGATAGCACTTCTATGGTATGCCCGAGCTAGTTGGCAACATAAGCTAGTTTGTCCAAGACGTGGATATTACCCTCTGGGACAAATCAGAATTACATCTGGGGACATATTTGGCCTCTATCGCCGTACCCGCTTAAAGAAAGTAAGCGACCCTATCATTGTCTACCCCCGGCTTTTTGCTATTGATAAAATGGCAATACCATCTTGGTATCCCTTAGGAGAAACCAGAGCCGCACAGCGCATCTTTCGGGATCCAACTAGGGTTATTGGAATACGTGACTATACTCCGCACGATAGCCCCCGCTATATTCACTGGAAGGCAACCGCCATTCATCAGAAACTACAGGTGAAGGTTTTCGAGCCGACGACAAATCCAAAATTAGCCCTGCTTCTTGACCTCGAAAGCTTCGGCTACGATGAGGTTAGTAGTGAGCGCACTGGTTCACTGTCCAGCAAAACCGACGAAGTATTTGAAACAGCTCTCAGTACCGCTGCTTCTCTGGCTAAATATTTTATCGAGCACAAAAGTGCCGTTGGCCTATTTGTTAACACCTGTCTTGCTGACTCAGGCCGACCAGTGGGTATTCCCCCGGGTAGCGGGACTGGCCATCTGGTGAGTATCCTGGAGGCTTTAGCTAAAGTTACACCACACTCCAGTGGACTTCTCGCTGAATTAATACAGGGCGAGCAGAAACACCTACCATGGGGCACCACTCTCATCTTTATACTATCTAAACCAACCGTCTCTATATCCAGGCTGCTATCTTCTCTTAAAGAAAGGGGGCACAAGTCGGTAACTATCCCTGTGGGTGAGCATGACTGGAAAGAGGATGATGCGCTAAATCAAAGCGAAGCTGTTGGGGTAATCAGCTAAGAGGAAATTCAATGAAAGCAAGTTGGTCTCGAATGGCTCTATATATAACCATAATGGGCATGGAGTGCTGCTGGCTCTTTGCCATCCTGTCGCTGGTAAATGGACTGGTTCTACAGGGACGCTTGTCCATTATTGGTCTTCTGGCTCTCTACCCCATCGCCTTTGGCATCAATATGCTGGTCGCACGGCTCAAGTTGCCCAAGGCTTATCTTAATCTCATTAGCTGGTTGATATGGGTTGGTGCCATGCTACTGCTGGTTAAGCTTCAGATCTACGGTAGCCTGGCATTATGGGACCAGAGCTGGCTAAGGGCAATTCCTGCAGCACTAAGGCAGGCACCCTATGATTTCCAGCCCGAGGTTCTGCTGTTTATCGGTAGCATTATCGTCTGGTGGCTCAGTCAGCGGTTGGTTCATCTTAAAACTGATTTTCCCAGGCTTGTTATTGAATTCCAGTTCGGCATACCGATGCTAATTATCGCCTTTATTATCAGCTCATATTTTGCCGGCGTATTGGAACATGCAGTATTTATTGCGGTTGCCTTTTTCGCCTTCGCTTTATCGGGACTGTCTATTAGTCACGCTCAGCAGACAGACAGTCCTATCTGGCAGATATATCGAGGTCGCTGGTTGGGTATTCTTATTGCCGGCATTAGTCTGGTGATTGCACTGGGCATGCTCAGTGGCTCTGCAGTTAACCCTGATTTCTTCGAGCGTATCCTCAACATAGCAAAATGGGCTTGGGGAGTTGCGGTCAGGGCGTTAATATGGGTAGCCAATTTGCTACCCACTCTTGGAGCAGAACCATCTAGTGATCTACTTGGTGGTATTGATCAAGATGTCTTCATTAAACCAAAGACATACATATTCGGCATATCCGAATCACTAAGAAGTGGTCTTAGGTTTGCTCTAGCCATTTTTTTTGCTTTTTGGTTTATTTTTGCCCTGTGGCGAATCTCAGGGCAAGTGCTCAATTGGCTGAGTCGGCGGTTAGCCAGCATGGCGGGGGTAGAGACGGAATCACTGTCCGGGGCATTCAGGTCTGATGTGCTCCGGCTGGCAAAGTGTATTTTGGCTAGGTTCCTGGGCTTTATGGTATTCTTACGGCGAGGACGAAAAACCAGGAACCTTCCGCCGGAGGTAGCCTCTATTCAACAGCTTTATCACCAGATGGTACGCTGGGCAGCCGCCAAGGGTTGCCCCCGCCAACCGACACAGACGGCCTACGAATACCAGGCTCATCTGGTTGACCTGCTTCCTGAATTTGGGGAGGAGTTTAACCTCATTACCGGCCAGTTCGTTAGCGCCCGCTATGGTAGCGTAGTACCCGGAAGGGATGAATTAAGCCGGCTAAGACAAAGTTGGCGAAAGATACGGCAGATACGACGGAAAAGCCTGGCTTAGCTTAACAGCTATATCATGATACAGGAGGGATAATGTATTATGGGAGACTCTAATCAGCAACTGAATCAGATAGCAACGTTCACCAATCGTTTTATGGATAATGTGGGTAAGGTAATTGTGGGTAGGAGGGATGCCGTAGAGCTTATTCTGGTGGCGCTGCTCTGTGAAGGACATGTCTTAATTGAGGATGTCCCGGGTACCGGAAAGACAATGCTGGCTAAGACAACTGCCAAGTCAGTCAGCTGTAGTTTTCAGAGAATTCAGTGCACCCCCGACCTATTACCGTCGGATATCACCGGGATTCATTACTTCAATCAGAAGACCGCGGAGTTTGAGTTCCGCCCTGGTCCGATAATGGCTAATATCTTGCTGGTTGATGAAATAAACCGGGCTACGCCTCGCACTCAATCATGCCTTCTAGAATGTATGCAGGAGCAGCAGGTTACTGTTGACCTCGAAACGATACTGCTACCGCGCCCTTTCCTGCTGATTGCTACCCAGAATCCCGTAGAACTGGAGGGGACCTTTCCGTTGCCTGAAGCCCAGCTTGACCGATTCCTGATGAAGATTACCATGGGGTATCCTGAAGAAGACGAAGAAGAAGCCATTTTGCAGCGTTTCCAACAGGAGAATCCTCTGGCAAGTCTTCCCAGTGTTATCGAAACTAAAGAACTGCTAGCATTACAAAAACTGTCCCGCCAGGTATATGTGGAAGACTCGGTACGGAGCTATCTTCTCGCTATTACTAGGGCCACTCGTGAGCATGGGAGCGTTGAGCTGGGGGCTAGCCCGAGGGCTTCGCTGAACCTCGATTTGGCTTCAAGAGCGCTGGCTGCTGTTAGGGGACGTGGCTACGTTATCCCCGATGACGTAAAGTATCTAGCTCTCCCTATCCTGGGGCATCGTTTGATTGCAAAACCCGAAGCCAGGTTACGAAAACACTCAACAGAAGCCATATTGGGAGAAGTCCTCTCTAATTTACCTGTCCCCGTCGAGGAATAGAGGGCTGCGCATGTTCAGTTATTGTCTTGAATCAAAAGCCAATATGCGTCGTTGTTACACTCGACTCACCTATTGGTAAACAACTCCACAAATTCCTCTCCGCTCCAAAAGGCTCATCGCTGAGCTGGTTCAGATAGATGGGTGACATTATAATAGTGTCACTAATCATATTAACGCTACAAAGACTAGAATTCTGGGAAACTTTCTGCTAAAATAACAAAAGCTATCCTTGGACTGTTTTTATAGCTTTCCTTCTCCCAAGGGTCATGTTCTTCACTTTGAGTGGTTATACACGGCTTGAAAGGCTAAGCATAGAAAGTATGAGAAAACCTTACTGGGTTATAGTGGGTGTTTTAATCCTCCTCATTGCTACGCTCGGCGCCCCTGGTTGCATTGGCTCGTCTCTAAAGAAGTTTGAAGCGACCCGCTCGATGATGGACACCTTTGTCACCATTACTGTTTACTCCCGTGATGAAAAAGTAGCTGAAGGGGCAATAAGTGCTGCCTTTGCTCGAATGGAGGAAGTAGAGAGAGTGGCCTCAATATTTGATGAAGAAAGCGAGGCATTTCAGCTTAACCAGGATGGATATTTGGAAGCACCATCCGACGACCTTCTGGAGCTAATAACTATGTCCCTTGACTACAACCAACTTACGGATGGGTGTTTTGATATAACCGTTCAGCCACTGTTAGAACTGTGGCAGGCTGGCTTGTGGCAAGAGAGTAAGGTAATTCAGAAAATCAGGATACAAGAGACACAAGGGTGTGTCGGTTCAGATAAGATAAGCATTGAGGACAATAGAATATCCTTCAAGTTAGAGGGAATGAAAATCACCCTCGGTGGCATCGCCAAGGGCTATGCTGTCGATGAAGCATTAGAAGTCATGGGGGAGATGGGTATTAAGCATGCTCTGGTGAACGCCGGTGGCGACATGAGTATGCTTGGCTCCAAGCCGAAAGATGAACCCTGGCTCGTTGCTTTGGTAAACCCCGATGATACCAGCCAGAGCCTGGCTAACTTCAGTGCCTTCGATAAAGCGATAGCTACCTCAGGAAACTACGAAAGATACTTTGACCCGGATAAGGAGGCACATCACATAATTAACCCCGAGACGGGATATTCGGCAGATGAATGCATCAGTGTTACTGTGATAGCCGACGGTGCCGCCCGGGCTGATGCTCTGGCTACCAGCGTTTTTGTGATGGGACATGAAGACGGCGTAGAGCTAATTGAATCGCTGGCTGATGCGGAGTGTCTCATCGTAGACGCCGACAGGACAAATATATATGTCTCCTCTGGGTTATCCATGTACCTGGTTGAAGATTAGTGGGGTGAACAAGTTGGTTATCAGGCTTAAAAAGAGGGGCACACCTTACGGAGTAAAGGTGCCGGAGAGCAAGCTTAGCGAGGGAAGCCCAATTGAGCCGGCACCATTACCGGAGAAGGTGATTATCCCCCTGCAACAGAATATAGGGGCTCCATGCCAGGCCCTGGTTAAAAGAGGGGATAGGGTGCTGACCGGCCAGAAGATAGGTGACTCAGAGAAGTTTGTCAGCGCACCGGTTCACGCGACACTGTCTGGTGAGGTAACTGGTACTACCGTAGTGGTTAATCCCCCCACCGGGGCACTGGTTGAGGCTTTGGTGATAACCTCTGATGGGGAAGATAAGTGGGTAGAACTCGAAGCCCCTAAGAAACCCGAGGCGCTTTCCGTAAAGGAGATTTTAGAGAGGATAAGGGAGGCCGGTTTAGTGGGGCTGGGGGGAGCTGCCTTCCCCACCCATGTTAAGCTATCGCCACCTAAAGACAAGAAGATAGATACTGTCATTCTGAACGGCTGCGAGTGTGAGCCCTATGTAACTTCAGACCACAGGTTAATGCTAGAACAGGGGGAGAGGGTGCTCTCCGGTCTAAACATTATAAAGAAGGTACTCTCTCCTGAGGCTGTTTATGTTGCCATAGAAGATAACAAGGAAGATGCTATAGACCACATGGAAGGGCTGATAGCGAGCCTGGGCTTTGAGGATTTCAAAATAGTTCCCCTGAAATCAAAATATCCGATGGGTGCGGAAAAGACCCTTATAGATATGATATTGGGCCGGGAGGTTCCTATCGGTGGGCTGCCTTTAGACGTTGGTGTGGTCGTTCACAATGTGAGCACCGCCAAGGCAATCCACGATGCTATCATTGACGGCAAGCCGCTAATCGAGAGGGTGGTAACCGTCACCGGTGCTGTCGCGACTCCAAAGAATCTGCTAACACGGTTTGGCACTTCTCTAAGAAACCTTATAGAGTACTGTGGAGGCATGGATGGCAAAGCCAACAAGGTTATTCTCGGCGGACCAATGATGGGTATTGCCCAGTTTGACCTTGATTTTCCTGTAGTCAAGGGAACGAACAGCGTGCTGGTAACGGAAGGCACGCCAATTAGGGAGCAGGACTGTATAAGCTGTGGTAAGTGTATCGAGATCTGTCCCATGCGTCTCATGCCCACCGTGCTGGCTAGATATGCCAAGGCTGGTAGGTACGACGAGTGCAAAGAGGCTTATATTGACGATTGTTTTGAGTGTGGGGCTTGTAGTTATACCTGTCCGGCTAACATCCCAATAGTGCAGTATATAAAAGTAGCCAAGAAAGAGCTGGCTAAGAGGGCAGCTAGCAAGTGACTCAAGAGGGCAGTCAGGGGTTGACCCAAGAGGGCAGCCAAGAAGCGATTCATGACAGAGGATTTCTGATTTCACCGGGCCCGCATCTCTGGAAGGGGCTCTCGGTGAGCAAGATAATGTACCTTGTGGTGCTTGCCCTCCTGTTTCCTGCCGGAGCGGGGGTCTATTTCTTCGGGTATAACGCCCTTTCGGTAATGGGTGTGAGTGTGGGCACGGCCATCCTTACTGAGTATCTATGTAAGAGATTAAGGGGCCAGGCCTTTGTCATGGACGGGAGCGCCGTTGTTACCGGGCTTCTCCTCGCCCTAATCCTACCGCCGACAGTATCCTTGTGGATGGTGGCAATTGGCTCTATATTTGCTATTGCCATTGTCAAAGAAGCCTTTGGTGGTTTGGGGCACAATATATTTAACCCTGCCCTCGGAGGCAGGGCTTTTATGTCAGTCAGCTTCTCAATGGAGATGACAACATGGGTATTGCCGATGGGCTTTGGTGCCGATGCTATAACCTCTGCCACTCCCCTGAGCGGGACTTCTGTCTGGCAGCCTTTCGACCCTTCTGTATATCAGGCAATGTTCCTGGGTAACATCGGCGGCTGCATAGGCGAGACCTCGGCTCTTCTTATAATTATTGGCGGCGTTTTTCTTATAGCACGCGGTATCATAAACTGGAGAATTCCGGCAGTCTATATCGGAACGGTTGTCCTGATGGCTCTTGGCTTAGGCGAGGACCCCCTGTTTCATATTCTGGCGGGGGGGCTTATGCTGGGGGCTTTCTTTATGGCTACGGACTATGTGACCTCTCCCCTTACTAACCGGGGGAAAATAATATTCAGCGTGGCTCTGGGAGTATTAACCGTGCTGATAAGGCGCTTCGGCGGTATGCCCGAGGGGGTTTGTTACTCCATCCTCTTCATGAATGCCATTACCCCCCTTATTGACCGCTATACTAAAGTAAGGCCGTATGGCCTGGTAAAGAGGGCGGAAGGTGCCGGCTAAAAACACTCTTAAAAATGTTTTCCCTGTAATCCTGCTTACGGTAGTGGTGGCTGTGGCAGTCACGCTGCTTGCTTTTACCGACAGCTTTACCCGGGATAGGATTGAAGCCCAGGAGGAGCAGAAAGTACAGAGCATGCTCTCCGAAATGTTCCCCGATATGAGCCGATATGATTTTAAGGATGATATATATACATTATATTCTGATGGAGAGAAGGTTGGCTATGCCTTTATCGCCATAGGTAAGGGATACGGGGGTGATATTAACATCCTGGTCGGGCTTGAGGATGCGGAGACAATAAAGGGTATAACCATAATCTCCCATGAAGAGACGCCGGGGTTGGGTAGTAGAATAGCTGAGCCGTTTTTTACCGAGCAATTTACCGGTATAAATGTTGGCGATGTGGCTTTAAGCCGGGATGGCGGTCAGATAGATGCCATAACCAGCTCCACGATAAGCTCCTCGGCAGTCGTTGATGCTGTTAGAGCTACCGCTATGGAAAAGGTTAAACTACTAGAGGGCAGTGAGTAAGGAGGCTAAAGATGGGTAAATTCGGTAAGGAGTTTGCCAAGGGGCTAATTCTATCTAATCCGGTCTTTGTCCTGGCCCTCGGTTTATGCCCAGCGCTGGCTATTAGTACCTCAATTGATAATGCACTGGGTATGACCCTGGCGGTACTTATTGTCCTTTTGGGGTCGAATATAATAATAGCCGCCATAAGAGGATTTGTTCCGAGCATAACGAGAATTCCTATATTTATTGTCGTCATTGCTACCCTGGTTACCGTTGTTAATCTAATATTTCATGCCTACCTTCCGGATATGTATGAGTCACTGGGTATATTCCTGCCCCTCGTTGTCGTAAACTGTATTATACTCGGTCGAGCTGAGGCTTTTGCCTCCAAGAATCCAATATTGCACTCCATTGCTGATGCCCTGGGAATTACCGTTGGCTTTATGTTAGCCCTGCTTATGATATCATTCATAAGGCAGATACTCGGCACCGGTAGCCTATCGGTGTTTGGTTTTGACTTTTTTACCCTACCTGTCCTGGGGGAACACCCCATAGTTATCTTTGTACTGCCGTACGGGGCATTCTTGATTATAGGGCTGCTCATGGCACTGTTTAAACGAACGGGGGTGATGAAGGGTGAATGAGCTTATTGCCATATTCCTCGGTATGGTTTTAATCAATAACTTTATTCTGGTGAGGTTCTTGGGGCTTTGCCCCTTCTTTGGCGTCTCTAAGAAGCTAGGCCCCGCTATCAGTATGGGGGTAGCGGTCACCTTTGTCATGACTATTGCCTCCGTTGCTACCTGGCTCATCCGTAATTATATCCTGATTCCTTTTGACATTGAGTATATGAATATCGTTATCTTCATACTGGTGATAGCCACGCTGGTCCAGATTATAGAGCTGTTCATCAAAAAGACGAATATCGGGCTTTATTTTGCCTTTGGTATATACCTGCCGCTCATTACCACGAATTGTGCTGTGCTTGGTATCACCCTGATAAACGCTACCCAGAATTACTCGTTCGGTGGTAGCGTGGTGGCTGCCCTCGGTGGTGGCTTGGGCTTTACCCTAGTCCTGGCCATGATGTCGGGCATACGGGAAAAGCTGGAGCTGGCTAATACCCCTAAGTCAATGAGGGGACTGCCCATCGCCTTTTTAATAGCTGCGTTGCTTGGTCTTGCCTTCTCTGGATTTGGGGGGATGATATAATAGATGGTATAATATGGAATAGAGGATCTAGAAGAGAAGATGATTATAGGCATACTCACCGCTATAGGCTTAGCCTGCGGGTTAATAATATACATGGTACATATTAAGGTTCCGCAAAAGGTAAAGGGACTTGAAAAAACGGAGGAGATAAACTCTATCCTGCCCGGGATGAACTGCGGTGCCTGTGGCTATCCCGGTTGTTTTGGTTATGCTCAGGCACTGGCTAAAGACCCAGACCTAGTGGTTAAGACACCGTGCTCTCAGGTGCTACAGGATGCCGAGAAGCTAGAGCAACTGGAAAAAGCCCTCGGTATAACCTTGGATGCATCGGAGATGAGCAAAAAGGCCCTTGTCCACTGTGATGGTAACTCGGAGGTTATCTGTAGTTATTCCGGAGTCCAGACATGCAAGGCGGCCGCTCAACTTCTCCGGGGGTACAAGAAGTGCCCCTATGCCTGCCTGGGTCTTGACGATTGTGTAAAGATCTGTCCCCAGGGTGCCATATCTATAGACCCGGAGAAGAATGTAGCTATCGTTGACCCGGAGGAATGTACCGGATGCGGGCTTTGTGTAGTTGAATGTCCGCAGGACCTCATTGAGTTGGTTTCGCCAGGGACGAAGATTGCTTTTCTCTGTAGTTACAAGCCGTTGAAGAACATTCCGGGTAGGGAGAGGTGTGATTTTGGCTGCATCCACTGTCGAAAGTGCTTTAAGGCTTGTGAAGACGAGGCTATAGAGTGGAACAAGGAATTGGCTATACCCGAGTTTAATCAGGAGAAGTGTACCCTCTGTCATAAATGCATTGAGGTGTGTGAGCAGAATACCCTGGCTGATTTTACCAAAATAGGGAAAGGGAAAGAGGCCGAACTGGTTTCAGTATGATATTCGCCAGGAAGCAGGATAATAAAGGCTACTTTAATAAGTTTATAGAGAATGCGAGTTATCGCTGGTAAAGTAAAGGGACACCGACTTAAAGCACCAAAGGACGCTAGGATTACTCGCCCAGCAACAGATTTAGTGCGAGGTGCTATTTTCTCTATTCTGGAAGCTACTACCAGTGAGTGGACACAAGTGCTCGATTTATTCTCTGGTAGTGGTGCTTTAGGTATTGAGGCGCTAAGTCGCGGTGCTCAGTGGGTTGACTTTGTTGAGCAGGAGCCACGGTGTTGTGATATAATTAGGCAAAATTTAGAAAAGACGAGGCTCATCGCTCAGGCTCGTATTTACTGTTGTGATGTTGCTAAAGCAATTCTCTTTCTGAATAAGGAGTATAGCATTATACTAATGGACCCGCCCTATTCTAATCCGTCTATAGGCAAATTGGTAACCCAACTGGCAACCTCCCCACTCGTCGGCCCAAACTCAATCGTAGTGGTAACACATTCCTCTCGTCTTCCCTTAGAACCGGTATATGCTACACTGAGTCTTGCTAAAGAGCGTCGCCACGGGGATAGTTGTATTGCCGTATACCGAAAGGAGAATAAGCCTTGACTATTGCTATCTACCCCGGCAGCTTCGACCCCATAACTAATGGGCATCTTGATATTATCACCAGAGCCGCTAAACTATTCGAAAAGTTAATTATCGGGGTCTACGATAGACCAAACAAGTCTCTACTCTTCACTACCGAGGAGAGGGTAGAGATGGTAAAGCAATCAGTAGCGACTCTACCCAGAGTTGAGGCAAGGGTTTTTAGCGGACTGACCGTTAGCTTTGCCAGGGAGGTGAAGGCACAGGCTATAGTGCGCGGGTTAAGAATGAGTGCTGACTTCGAGAGGGAGTTCGACCTGGCTATGATGCACAAAGAGTTATCTCCTGAGATAGAGATAGTCTGTTTAATGGCAGACCTAAAATATCAGTTCCTTAGCTCTAGTCTCCTCAAGGAGGCTGCTGAGCTGGGGGCTACTGTTGATGGTTTCGTCCCTAAACATGTAGCCATAGCGCTAAGAAAGAAGGTTAAATAACCAAATGTAGAGATTGCTCAAAAACGGAGAGTATTAAAACCAGTTTTTTAAGGAACAAAGACAGGAGGTATATATGGCGTACAAGATTACTGACGAGTGTATTAGTTGCGGGGCCTGCGAGCCCGAGTGCCCAAATGAGGCAATTAGCGAGGGGGAGACTATCTATGTGATTGACCCCGATAAGTGTACTGAGTGTATTGGTAGCCATGAATCACCCCAGTGCGCTGAAGTCTGCCCTATAGACAACTGCTGCATACCCGACCCTGAGCATCCGGAGACCAAAGAGCAGCTTCTCGAAAAATGGCGTAAGCTGCACCCGGGTGAAGAGCCAGCTGACGGCACCTATTAAGACTAAATAATACGTGTAACGGAAAGCAACCCCTTGTTAGTAGCCAACGTTAGTTGGTCTAATGGGGGTTGCTCGTTGTTTCTCTTTTGCTATGACTTAAACGGTCTGTAACCAGCTACTCAAAGAAAGGCCGTATGGCATCAAATTCGCTGGGTAGCAGAGCTAGCACCCTGGGGAATTCGTTTAATAAGATAGGCGCTATTCTTGATTCGGTAATAGCCCCCGGGATACCTAAATATTTGACCCAGATGGCTAAAATGGCACCACAGAATATGGCTCCCAGCATAAAACCAAGCACCGCACCGACGAGACGATTAACCCAGCCTAGCATTATCACCGAGGCTGCCCGCTCTATTAAGCGTGCCAATAAAGCAGCAATCACCATTACACCAATAAATATGATGGTAAAGGCAGCCGCCTTCGCCCAACCGGGTGAGGTAATAAGTGTTAGCTGCTCAGAGAAGGGAATATAGTAGCGCCCGGCCAGGAATATGCCAAGTATCAGTCCAGCCAGGGTTAGGGCAGCTTTTATTATTCCCTTTCTCAGCCCAATAAAGGTAGTAATACCTATAGCTACTATGAGAACTATATCAAGCCAATTCATAGAAACTTACTTACCTTTATATATGGCGTTTGCAGCATCTATAATATCATCCGTAGTGTAGGGCATCAATGGGATTAAGCCGGGCTGCCCTCAGTGCCGGGTATATCCCGGAGACAAGACCAATAAAAATAGAGACTGATATCGCCAAGATTACAATATCTGGTGATACCACGGCTGGAATTGCTTCTCCGCCAATATTTATACGGGAAATAAGGTGTGATACAATGAAGCCCCCAATTACGCCGATAGCGCTACCGACCAGGCTAATCATGGCTGCCTCAAGCAGGAATTGACCCAAGATATCCCGTCGCTTAGCCCCCAGTGCCTTGCGGACGCCTATCTCCCGGGTGCGCTCGGTTACGGAAACCAGCATGATATTCATAATGCCGATGCCACCAACGAGCAGGGAAATGCCAGCAATAGCCCCTAAGAATATGGTGAATACCCCGGTTATCTGCTCCAACATACCAACTATCTCCTCCTGACTGATAGCACGGAAGTCATCCTCGTCGTCAGCGGCTAGACGATGGCGCTGCCGCAAAACATCCTCAATATCATAAATGGCTTCATCTATAGCCTTGGCACTGGCTACCTGAACCATAATTGAGTCAACAGCATCTTCGCCACTAGCCGTCTGCTGGGTAAATAGACGGGTGTGAAAGGTGGTTATGGGTACCATAAGCAGCTCATCCTCACTAACCCCCATAAACGCCCCACCCTTAGCCTCCAGAACCCCGATAACAGTAAACCGACGCCCCTTAATCTTAATCTTTTGCCCGATAGGGTCTTCCAAATCAAACAGGTCGGTAGCCACTTTATCCCCAAGCACTGCCACCGAATCTCTACGAGACACATTCCTCTCGGAAATAAATTGACCCGAGGCTAGAGAATAATTTAATAGCCACTGACAATCAGGGGTAACTCCATTTATTATGGTGACTACACTTTCGCCACCAAATGACACCTCACCATAGTTATCACATGACGGAGCTACTGCTACTACCGAGCGGACATGGTCTGGGTTAGCCAATGCCTTGGCATCATCCATGGTGAGGGTAGGCTCCACGGAAGGTGGCCCCATTAGCCCGGGGCCGGGTATGCTAGGCAACACATAAATTACATTCGTGCCCAGGTCTTCAAAAGTAGAGGTAATCATCGCTTGGGCACCTCTACCTATTGACATAAGTCCTATTACCGCCGTCACCCCGATTATTATGCCCAGCATAGTTAGTGTGGAGCGCAGTTTATTGGACGCAAGTGACTTTATAGCACTAACTAGGGAGTCTCTGAACTTCACTAGCTGGTAATCCTCCCATCAGAAAGGCGAATCGTTCTCTGGGCCTGAGCAGCTATATCTGTCTCATGGGTAATCAGGATTATAGTTTTACCCTCTTGGTGAAGCTGGCGGAAAATAGACATAATCTCGGCAGAAGAATGAGTGTCAAGATTACCCGTTGGCTCATCAGCTAGGATGAGAGCGGGATTATTAACCAGCGCCCGGGCGATGGCTACCCGTTGTTGCTCACCGCCGGATAGCTCGGTAGGTTTATGATTGGCCCTCCCCCCCAGTCCTACCCACTCTAGTGCCTCGGCAGTACGTTCTCGTCTGTGGTGGACACCGCCACTATAGATAAGGGGCAGCTCTACATTGGCTAAGGCAGTAGCCCGCGGCAGAAGGTTAAAGTCCTGAAAGACAAAACCAATCTTTTTATTTCTCATCTCGGCTAACTGATTATCATTGAGCTGACTGACATCAACCCCGTCAAAGAGATATTTACCCGAAGTAGGCTTATCCAGACAGCCTATTATGTTTAACATGGTTGATTTACCCGAGCCTGAGGCACCAATAATGGACACCATCTCTCCCGCGGTAATAGAGAGAGTTACTCCCCTCAGGGCATTAATCTCTACCTTACCCATGCGGTAAACCTTGGTAATATTTTCCAGCTCTATCATATCTTTAGGCATATAATAATCCTGTCAACCCGAGGTTCTATTTATTAATGAAAAGCACCGAACATTCCTGAGTTTGGCCTAGGCCGCTCTTCTACAGCCACTATTTCTCCCTCGCTAAGTCCAGACTTAATCTCTGTCTGGAAGCCATCGCTTAAGCCGATAACTACCGGCCGTTCCTCAATCTCCCCAAGCTGTTCATCGACCACAACATAGACCACCGGGCTACCGTTGATATATTCAATCGCCCGGTCGGGTATTAGCAAGACATCACTTTGGTCACTGAGTATAATATCAGCGGTAGCACTCATGCCAATCCTCAGGCCAGAACCCTCAGGAACATCAAAGCCAATCTTAGTACTGTATATAACTATGCCAGCCTCTACCGTTGGCAGTGGAGAAATGGAGATAACCCTGCCCTCAAGCTGAAGCTCCGGCAGGGCATCAATTTCAATAATGACTCTTTGTTCCGGCACTACTCCGGGGATATCTATCTCATCTAGGTCTACATCTAACTCCATAGTCTTAGTGTCAATCAGGTGAATAATTGTTACTTGTGACACACCTGGGGCTGGGATAACATCCCCCTCATCAACATATATATTAGCCACGACTCCGTCAAAGAGGGTAGTGATAGTTTCCCCTTCTAGGTCACCCTGTGCCTTTTCTAGAGCCTGCCTGGCTGCTTCTACCTCCTGCTTTCTTAATGCTACCTCCTTGGCATCACCACCAGTCAGTATTCTGTCCAATTCCTGTTGGGCTCTAGCCAGATCTAACTCGGCATGGTACACTTCATTGGCCCATACATCTTTATATATGTTAGCTTCTTCTAACCTGTCTTTAGCATAATCCAGGTAGTCCTCAGCACTATAAACCGCCTGTCGCGCCTTATGGATATCAGGTTTAGTATATATCTCTTGAGCATTATCCAGATTATATTCTGCCGTCGCCAGGGCTAGCTCTGCCTGGGTTACCGCCAGCTCCAGTTCATCAACATTAAGTGGGGCTAACGAAGCTAACGCTTGACCTGTGCTGACCTCATCACCCTCCTCAACATATATCTTCTCCACCTCGCCACCATCGTCAAAAGCTAAATTCACCTCATTTGATGCCTCTACGGAGCCACTGCCGCTAACACTAACGGTTAAATCACCCCGAACTACCTCGACCAGTTGCTGTGTGCTCTCTTCTTCATTTCCCCCACTCCCAAATGGGCTACAAGCCACAGTACCGGCTAAAGCCACACACAATAGTAAGGCGGCTACAATTTCCCAACGCTTCATCTAACTAATCCCCCTTTTCTTGCTCGGCTGCTTCTGATTTATACTCTTTCACCAGCTTCTCGAAGCGAGCAATCCCTTCACTCATCATACCTAACATGTGTTCCATGACATCGGCTTTGAGTAATGCTAACATTCCTTTTTCATGGCCGGTAAAAAATAGGAGTGTAGTTCCGGTATCTATGCCCAGCTCCTTGCGGGCATTGACGGGTATAACTATTTGTCCTTTAGGTCCAACCGTAGTTGAGCCAAAGTATTTAGGCTCACCCCAGATATTCTTAATTTTCACGATACCCCCCTTTAGCTAAGTAGTAATATAAATCTAACCTTCCCTACTTATACTACTTATAAGAAAAATTGTCAAGTGGTTGCTGGAGGATTCGGGGCTAGAATTTAAACGGCAAGGTTAACAAATAGTGCCTAATTAACAAGAATTACCAAGCGGCCAATTGTCTGCAAAAATCTGAAGCACTGCTGGCTAATTACCCAGTTCTTTAGCTTTATTATAGGCAGCTATAACTGCTTGCTTAATTAGCTCGGTAAACTGTCCTTTTTCCAGCTGGGCTAACGCTTCAGCGGTAGTGCCGCCGGGGGAGGTAACCATCCTTCGTAGCTCTGACGGGAGCTTACCTGACTGCTGCATAAACTGAGTTGAACCCAGAATTGTTTGTAAGACCAGCTCCTGTGCTATATCATGAGAGAGGCCGATATGTATGGCGGCATCAACCAGTGCCTCGGCAAAGAGAAAAACATAGGCTGGCCCGCTACCGCTTACTGCCGTCGCCATATCAATATACTTCTCATCGTCAACATAAATCTCCCTACCCATAGCACCGAGAATAGAGCCAGCCCATGTTTTTTGTTGCTTGGTTACCTCTTTAGTAGCTGTCCAGGCACTCATCCCCTCACCAATCTGGGCGGGGGTGTTGGGCATCACCCGGACGATATGATTATGGCTAAGCCCATGACGCAGAGTGCTAATTCTGGCGCCGGCAATGATAGATAATGCCAGCTGAGACGGCTTAAGCTGACTGTTAAGCTCTGCCATTACCTCAGCTAGCTGCTGCGGTTTAATCGCTAGGACTACTATGTCACCCTTGCTTACTGCCTGACGATTATCACCCACCACGGTAACACCATATTTCTGTCCCAGATACTGACGACGAGTCTGACTAACATCACTGACCGAGATAGCCTCTTTAGAGCTGAGTCCCTTAGCTAAGATAGCGGCTAGTATTGCCTCCCCCATATTGCCACCACCAATAAATGCTACTTTCATACTAACTTCCCTTCCCTCATACTGCTTCTTCACCGCACTACCAGATTTACCAGCTTCCCTGGAACATATATTTCTTTTAATGTCACTTTATCCTTGAGATAAGCCTTCACCCGCTGGCTTTCCAGCGCCAGTTTTTTGGCTTCAGCCTCAGTAATACCTGCCGGAACAATAATCTTGTCACGCAGCTTGCCATTAACCTGAACTACTAGAGTAACCTCTTCGTCCTTAGCCAGCTCCTCATCCCACTGGGGCCAGCTCTGATTATGAATGCTATAGTTATGCCCTGTCCTCTCCCATAGCTCCTCAGCCAGGTGGGGTGCTGTGGGTGCTAGAAGTAACAGCAAAATATCTATTGACTCGTTCCAGACTGAGGGAGTAACAGAGCCTGCTTCTTTAACCTTAGCCAGATAGTTGGTGAACTCCATAAGGGCGGCTATCATCGTATTAAACCGTAGCTTTTCCAAGTCTCCGGTTACCTTTCTGATAGTCTGGTGAGTAATGCGGGATAGCTCCCGTTCTACCTGCTCTATATCAGCTTGCTCCCCCTTCAGTTTCTCTAGAGCATGGTCTGGGGTTCTCGGTTTGTATTCCTCCAGCACCAGGTTCCACACCCGGTTAAGCCAGCGGCTGATGCCACTAATGCCGCTATCATCCCACTCACCGCCCTGCTCCCAGGGGGCGACAAACATGAGGTAGGCACGCACGGCATCAGCTCCTAGTTCAGAAACATACTCATCGGGAGTAATCACATTGCCCCGTGATTTACTCATCTTTTGCTTCTCAACAATAATAACCCCCTGGTTAAATAGGCGACTAAACGGCTCGCTAAAACTAACCAGGCCCATGTCCCGCAGCGCCTTGATAAAGAAGCGGGCATAGAACAGGTGCATAACCGCATGCTCAGCACCACCGGTATACAGGTCTACCGGTAGCCAGTACTTGACCTTCTCAGCATCAAAAGGAGCCGTATCACAATGGGGACTGGCATAGCGCAGGAAATACCACGAGGAGCACATAAATGTATCCATAGTGTCCGTCTCCCGCTTGGCTGGAGCTGAGCACCTGGGGCAGGTAGTGTTGACAAACTCCTCACAGTACTTTAAGGGAGATTCGCCAGTAGGCTTGAAATCAGCATTTTCCGGTAGTAATACAGGCAGGTCCTCCTCAGGAACCGGGACAATGCCACACTTCTCGCAGTAAATCATGGGTATTGGTGCCCCCCAGTAGCGTTGGCGGGAGATGAGCCAATCGCGAAGCCGATAGGTTATAGCCCGCTTTCCCCAGCCCTTGCCCTCCAGGAAATCACAAATTGCCTCTATGCCTTGTTGGCTGGGCAGTCCATCAAACTGCCCTGAGTTCACCATCGTGCCCGGTTCAGTATAGGCTTCTGCTAGCTTCCCACCCTGCCACCCCGGCGGGGCTATGACCAGCTTGATGGGCAGGTTATACTTTTTGGCGAAAGCATAGTCACGTTCGTCGTGAGCCGGCACCGCCATTACTGCCCCGGTGCCATAGCTCATAAGTACATAGTCGGCAATCCACACTGGCACCTTGTCACCGGTGAGCCGATTTACCACATAAGCCCCGATAAACACCCCGTCCTTTTCCTTCTCAGTAGACAGCCGCTCTATTTCACTCTGGCGGCGTGACCGGGTAATATACGCCTCAACCTCAGCCTTTTTCTCTGGTGATGTCAGTTTAGCCACCAGGGGGTGCTCGGGGGCTAGAACCATAAAGGTAACCCCGAAGGCAGTATCCGGGCGGGTAGTGAATACCCGAATCTCCTTCTCATCTATCCCCGGGCAGTCAAGGGCAAAGGAAATCTCAGCGCCGACGCTCTTACCTACCCAGTTCCGCTGCATTATTTTTATCCGCTCCGGCCAGTCAATGCCATCATGCTGCATAAGCTCATCAGCATATTTGGTGATACGGAAGAACCACTGTGCCAGGTCTCGCCGGATAACTGCTGTCCCACAGCGTTCACAGACCCCTCCACCCACCACCTGTTCGTTAGCCAGCACCGTCTGACAGCGAGGGCACCAGTTAACCGGAGCCTTAGCCCGATAAGCCAGACCTGCCTCATAGAGTTTCAAAAAGAACCACTGTGTCCACTTATAATACTCCGGCAGGCAGGTAACTACCTCACGGCTCCAGTCATAGATAGTGCCCATACTACGGAGTTGACGACGCATATTGTCTATGTTTTGCATTGTCCAGGTAAAGGGGTGAATACCCCGCTTAATCGCCGCATTCTCGGCCGGTAGCCCGAAGGCATCAAAGCCCATCGGGTGGAGCACATTATAGCCCTGCATCCGCTTAAACCGGGCGTGGACATCAGATGGAGCCAGGGCATACCAGTGCCCAATATGGAGGTCTCCCGATGTATAAGCGAACATGGTCAGGGCATATAACTTGGGCCGGGTATCGTCCTCAGTTACCTCATACAGCCTATCCTCAGCCCACCGCCGCTGCCACTTCTTTTCTATTTCCTGCGGATTATACTTAGCTAGCATTTATCCATCTCACCTAAATAAAAGCCCTCCGCCACCACGCATCACCAGCGAAGAGCTACCCAGCCCTTATTTAGGGTAATTGTAACAATAAGCAGTGTGGCTTGCAACCGCGGGTAATCTGTCAGCGAGACTTCCTTAGGGAGGGGAAGTCTCTAAAAGAAGTGGTTATTGAAGATTTGACCAGGGAGCAGATGATAAGTTATCTTAAGTGTGGTTAGAGAACCCAAAACGCTAGAGAAAATCTGGCTTGACTGGGTAGGCTTGTGAGATGAATGTTTTAAGGGAAGACCAAGATGATAGAAGACAAGAAGGATAAATATTTAGTCACCTTTCGGCCATCGGGCAAGAGAGGCTATATCGAAGCGGGGAGGAGTGTTGGGGAGGCTGCTCTGGAGCTGGGTGTGGACCTGGAGAACATCTGTGGAGGCAGAGGTGTCTGCGGCAAGTGCCGGGTTAGGATTAAAGAAGGCTTACTGGGTAGACATGACATCAAAACAGGGGTTAAAGGTCTTTCCCCTTTGACGGATTCTGAGCGAAAGCGCCTCACCAGACAGGAGAAATCAGACGGTTATCGGTTAGCCTGTCAAGCTCGTATTTATGATAACATCACCGTCTTTGTTCCCGAGGAGAGTCGGGTAGGGAAGCAGATTGTACGCAAAGCGGCTACAGAGAGGGCGGTTAACTTAGAACCAGCGGTCAAAAAATACTATGTAGAGATGAAACCGGCTAGCCTAGAGGAGCCACAGGCAGACTGGGAGCGCCTGCAAGCTGAGCTTAAGAAAAGGTTTGGCTTGGATAACTTGATTATTGACTATACGGTGCTTCTCAATTTACGGAAGGCGATGCGCTTAAACGATTGGAAAGTAACCGTAACACTCTGGATGAATAGGGAGGTTATTAAGATAGAGCCTGGATTTGTGGATAAAGGATACGGTCTGGCTGTGGATATAGGCACCACTACCATGGTTGGTTACCTCTGTGACCTATCTGGTGGTGAAGTGGCGGCTAGCGATTCTATGATAAATCCGCAGGTGATTTATGGTGCCGATGTCATGTCTCGCATCACCTATATTATGGCTAATGACAGTGGATTGGAACGTGCCCACCGGGCGGTTATTAAGGCCATTAATCAGATAGCACGGCGGGCTGCTCTTCAGGCCGGCGTTAAGCGAGAGGACATAGTTGATGTGAGTGTTGTCGGCAATACCTGCATGCATCATATCTTCCTCTCCATTGACCCATCTGGTTTGGGTCAGTCTCCCTTTACGCCGGCGATACATCATTCCCTGGATATTAAGGCTCGTGATTTAGGACTCAAAATATCACCTGGGGCTTATGTTCATGTTCTCCCCATTGAGGCTGGTTTCGTAGGCGCCGATAATGTAGGGGTGCTCATTGCCGAAGAGCCCCACAAACAGAATGATATTATGCTCATCATTGACATCGGCACTAATGGCGAACTTGTCTTGGGCAACCGTAAGAGGCTCATTTCCAGTTCCTGTGCTACTGGCCCGGCCTTTGAGGGAGCCCAGATTAAATACGGCATGTGTGCTGCTCCGGAAGCTATTGAGAAAGTAAAGATAGACCCGGTCACTAAAGAAGTGCACTTCAAGGTTATCGGCGGGGCGGACTGGGATGTGGATTCAGGTGCTGTGAAGGCAAAAGGTATCTGTGGCTCGGGGATAGTTGACGCTGTAGCTGAGATGTTGAAAGCAGGTATTTTACAGCGAAGTGGTCGCTTTAACATAGATTTAGGGACGCCTCGCCTGCGCCGCACTGAGAAAGGACCGGAGTTTGTTATTGCCTGGGCAAATGAAACAGCCATCGGCCAGGATATTACCCTGTGTCAGGGTGATATCAGGGCGGTGCAGTTAGCCAAGGGCGCTATGTATGCTGGGGCCAAGCTGATGATGTGCCGTTTAGGGGTGGCTAGATTGGATAAAGTTGTCCTGGCGGGGGCATTTGGTAGCTACATTGATAAGGAATCAGCCCTAACACTGGGGCTTTTTCCCGACTGTCCTTTGGAGGATATCTATTCTGTGGGTAATGCCGCTGGTGATGGAGCTCGCCTTGCCTTACTTAATATGGATAAAAGAAGTGAAGCTGATGAGATTGCCCGGGAAGTGGAGTATATAGAATTAGCTGTGGAACCAGACTTTGCTACCCAGTTTAGCCAGGCTATGTACTTTCCCCACAAGAAGGATGAGTTTCCTCACCTGAGCGAGCTCTTTCAGGCAAAGAAAAATTCTGAAGTTAAGGGGATGAAAACATGCTGATAATTGGAGAGAAGATAAATGCATCTATAAAGTCGGTGAGAACGGCAATAATGGAAAGGGATGTCAACCTTTTGCAAAACCTGGCTAAATCTCAGGCGGAGAGCGGCGCCGATTATATAGACGTCAACGTTTCTACTGAGAAGGGAAGGGATTTTGACATAGAGAGTATGGAATGGGCGGTGGAAAAGATTCAGGAAGTAGTGGATAAACCTTTGACAATTGATTCCCCAGATGCCAAAACCCTTGAGGCTGGGCTACGAAGATGTCAGCAAAAGGCCATGATAAACTCAATAACTGCTGAGCCAGGGAAACTAGAGAACATTCTTCCCTTAGCCAAGGAATTTGATTCTGAAATCATAGCCTTAGCATTAGGAGATGAAGGGATTCCACCTGAGGTAGAGGGAAGGCTTAGGGCTTGCCAGAAGATAGCAGAGAGTGCCCAGAAGCAGGGAATAGCTTTGGAGAAATTGTATTTTGACCCTCTGGTGCTCACTGTGTCAGCAGATACCTCCCAAGGAATTATTACCCTTGAGGCTTTAAGGGGGATAAAATCTCAGTTACCCGAAGCGAAGACAACGCTTGGTTTGAGCAATATATCTTTTGGCCTTCCGGGAAGGTCGCTGGTAAACAGGAGCTTCCTGCTTATGGCAATTTATGCCGGTCTTGATTCTGCAGTTATTGACCCTCTGGATAGGAAACTTATGTCCGTAGTAAAAGCTGGAGAAATGGTTTTGGGTAAGGATAATTATTGCGTGAATTACTTACGAGCCTACAAGAAGGGCCTTCTAGAATTTTAGGCGTTGTTATACACTTTCCCATTGGGAAAGGCAATATAGCCGGGATAAGTCAAATAGTGAACCCATTTAGTAAACTGGCCGGCAGGATAAGATTGAGAAGCAAAGAGTAACATCAGAAGTTCTGCCTATTGTCACCCTTGGTGGAGATAGGGGGATTCGAACCCCCAACCTCTGCGATGCGAACGCAGCGCTCTCCCTACTGAGCTATATCCCCATGTCAGTAAAAATTATAACATACTTCACTGAACTTGGTGCCCTCTTTGGACAATTCAATAGATTCAAGCGTTGCAGTCACGCCGATTAATAGCTCCTCAGTATTCGTTATTAAGGGCAAAATTATCTTGGATGCTTTTGCCGATAGTACCCATAGTACCAGGTTAGCCAAGCTAACAATGTGAGAGCAGCAATGAGCCCTCCAATAAGCCACCAGTTGGTCCATACCAAAGTCTGGAATTCTCCACTCAGGTCACCTATCTGTACTACATAGTGGCCTGGCTTATTTTCAGTAACAGTGAAGATTACCTCCCGACTTTGTCCGGGACGAAGGGTGATATTCTTGGTGTCTTGTGTTTGCCCATTTATCTTGAGGTCGGCGACATAGCTGCCTTCCTGCCCACCATCGTTACCTATCTCGGTGCTGATGGTAACACTTTTTGCTGTTCTTACCATAAGGGTAAAGGGTTCCCATATCCCTATCTTTTCCTGGCTGGGCGTGATGGTCAAGCCACCGGCCACAAAGTGGGCAGGTGGAGGTGGCGGCGGTGGGGGAGGTGGAGGCGAAGGTTCTGGTGAAGAAGGTGGGGATGGTGATGGGGGTAACGTCGCCATTACGGCGAGTGAAGAAAAGTGGTTTACCAGTCCAGCTGCCGTACCGACCTCAGCCACTCTACCTGGGACACCTTGTGATTTAACCCATTTGCCGAGTTCAGTATCGTAATAGGCGATAAACAACGAGGTAGCATCCTCAGGCAGTTCCTCGGTGGGATAACTTAATAACACTGTAATTGGTGAGCCGAAGGTAACCATAGGACATTTTGGACAATCTGGGTCTTCCCAATACACTTCCTTATATCCGATAAAGTCATAAACTTGACCAACTGCTGCCATATCATCCGGTATTGGTGGCGGGTCCTCAGACGGCCTCATTACCACTATTTCTGGGTAGTTCCCACATCCTGGATGCTCACCACAAATTACCGGCGTGCCATCGTCAATTACTAAGAAGTGTATATCTTCGGGGTCAGAGGGCTCGTAGTCTTTGAGAACCTTGTTGCCACAGCATCCGACCTTTATCTTGGTTATTTCACCCAGCATGTCTATCAGGAAATAACACGCCCCTCCACCACCGCCAGTGGGGCCACGGCTACCAGTGGTAGTGGGAGGAGGAGGATACTCCTCGAGTGCATAATTTATGTCAAAAGATAGGCAATCTCCTTGAACATCATTACCTGTCGGGCAGGGCAGTTCCCAGTCCCAATCCAGGGTAACGGTATCACCAGAATTGAGTGGAATTATCTTGACATAATTTGGATCCAAAAAACTCTGCGGAAGGTTAAGGAGCGTCGTTGGAAGGCTTATATTGGTGCTTAATCGGCCAGGAGGAATAGAAGAGAGGTCAAACAGTAAGTGGTCAATAAGCTCACCGGGCTCTGAGGTATCGCCCGTCTCAGGTTCCGGGTTTAAGCCTTCAGTGCTCTCAATATCGCTTATCCAGATGGTAACAAAACCATCTTCGTCACCAGCATTGTGCAGGGTGACCGTCTCAACGCCGCTATCGCAGGGCATAATATTCTCTATATTCCAGCTAGTAGCTCCTCCACCCCCCAGCACCAGGTCTACCGGGTCAGCAGCCTGAACTGGGGTTGGTAAAGAGCCAAGCAGAGCCAGCCCTATTACCGCCGCTAGAAACAATCTGGTGGCGTATCTCGTAGTTCTGCCATTCATAATAGCTTCTTTTAACCTGTTCATTGCCCGCTCATCATTTATAGTTATACACCCGTTGCATCAGCGTTATTACCGTCAAGTGCGAACTCAGATGTGGCATTTTCTTCAATGCCGACTCCATCAAATAGGTTGGTTATGTCATACTCATACATCTTATCTGTACCATCATCCACCACCCACAGCGATGTACCATCAAGCATAGCCCCGGCTGGACTCTGGAGCTTATTGTTAGTTGTGTACTCTAATAGTACCTTTGAGACGGTTACTGGTGTGCCTCCAGGGTGTGGGTACTGATAGAACCTTGTTTCTTTCGGCGTGCTCGTGCTGTAATCCACTACATAGAGGTAGTTACTGTCGATAGCTAATCCCGCGGCTCCTTTGTTATCAGTATCAAGAGTAATCTTCTGAGCAGCGTTTATGTCACCAGGTCCAGAAAATGCTGTACCCAGTGGATATCGGTATATATTCTTATCGTTACCCGAAAGCACCCACATTTCAGTACCATAAATAGCTAAACCATCTATGTTCCCAACACTACTCGGCCCAACAGCCTTCAAGAGCTTCTTGGAGACATCTTCAAGAGTCCCACAACAGTCGTATTTATAGACCTGCTTCCGAGCATGGTCGATGACATAAACATTCGTTCCCACCGCAGCCACGCCAGTGGGGAACCCGTTGTCGCCCGAAAGGCCAAAGCTATCTACCGGAGTACCGGAAGCATTGTACTTGTAGATTTTAGCATCAGGCTTGTCGGAGACATTAAACTTCTCGCAGGTACATACAACCTCCTCTACCCATGCCGTAAACTGATTACCCGTTGAGGTCTCGGTATCACTAAAAAAAGCGGAGGTGCCACGGCTCGTTATCCCCAGAAGAAGGATAAGAGCTAATGACAGAATTAAGACCTTCTTCACCTATGGCACCTCCTTTCTTTCAGTAGTCTCTCTATTCCTAGCGGGCTTCCGCCCGCCATTGCACAAATTCAACCATATGCCGGCTCCGAAGTAAAGGTGAAGCCGACCCCACCGCCAACCATGACACTGGGTTGGTGGTGGAGCGGGACTCCCGCCCCACCACCACTTTACTGCCACCTCCATCTAACCAACTAGCCACGGGCATTAAGGTGTGTCAAGGTCGTTGTGCCAGATGAGATAGGTCTCAAACAGGTAATCGCCGGAGTTCCAGGCTGTCATCTGACCACTAGCACCAGGGGTAGTGGTGCTATAGTCGCTGGATGGGACGAGCCATATCTTGGCGCCGAGTGCCAAGTTGTCATCGGGCGAAGTTGGCAGGTCTATAGCAAGGTCTTGTGAACCCGACGTAGATACGATAGCGCCCGAGCCATCGGTGGTAAAGGTGGCAATCAGAGCACCAGGATTGTTGCCCGCCCATGGGTCGGCGTAGTAGATGAGGCTGTAATCGGTAGTGTTCTGAAGTCCAATGGCACTGAAGGTGTAGTCAAAGGTTGAGCCCACCGTGTTGTAATCCAGGTATCCTGCCGTGCCATCACCGAACAGCACCAACCAGTTCTGGCTTTCATCCTTGTTCTCCAATACTAGCTGGGTGCCTGGCATCTGCTGGGCAAGGAACTCAACGGTGAAGGTCAGGGTATCGCCCTGATACTCATTGCCGGTAGCAGCATCCAGGTGATAGCTCTGGATGACATGCATCTTTCCACCCGGCGGAATTGAGCCCAATGGTACAGACACGCTGGCGAGGTCGCTAATGAGCACATTCTCGTTAAACAGGGTCTGGTGCCATTGGTCCGTCGTTCCCCCAGTTGTAGGGTCGATAATCTCCGAGGACAGGTCATACAAAATCCAGGCATCGATGTCGTTAATGCTGTCGTTGGGGTCTACCTGCCACTCAGGCTCAGAAGAACATGTGGCACTCCCTACAGGATACGCTGGAGTACCACCGCCGGTGACGAAATCCGTGAGGTGCTTCCAGACGACGCAGGGGTTAGTGCCCACGTTGGTGATGTCATACTCTACATACCACGTCTCACACGGCTTGGCATCTTCAATGGTGAACGGCGCTGACCACGGGTTATCGCCATCAATGGCGATGTCAATGGTTCCCGCCGAGAAGGTGTTATCCGTGCTGGTCTCAGTATCGGTGAACAAAGCCCAGGTTCCACTAGCCACCAGGCTGATTACCACCGCTACCGCAATCGCTAAGCCAAGTATTCTCTTTTTCATTTCTATTATCTCCTTTAATTAATACCGATATTATTCGCCAATTGGCGAACTCGAAGGGTTAAAAAAATCCTGTTCTCTTTTAATGCACCTCCTTTCATATCTTTATTTAATGCGCTTTTTGTGTCTCTATCTAGTTATGCTGTTCCCAAGGCATCACCCCTTTTATTAGGCTACCTTCTCAGATTCCCTCAGTTTTTTGCGTATGTCCCGGATAAGGAAGGCAACCAGGACGGCAGCCGGAATAACAACTACCAACAACCAGCCGGGCTTGGTCCGGATGAAATTGGACACATAACCCATGCCGGGAATTTTGAATAAGTAAACACCTCTGACATCGGACAGGCTGACTGCCCACGGGTCAGTGTCTTCCACGGCGTCACCCTTGGTGAGCAGGGTGCTACCATCAACCGAGAGCACCCTGTGCGTGACTAGCTCCGCCCCATGGAGGTAGGTTACGATGCTCCCCGGTTTTGCCTCACCGCGTATTGGGCCATCTAAGGGACCAATGACTACCATATCCCCCATATTGATAGCTGGCTTCATGCTCTCACTCCTCACCAGGTACATGTTGTAGTCAGGTGAGAAATGCACAAAAACAAACCCGCCGATAACAACAGCCAGTACTGTGAAAACTACCCAGCCAAGAACCTTCTTCACTATCTAAATCACCTCGAGATAAACCAGCAGCTTCCTGTATCTATGCCTCTATTTAGTTAGTCGCTGATTGGGGGAGAAATCCCTCATATGGGTGAGTATACACCTAAATTACTAAATGTCAACATATATTAACCTCATTTTAAGTTACCATTGGATAAATTTAGATACTATTGGTGCTTGTCAATACCCTTCTAACAGAAGCTATCCAACACTCCGCTATAATGTTAAGTAAAGGCAAGGTAATTGAACTTGCCTTTTCTCTTATGGGATATATATAGTATTAGTACTAATGTATTATGCTTTATCAAGCGAGGCTGGTAGGGCAAGTGTGGTCAAATGCTTTAACGCTGACCTTCGGGCAAGAGGGCTTACCATTTTTTGTGTTGATTTCCTTAAGCAGCTCGTTATCCAGAGCTTGCTGAGCTATTATCCGCTTCAGCCTGGCGTTTTCTTCCTCCAATACCTTCAAGTGTTTAAGCTCAGGGAGAGTCATCCCACCATATCTGCTTGTTTTCACGATTACCCTCCTGTAGTTATTTTACAGGAGTCTCGCATTCAATGTGGGCCTATTTTCGGGGGGCAGGCCAGCAGCACTCTTGAATACTTTACTTAATGCCTAACTTAATACCTGCTTCTAGGGCAGTCGTCTTTGTGAACTAGACAGAGATGACCGAAGTGGGGTAATATTTAACAGGTTATATTATTGGCTGGGGTTAAAGAGCCACCAGGGGGTGATAGAATGAGCGAAAAGGAAAAAGCAAAAGAGTATGTCCTCAAAACAGTCAAGGATAGGGATGTCAAGTTAGTAAGTCTCTGGTTCACAGATATTCTAGGCTTTCTTAAGAGTTTTGACATTGCCCCCCGCGGGTTGGAAGGGGCTTTGGCTGACGGGATAGGATTTGACGGCTCCTCTGTTGAGGGGTTTGCCAGGGTTGATGAGAGCGATATGATAGCCCTGCCCGACCCGGCTACTTTTCAGGTCCTGCCCTGGAGCCAAACGGAATATCCGGTAGCTAGAATGTTCTGTGATATTGTAAGACCCGGCGGAAAGCCCTTTGAGGGTGACCCCCGCTATGTATTAAAGAGAAACCTCGGGAGAGCATCTGACCTGGGTTATACCTTCAATGTAGGCCCGGAACTGGAGTACTTCTATTTTCAGAACCCAGAGGGGACCCACATTCTGGATGAAGGTGGTTATTTTGATTTGACGCCTCCTGATATAGCCAGTGGTTTAAGACTGGAGACGGTACTTATCCTGGAGCAGATGGGTATTGGCATTGAGACCAGTCATCATGAGGTGGCTACGAGCCAGCATGAGATAGACCCGCTTTATACCGATGCCCTGACCATGGCTGAGAGCGTCATGACCTGCCGATTGGTTATTAAAGAGGTGGCTCAGAGACACGGTGTCTACGCAACTTTTATGCCTAAGCCTATCTTCGGTGTCAACGGTAGTGGTATGCATGTGCACCAGTCATTGTTTCAAGGTAACAGGAATGCCTTTTTTGATAAGAATGACCCATACTATCTATCAAAAGTAGCTAGACACTACACTGCTGGTCTATTGAAGCATGCTCCTGAGATTACCTCGGTGGTTAGCCAGTGGCTCAATTCCTATAAGCGGTTGGTTCCCGGCTATGAGGCGCCGGTATATATCTCCTGGGCAAGAAGAAACCGGTCAGATATGATTAGGGTTCCTGAGTATCAATTAGGGAGGGAAAAGGCGACCAGGGTTGAATTTAGGGTTCCTGACCCGGCCTGCAATCCTTACCTGGCTTTCAGTGTAATGCTAGCCGCTGGTCTGGAGGGCATTGAGCAGAAGTATGAACTGGCTGACCCTGTTGAGGAAAATGTTTTTGAGATGAGCAGTGAGGAGAAGGAGCAAAGGGGAATAGGTACTTTGCCCATGAACCTGTCTGACGCGATAAGTGTAACCGAAAAAAGTGAGCTGGTAAGAAAAGTCCTTGGCGACCATGTCTTTGATAGCTTTATCAGAAATAAGAAGATTGAGTGGGAGCAGTACCGTAGTCAGGTAACGGAATATGAACTAAAAAGATACTTACCTATTCTCTAATTCTCTAACAGGGTGCTAGCTTACGAAAGACTATGAACTTTGAGACTATTATCGGACTAGAGGTGCATGCCCAGCTACTTACTAAGAGCAAGATGTTCTGTCGCTGCAATGCTGATTATGCTGATACTCCACCTAATACCTGTGTCTGTCCGGTGTGCCTGGGGATGCCTGGCGTCCTGCCTGTCATCAATCAGCAGGCGGTGGACTATACAGTAATGACTGCCCTGGCACTAAACTGCACTATCCCTGGTTACACTAAGTTTGACCGTAAGAACTATCCCTATCCTGATTTGATGAAAGGCTACCAGATTTCGCAGTATGATGCCCCCCTGGGGCAAAGGGGTTGGTTAATTATTGAGGTTAGTGGTAACAAGAAGAGGGCAGGCATAACTCGTGTTCACCTAGAAGAAGATGTTGCCAAGCTGGTACATCGTGTCTCTCCGGATGGGAAACCCTATAGTCTGGTGGATGTCAATCGTTCTGGGGTGCCGCTAATGGAGGTTGTGGGTGAGCCGGACCTGAGTTCCTCTGAAGAAGCCAGGCAATACCTGATAAAGCTACGTAGCATACTTCAATATCTGGGTGTATCTACGGGGAATATGGAAGAGGGGAGCTTTCGGTGTGATGCCAATATCAGTATTCGTCCTGAGGGTAGCACAGAGCCTCTAGCTAAGGTCGAGGTCAAGAATATGAACAGCTTCAGGGCGGTCTACTGTGCCTTGGAGTATGAAGCCAGGCGACAGAGAAAGGCAGCTAGCGAGGGCAAAAAACTTGTTCAGGAGACCAGGGGGTGGGTAGAGGAAGGGGGGAAGACGGTTTCTATGCGAAGCAAAGAGTATGCCCACGATTACCGCTACTTCCCTGAGCCAGACCTGCCCCCACTAATTCTAAGCCATGAGCGGGTGGAGGCAATAAGGTCAAGGCTTCCCGAGTTACCCGATGCTAGGCGCCAACGATTCATAGCTGAATATGGCCTCCCGGACTATGATGCCAGCCTGCTTACCAGCTCCCGGGAAATGGCTGACTATTTTGAAGACTGTTTGAAGGCTGAAGAGCATCAGAAGCTGCTGTCGGCTAAGGGGACTAAGGAGGTGAGTAATTGGCTTCTGGGTGAGGTTAGCCGTATAATAAACGCTACGGGTAGCAATATAGGTGAGTTCAGAGGAAGAGTTAGTCCTGAGCAGCTTTGTGAACTAATATCATGCTCTCACAGTAGTATTAATACTGCCACGGCTAAATCTGTGCTTGAGGAGATGTTTAATACTGGGAAAGATGCTGCTGATATTGTTACCCGGCAGGGGCTTAACCAGATAAGTGATAGTCATGAGCTTGCAAAAACAGTCATTGAAGTGATAGGCTCTAATGCTCAGGCCGTGGCTGATTATAAGGCAGGCAAAGCACAGTCTCTTAAGTTTCTCCTCGGACAGGTAATGAAGGCAACCCAGGGGCGTGCCAATCCGCAGGTAGTAAACGAATTATTAAAGCGAAAGCTTGAGGAAGAATAGATGCAAACCAATCTTAATATAGCCCAGATTATATTATCTATAGCCTTGATACTGATTATTTTATTTCAGGTTAGAGGTGGTGGACTGGGGGGTATCTTTGGTCAGCAGAGTAGCGTCTATCGGACTAGGCGAGGTGTGGAGCAGATATTGTTTCGACTTACCATCGTCTTTGTGGTTACATTTCTGGTGATCGCGGTGCTGACGCTTAAGTTGGGCATAGCATGACTAAATAGAGTATACTCCCCTCCAGCCCTAGTCTGAGTGTTTTTTATTGATAGATTATCTTGTGGCTGGCCGGCATGGTCTTTGGAGGGTAACTTCTGGAAGCGATAGAAGTAGCGCGTCGGGTAATAGAGGCTGCTAGTAATAAAAAGGCTACCGATATTGTGTTGCTGGATACTCGGCAGGTGTGCAGCTTTACCGATTACTTTGTAATGTGCAGTGGTGACAGCCGCCAGCAGATTGAGGCTATTCGTGATGAAGTTAGCCGGGCATTAAAGAAGGAAGGCGTTTTACCTCACCACTGTGAAGGTACCGTAGACTCAGGATGGCTGCTTATTGATTTTAACGATGTTATCGTGCACATCTTTACCCCCCCCGAGCGGGAACGATACCACTTAGACAGGCTATGGAATGAGGCTGCCCTAGTAGTCAGAATCCAGTAACCCGGTGCTAATCTATATGGGTTTTAAGCGAAAATTTCAGCTTCGTTAAAGAAGAGTCTAATTTCCTCGGTGGCCGTTTCTGTCGAATCAGAGCCGTGAACACTGTTGTGTTCGATATCTAGGCCAAAGTCACCCCTGATGGTTCCGGCTTCCGCTTTAGACGGGTCGGTCGGTCCCATTGTTTTTCTAATTAACTCCACTGCCTTATCACCCTCAAAGACCAGGGCGATTATCGGTGCCGAGGTGATGTAACCTACTAAACTTTCAAAGAAGGGTTTATCTTTGTGGACAGCGTAGTGGCGTTGGGCTAAGGTTTTATCCAGGTGGAGCATCTTTGCTGCTACCAACTTGAGTCCTGTTTTCTCCAATCGGCTGATGATAGCGCCCGCCAGACCTCTCTCTAAAGCATCGGGCTTGATAAGTACTAGAGACCTTTGCATTTTATCTATTTAGCTCCTTTAATTATACTTACTATCTATGAAAGGTTGACCAGACCCTCTAAATCAGCTGCTGTTACCCTCTCCAGGGTATCAACCACCAGGTTAGCCTCAGCCAGGCTTATCTCAGGGTTAGTATTGGTAACGGCTAGGCAGTGCATGCCAGCCCTCTTGGCAGCTCTAACGCCGGCAATAGCATCCTCAATGACGACGCAGTTTTGGGGCTTAATCCCCAGTTTCTCTGCCGCCAGCAGAAAGCCTTGGGGACTTGGTTTACCCTCTGTGACCTCTCTACCAGAGATGACAACCTGGAAGCAGTTTTCTATATCTAGTTCCCTGGTGACCAATTGGATATTTGCTATGGGGGCTGATGAAGTCAGTGCCACAGAAAAGCCATACTCTTTAAGTGATTTTAGCAGTTTTACTGCCCCCGGTAGTGGCTTTACGCTATTTTTAACGCTCTGGCGGAAGTTCTCCTCTTTCTCAGTGGCAATGGCTTCTATTTCAGCAGGCGAAGTGTCTTTTCCCAGTGTCTTTCTGATTATAGTGTCATTCCTCTGGCCAAAATTGCGCCTGAAGTCAGCCTCGGTAAAGTCTATACCCTGTTTACGAAAGACCCCTTGCCAGGCTTTGAAGTGATAAGGAGCGGTGTCAGCGATTACCCCGTCCATATCCCAGATTACCGCCTTATTGGGTATTACTATTGGGCTTACCTCCTTCGCTACTAAAAATTATCGTTTTTGAACTGATGTATTGTGTTGCTTTAGCCTCAGTTATTACGGTGCCGTCCCTAAAGGTTAGCCTGGCTTCAGTCTCGGCAAATCTTCGCTCCTTTCTGGTCACCCAGGCGGTGATAATAAGTGGTTGGCCTATTAAGGCTGGCCGCTTGAGCTTGATTTCCATAGTGGCGGTGACACCGGCTACCTCCTCGTAGTAGGCGGCGTAAGCCATAGCCTCATCAAGGAGGGTGGTTAGAATGCCGCCATGGATAATTCCTTTCCATCCCTGGTGTAGCTCAGTCGGCGTAAATTCAGATTTGACTACCTTGCCATCCCAATCAAATTTTAATTTCAGACCGCAAGGGTTATTCTGCCCGCAGCCAAAACAGAGGTCGCTGGCGGCAACTGATATTTCTTTCCCAGTTTCCATTTTGAACTTCCATTCTATCGTTATCGGTGCTTCGGTTGGGTAATGTTTGGTCGTCTGAGGTATATCGGATGCAGGGTAGCCGGATTATCATAGTTACCGGCTTCCAGTTGCTTTTGCCCCAGCTCAGCCAGGAAGCCAGCCCGCCGCAATCGGGCTGCTGGTGATAATACTACTGCTTTTCTCTTAAGCTTATCTCTTAGTTGGGCAGAGGTTGAGGTGGTGAGTTCGCCGCAAAATATAGTCTTGGTGGTTATCTGCAAGCATAGAGCGTCAACAGTAGTTATATGTTCGCCGGTAATCTGCTGCCACTTATTTTGCTTCATCTGATATGTAGCCGTGGCAATCTCGCCTCTACCGGCATTAAATATCGGGCAGACAGGTAAATTAGTTTCCGCATGCTGGTAGGCTTCTGCTTCCAGGGTGCTGATACCCACTACAGGGATACCCAGGCTAAAAGCCAGTCCTTTAGCCGTGCTGATGCCAACTCGTAAGCCGTTGAAGCTTCCTGGTCCCTTGGCTACGATAATGCCGTTTAAGGACTGAAGACTTAACCTACTTTGCCCCAGGAGGCTAGTCAGGTGAGGTAGTAGCTCGGTAGAGTGGTTTTGTCCACAGCTCCAGGTTAGTTCGGCTATTACTTCGCTCTCTTGGACAAGAGCCAGGCTAGCCGTATTGGTTGAAGTGTCTATTGCCAGTTGCATCAGCTGCTCTTTCTATGAGTTTAGTGGTAGTTGTTTCAGTTGCATTAGTAATTCTTGGTAGCGCCTGCCACTGGGTTTGAAGTGGAAACCACGTTTGGTGTCATCCAGATAGCCTATTTCAATCAGCAGGTGCTCTGGTGGTAGTAGCTGTAGACCCTTCTCTGCCCATTCTACGACACAAACACCGTTACCGTACAGATAGTCATCCAAACCCAGGTCCTCAATCTCCTCTACACGCTCAAGCCGAAAGAGGTCTATATGATAGAGGGGTAATCTGCCATAAAGCTCTCTCATTATAACAAAGGAGGGACTTAGCGCATAATCTTTGATATTTAGCCCCCAGGCAATACCCTGGGTGAGGCAGGTCTTCCCCGTTCCCAGGTTGCCGACTAAGAGAAAAACATCGCCGGCCTGAGCTAGCTCGCCAATACGGACGCCAATTTTTTGAGTCTCTTGTGGGCTAGGGCTTATTAAATCAAGGTGGTTTTTTTCGTACATTACTTTCAGCCTTTTGGAAACCTGAGTTTTAATGAAATGCTTCCGGTCTCTTTCAAGAGGTTTGCCCTTTAGTAAAATGTTCCCAGCCTTGCCTGGGGAGCTTAAAAGGATTTCCCTGATGGTCGACCAGGGTTATCTTGCTTTCTTTGCCTACTATCTCACCGATTACTGTTATCGGGCACGGGGCTATCATTTTTATCCTGTCGATAATCTCGGCGCTTCCAGTAAACAGCAGTTCGTAGTCCTCTCCCCCTGATAGTGCCAGCTCCAGCGCCCTACCTCCGAAGTTAGCCCTGACATCAGGGTGGATGGGCACACAGTCAACATCTATTCGGGCACCAAGCTGGCTGGACTGGCAGATGTGTTTCAGGTCTGAGGCCAGCCCATCACTAATATCTATCGCTGCCTTGACCCCGTGGTCTAAGAATAGCTGCCCTTCAGCTATCCGGGGGTAAGGGTGCAGAAAAGCCTGTTTAAGATGAGCGGTAGCTTCGGCATCAAATTGAAGCTTCCGTGTAAGCATCTCCCAGCCGGCACTAGCGGCGCCTAAATAACCGGTAACGGCTATTTTATCGCCGGCTCTGGCTCCGGAGCGAGTTAGAATGTTTTCATACTGACTTCGGGGGCTGCTTTGACTTCGGGCACTGCCTAGAACCGTGATGTTAATCACAACCTGTGGTGCCCGGCTGGTATCGCCGCCGACTATAGCCACCCCGAACTGCTGCGCCAGCTCAATCATCCCCTGGTACAGGCTGGTAACGCTGTCAACTTCAGTATCGTTGGGTAAGGCTAGTGATATTACAGCATATTGGGGCACGCCGCCCATGGCGGCAATATCACTTAAATTTATGGCCAGTGCTTTCCAGCCCAGCTCCTTCCAGGGGGTGATATCCAGAGAAAAGTGGACATCCTGAATGAAGGAGTCAACCGTAACCAGTTGAGTTAAGGACTTGCTGTGCCAGGCGGCGGCATCATCACCAATACCAATTATGAGTTGTTGCCAGGCAGGGATTTCTTTGTCCTGAGCCTGATAAGCCATTTCAGCCAGGAGGTCAATCAGTCCAAATTCGCCCAGCTCCGAGACCTTCATGGCTAAAATTATAGCACGCCTATAGCTGGGTCACAACCAACCCCCTAATCTGTTAATAAAGGGCATTTATCAAGGGGTATTTAAGAAGGACGAAATAGGGACTGGAAAGCCCTCTAGCCATATTGGCTAAAAGCTGTTATATTGTTTAGCAGGATGCGTTACGCTATTATTGCTGATATTCATGCTAATCTAGCTGCTTTTGCAGCCGTACTGACTGACATTAAGCACCGGGGAGGGGTGGAGGAGGTATGGTGTCTGGGAGATGTTGTCGGCTATGGCCCGGACCCTCACCAGTGTATTGAGCTTTTGTGTCAGTGTAATCATATCTGTATTGCTGGAAATCATGATTGGGCAGCCGTAGGCAAGGTTAATCTCTCTGAATTTAATCCCGATGCTGCAGCTGCTTGCCGCTGGACAGCCGAGCAGTTACGCTCGGAGGACAGGGGGTATCTGAAGAACTTGCCACTGGTTATTGAGAAGGAGGATTTTACTTTAGTGCATGGCAGCCCGAGGGAGCCTGTCTGGGAGTATCTGCTGTCAGTCAGCACGGCTAAGGAAAACTTTACCTACTTTAGGTCGTCATATTGTCTGGTAGGTCATTCTCATGTGCCTTCAATATTCAAATATACTGAAACTGGGGCTTGTTCCTTTAGCCCGTTCTCAGCTAGTGTTGGGCTTGCCCTGGGTAAGAGCCGGCTAATTATTAATCCCGGTGCTGTCGGGCAGCCACGGGACGGTGACCCCAGGGCTAGTTATGCTATTTTTGATAGTGAGACCAGGATGGTTCGGCTCTATCGGGTTCCTTATGATATTAATGCCACTCAGCTTAAAATGGTAAAGCATAACCTGCCGGTGAGCCTGATGTCGCGCCTGAGCCATGGTGTGTGACCGACCCAAGCAAAGCCCTATCTCCCGTATGATTATTATCTACTTAGCTACTTTGGGAGGGGTTGAGGTAACAGAGAGGCAGCCTGCGGGAGGTGTTACCTGAAGGCAGAATCACTTTTAACTCAGACCAAGCGGCTACTACGCCGTTTTGACCTCCGGGCGAGAAAAGGACTGGGGCAGCACTTCCTCATTGATGAGGAGGTGCTTAAGCTGGTCGCTTCGTCTGCCGAGCTAATTCCCAGCGACATTGTTATAGAAGTAGGCTCTGGTCTTGGGGTATTAACCAGAGAGCTGGCTAGGCAGGCAGGCAGGCTTTTTGCCGTTGAACTGGACAGCAAATTAGCCGCCATTTTGAAAAAGAATCTGGCTTCTTTTAGCAATGTTACCGTGATTAATGAGGATATTCTTAAGATTGACCCCGAAGCCGTGCTCCACGAAGAGCAGATGACATTCCCCACACCAGTTAGTAGCCCCTTTAGTTATAAGATAGTAGCTAACCTTCCCTACTATATTACCTCTCCCGTTCTTCGTCATTTTTTAGAAGCCTCACTCAAGCCCCGGCTTATGGTAGTAATGGTGCAGAAGGAGGTCGCTGAGGCTATTGTGGCCGGTTCCGGTCAGATGAGTGTGCTGAGTGTTAGTGTGCAGTTTTATGGTCAGCCGGAAATAATTAGCTATGTGCCGGCGCGGTGCTTTTATCCGGCACCGGAGGTTGACTCGGCTATATTAAGGGTGATGGTGTATTCCAAACCAGCCGTAGATGTAAGCGAAGAAGACTTCTTTAGGCTGGTAAGGGCTGGTTTTACCGCCTCCCGTAAGCAGCTCTGTAACTCTTTAAGTCAGGGTCTTAAGCTACCCAAGGCTGAGGTCTTATCAATATTGGAACAGGCAGGGATAGTGCCCAAGCGCCGGGCGGAGACACTTACCCTTGAGGAGTGGGCAAACTTATGGCGGGTATTTACCCAGCTAGAGGAAGGGAGATAGCATGCTTAAAGTTCTAGCGCCGGCTAAGCTTAATCTGACCCTTGAGGTTCTGGCGAAACGCCCGGATGGTTTTCATGAAATCCGCAGTGTTGCCCAGACCATAAATCTGTGTGACACCCTACATTTCCAGACGAGCCAGAATATTGAGTTTAGCTGTGCTGACCCTGATTGGACTTCAGGGGAGAGCCTGGTATCTAAAGCCGTAGATTTGCTACAGAAGTCCACAGAATGCTCTAAGGGGGCAGTAGTAGAGGTGAGTAAGCGTATTCCCTTGATTTCTGGGTTGAGTGGGGACAGCAGTGATGCGGCGGCTACCCTACAGGGGCTTAGCCAGCTTTGGGGACTGGGTTTATCGCAAAAAGAACTACTTGGGTTAGCCGCCCAGTTAGGTTCCGATGTAGCCTTCTTTCTCTATGGCGGTACGGCTCTGCTTGAGGGCAGGGGTGAGATAGTAACCCCGCTACCGCCGTTTCCCCACCGGTGGGTTGTCTTGATGCTGCCGCCGGTGCCCCGGATGCCAGGCAAGACCGCCCGACTCTACGCCGGTGTCCGGGCTGAGCACTATACTGACGGGCAGATTACAGACAGGTTTGTTACCCATCTAGCCGGGGATAGGGAAATGGCATCATATAGGTTGTTTAATGTGTTTGATAAGCTCGCCCCGGATATTTTTTCAGGGCTTGGGGCATATTGGCAGGAGTTCTTGAAGGCTGGCGCCCATGAGGTTTATCTGGCTGGCTCGGGGCCGGTTCTGTTTACTCTAGTAAAAGACAGGGCTGAGGCGGAGAAGATATACGGGAATCTCCAAGAGCAGGGGCTTGAGTCTTACCTGACTGAGACATTAGCGGGTAGTGATATGGATAAACTAGAATGAAATGCCCTGTATGCGGTGCACCCCGCAGTATGTTTAAGCGGGTGGAGTAGGGAGACAGTTAAAACGCTGGAATCTTTTCTCACTTGAACATTAGCTGTTGAACAGATTAATAAGAGCTATAATCAACGAGGCTAACCATAGCGTACCAAAGATGGCTGGGATACACTTTTTGGATGCGTGTTCGGCTAGGGAGCGAGATAGCATTCCCCAACGGCCTGAGGCCGTGCTTTCATATGTCCATATATTTTTATCGTTTTGTTTCCACTTCCTGTCTTTTGCTAGGAAGTCAGTTCTGTCAGTGTAAGGGGCAAATTTTTTGTCTTTCATGTAGGTAAACTCTGGGCTTTCCCTTTCCATATTCTCCTGAGAGTGCCAAAGGAACTCTAAGCGTTCAATAGAACCTCGGGCAAGGGAGTAGAAAACAAGAGTTAGGAAAATGCCTAAAGACGACAGGATAATGCTAAGTGGCTTAGCCAATATTAGTGATAGTGTGGTCGAAGACTGATTCAACATGACGAAGGCTAAGAACAAAATTGAACTGGCTGCTAGGAATATGGTGGTTCTTTCTGTGAGTAAGCGGTTTTCGTCTATAGTACGCTGCATAAGAATATCGTAAGCTTCAACAGGGCCTATATTTTTCATTTCTCTAGTCTCTTTAGCTGGCTTTTCTGACATATCGGTCTCCTTGTAAGCCCTCGCTATCTAGTCGCTATTCTTTATTATCTACCCACCCCTTGACTAGCTCCTCCTCATCCTGTTTACTGGTTACTTTTCCATTCAGCCTGGCTTCGTATAGGCGTTCTAGGATTTCTTTAATCTGGGGGCCGGGGGCAATACCCAGTCTGATTAGGTCATTGCCATTCAGGGCTGGCTTGACATAATGTAACTCGTGAAGAAAGGTTTCCAGGTGCTGGTGGGCTATGGGAGAGGTGGTGGTTAATGAATTGGCTATGATGGCTGAGGGTGAAAAACCGTGAAGGAGTCGGTAGATATTGCTGTGGCTGAGCTCAGGGTAAGTCAGTATCTCGAGTTTGGCTTTGATGGCACTACTATCTCGCAATGCTTGGGCTACTGTCTTTGGTAACCTGAGATATGAAATCAGTTGCTCACTTTCTTCAGTACTCAGGTGGTAAGTCCACAGTGCCATATAGAGCCCGAAGGGGGGCAGGTTTGGTGAAGTCTGCTTCCGGGCGGCCTTAAATTTATCTTCAAGCCAGCTGTTACCCTTGAGTGACGGGTGCAGCTTGGAGAGAACACCGAGTTCCTCGGCACGGTGTAAGACCTTCTCCGGCTCTGGCTCCTGAAATACACATTCCAGCTCATACCGTATGCGGTCGCCACTAATAGTATCCAGCATTGTTAAATCTTGTTTAAGTAGCTTGAGGGTAGTCTCTTCCAGTTGGAAGTCCAGCCGTTGCTCGTAGCGAAGCCCGCGCCAGATACGGGTAGCATCATCGGTAAAGCTTTTTTTGTGCAGGATGCGGATGAGTTTTTGCTCAAGGTCTTTCCGTCCCTCATAAAGGTCAATGAGTTTACCGTAGCGGCGGGGGTTGAGATAGATAGCCATAGCATTGATGGTGAAATCACGACGGAAGAGGTCAGCCTTAATAGAGCTGGGTGTTACGGTGGGTAGGGCACCGGGCTTGGCATAGGTTTCGGAGCGGGCAGTGGCAAAGTCAACACTCCAGTTATTCCACTTTAGTTTGGCGGTATTGAAGAGGGGATGGGTAGTAATCTCCCCTGGCTTTATCTCGGCTAGCTTGCGGGCTAGCTCAATGGCATTTCCCTCGACCACCAGGTCAAGGTCAAAATTAGGTTTCCCCAGTAAGAGGTCACGAACTACACCGCCGACAAGGTATAGACTCTGTCCCTGACTGGCAGCAACCCTACCGGCTACCCACATAAAGTTAACCAGCTCCGCTGGTAGCTGCTTTTCAACTTTATTGGCTAAATTAGTAGTCTTTGTCATTTCCCGAATTATATCACAGGTTTACGGTGTATTCATTGCTATTTACCGGCTATTTTTCCTATAATGAAGCTCGTATAGTTATTATGAAAAAAGTAGTCTCAATAGTAGGTATGGCGGGTGCGGGAAAGTCTGAGGTAGCCAGGGTGTTTGAAGAGAATGGCTTTACCCGGATACGATTTGGGGATGTTACCGATGAGGAGATAAAGAAGAGGGGCTTAGAGCTAAATGAGAAGAATGAGTGCCATATAAGGGAGCTCTTGAGACAAGAACATGGTATGGATGTATACGCTAGGCTGAACCTGCCCAGAATTGATTCATCCTTAGGGCACTCCCCTGTGGTAGTTGATGGGCTTTACTCATGGGAGGAGTATACCCTGCTTAAGGATTACTATGGAGAGTGCTTTTACATGGTTGCTGTTTGGGCCTCACCTGGAACTAGGCATGCCCGGCTGAGCTATCGGGTAAACCGGCGCCTGACACCAGAAGAGGCTGTCAGCCGGGACAGGGAAGAGATAGAGGATATCAATAAGGGTGGGCCCATCGCTATGGCTGACTTCACCATTATAAACGAGTCTTCCCTAGAAAACCTGGTGACGGAGACAAAGAAGATTGTCTTGGAACTAACTGGGGGCTAAGAATAAGGGGAGTTGTTCTGTAATTAATAAGATGAAAATGTCAGCTAGGCCGGGTATAGAAGAGTATTTTTTGAAGATAGCCTCGGTAGTTGCCGAACGCTCAACCTGTCGCCGGCATCATGTTGGTGCTGTGGCGGTGAGGGATAAACACATACTGGCCACAGGCTATAATGGGGCTGCTTCTGGTCTTAAGGACTGCCTTGAGCTTGGCTGCCTCAGGGACGAGATGAATATACCGTCGGGGACACGGCACGAAATATGTCGGGGTATTCATGCCGAGCAGAATGTAATCATACAGGCTGGTCTGCATGGTGTCAGCCTTGAGGGGAGCACTATTTACTGCACCCATACGCCGTGCGTGCTGTGTGCCAAGATGCTGGTAAATGCCAGGATAAAACGGTATGTTAGTTTTGGTCGGTATAACGATAAAGGGTTTATCAGCCTATTTAAGGAAGCCGGCATAGAGGTTGACATAAAGAAAAAGCCGCCATCCCGGATAAGCTATCTAGATTAGTGTTCTGGTGGTGGCTTCTGTAGCGTGTCTATGAGTTTATACATATCTTCGTAAGCGCTACTAAAATCAGGATTAACCTTATTAAATTTGTCTTTCAGTACCCTCATTTTCTGGGCGAATTCCGGTTGGTCTTTGCTTTCGACTAAGTCGGCCCAGGTTCTTACTTTTTCCTGGAACGACCTTTCGATTTCTGCCAGTTTCGGTAGATTTGTCTGTAAGGAGGCATAAAGTTCAGGGTCTTCAGTAATAACACTTTCTGTCAGGGTTACCAGCAGTTTGAAGGTGACACCACTGACTACGTCCATCTGTTTTAACCTGTCAAAGCTAAGCAGGGTATCGGCGGAGACTATAGCAATGAAGTGGGATAGCCCCAGAACGACGGCCATGGTTTCATCGTGTTCGTTGGGACTCATTAAGATAGCTCTAGCCCCTCTGGTTTCTAGGTACTTCTTGACTCTTTGGGCTAAGGCTGTCTCTGTGTCATTAGTTGGTGTTAGGACAAAGCTTCGGTTAGCAATATCTTTAGCCCCGGGACCAAATAGGGGGTGTGCGCCAAGCACTACCCCTGCTTTTATATGTTTGTGCATGGCTGCTACGGGGGATGCTTTGATGGAGGTAATGTCTATGATGACCTGCTCAGGGCGGGTGTAAGGTCCAATCTGCTCTACAACCGCCTCAAAATTATCTATTGGTACTGATATTAAGATAACCTGGGCATTCTCAACCGCTTCTATATTATCAGTGGTGGCTGTAATTCCTAGTCGCCGCTTGGCCTCCAGCAACTTGCCTTCGTTTCTACCGGTGATTATTACCTCACGACCCTCTTTCAGTAGAAAACGGGTAAGCCAGCGCCCCATATTTCCTGAGCCACCAATTATTGCTACTCTCACGATTACCTCATAGCTTTGCTTTATTTTGCCTTAGGATAAGAACCCAGGATTTTCAGAAAACGTGCCTTTGTTTCTAAACTGGCTAGAACATCTCGTGATACCTTATCTTCTCGGTGGCCTTCGAAGTCAAGGTAAAAGTTATAGTCCCAGGCCTTTTGCCTTGTTGGTCGGGATTCAATCTTGGTCAGGTTAATGTCTCTAGTAGCAAATTCTTTCAGGAAATCATAAAGTGCCCTTGGTTTATGTTTTACTGAGAAAACTATGGAGGTTTTGTCGTTCCCTGACGGTGGGCAGTCCTCCTTGGACAGAATAAAGAATCTGGTAAAATTATTCGGGTTATCTTCTATTTCACAGGTAATCGTCTTCATCTTATAGATTTCTGCCGCCCGGCTACTAGCAATGGCGCCGCCATCGGTCATCTGTTTTTCCTTTATCATCCTTACACTGCCGGCAGTATCGGTGGTAGGGATTAATTCACAGCCCAGGTGCTTTAAGAAGGTTTTGCATTGCCCCAGGGCTTGAGGGTGGGAATAAATCCTTTTGATAGCGTCCAGCCGCGTGGTGGGATTGGTTATCAGGCAGTGGGCGATTCGGAGTTCTATTTCACCACATACCTTAAGACTTGAGTCTAAAAGCAGGTCGTATGACTGGCCTACGGTACCCTCCAGTGAGTTCTCTACCGGTACGATGCCAAACTGGACATCATCTTGCTCTACGACCTTGAAGACCTCTTCCAGGGTTTCCTGGGGCTTAGTTATTACTAGATGCCCAAAAAACTGAAGAGCCGCCCCTTCGCTATAGGCACCAAATTCTCCTTGAAAAGCAACCTCAGCACCCTGTGTCCTTCGGCACTCCCTCATTATTTGTTCGTAGATGCTCTCGATAGCTTCTTGTTCTATGTTTTCGTTCTGGGCAATGCGTTTGATATGGTCTAAGACCCTTTTTTCCCTGGCGGTATCGTTAATTTGTTTGCCCTGTACCCGTTTCTCCTCACCGATTTCACTAGCAATCTTTAACCGCTCACCGATTAGCCTAACAATCTCGGCATCGGTGACATCTATTTTCTTCCTTAAATCATCCAGGCTCATTTTATCACCCTTAGAATTAGTCCCGCCCTCATGGCTAAATCACACAGGGTTATGGCTATCATTGATTCAACGACCACCACTGCCCGGGGTACAATGCAAATATCATGTCTTCCCTTGATGCTCAAGCTGGTATTCTCCATATCTTTGATATTCACCGTGGGCTGGTTTTTGGCTATAGATGGGGTTGGCTTAATAGCTACCCTGAGTATTATCGGCATGCCGTTACTTATGCCACCGAGAATGCCGCCGGAGTTGTTGGTTGTGGTGATTATCTTGCCATTTTTGAGGGCGAACGGGTCATTGTTCTCGGAGCCTTTTTTGCTGGCGGCGGAGAAACCGGAGCCGAACTCAACCCCCTTGACAGCGGGGATAGCCAAAAGGGCTTTAGCCAGCTCGCCATCCAGTGTATCAAATATTGGCTCTCCCAGACCAGCGGGTACATTAAGGGCTATACCTTCAATAATGCCACCGAGGCTATCCCCCTCCTTCTTAGCCTCCTCAATGGCTCTAGCCATCTCTTCGGCAGCCTCAGGGTCAGCGCAGTTTAACGAATTCTTACCCGTATTCTCTCTAATCTCGTCAAATTTCTCTGGTTTGGCGGTTATTCCCCCTATCTGGATAGTATGAGCCAGAACCTCAACACCAGCGAGGCCCAGGATTTTTCTGGCAATAGCCCCACCCATCACCAGAGTGGCGGTAATTCTTCCGGAGAATCTACCCCCGCCCCGGAAGTCGTTAAACCCCCCGTACTTCATAAAGGCGGTGTAGTCAGCCTGACCCGGCCTCGGCAGAAATCTATTTTTTTCATACTCGCTTGAGTCTATATCCTGGTTCCATACCATGAGGCAAATAGGGGCCCCGGTAGTGATACCGTTAAAGATGCCGGAAAGAATCTCTACCTTATCTGCCTCTGCCCTTGTGGTTACCGCTATACTTTTCCCTGGTCTTCTCCTATCTAGGTCTCTTTGGATATCCTCCTCAGTGATGGCTAGACCAGCAGGGCAGCCATCAATGATGGCACCCACACACCTACCGTGGCTTTCGCCAAAGCTGGTTATAGTAAAAAGCTTACCCAGACTATTCGCCATCTACCTTCACCTCGCCGCCGATGCTTCTTAGTATCTTCCAGAAGTCGGGGAATGTCTTAGAGACACAGTCCGCTTGATTTATTACCGTTTCCCCGGTAGCCGTGCCCAGTACACCGAAAGCCATGGCAATCCGGTGGTCATTTCTGGGGTCTATCACAGCCCCTCTCGGTCTTGAGCCGGTGATGAGCAGTCTATTTCTTTCCTCCTGGACCTTTATGCCCATTCTTTCCAAGCCTTCCCGTAAGGCTGAAACCCGGTTTGATTCCTTTATTCGGGCTCTATCTATCCCGGTAAACTCACTTGTGCCGTCGGCTACGGCCGCCAGAATAGCCACGGTCGGCAACAGGTCAATGTAGTCAGCCATATCAACCTTTATAGCCCTTAGTTCTGATTTTCTCACGGTTACCGCATTTTTGTCTATACTAACTTGCGCCCCCATATCTGTTAAGAAACTTAATATAATCTTATCACCCTGTAAGCTTTCTGGATTCAGGTTGTCTAGCTGCATCCACCCTGATAGCGCCCCTAGAGCCAAAAGATATGAGGCTGAGGACCAGTCCCCCTCTACCAGGTACTTCGCCGGGGTATAGCTTTGTAGTGATATATTAAATTCCCTTAAATCCGGGGAGGTTTCTACCTTTATGCCGAACTTGCTAAGACAGTCTAGGGTCATCAGTATGAAGGGCTTTGACTCCGGTGGTGTCGTCAGTCTGATTTTAACCCCCAGCTCGGCTAGCGGGGACACGAGTAGTAGTGCCGAGACGAACTGGGAGCTTATGTTGCCGGCTAGCTCGGTTGTTCCGCCTTTCAATCTACCTCCGTGAACTATTACCGGGGCTACCTCGCCCTGAGAGGAGCAATCTACCCCCAGTTGCCTCAGTGCCTCTAGCAATGGTTTGATTGGCCTCTGGGATAGGGAGGGGCCGGGGACTAATCGGCATCTCCCGGGGACTTGCGAACAGATAGCCGTCATGAATCTCAAGGTGGCTGCCGAATCACCACAGAACAGGTCTATAGTTGGCTCACAGAAATTGCCTCCCAAGACCTTCCACGAATCCTCTTCCTGCTGGATATCTGCCCCGATCTTGCGTAACACATTCAGGGCAGCTTCGGTATCATCTGAGCTTAAAGGACGAACAATTTCACTCTCGCCCTTAGCCAGGGCAGCACACATGAGTCCCCGAATGGTATAGCTCTTTGACGCCGGGGCAAAGGCCCTTCCCTCTATCTCGCTTTTATTGATTAAGGCCTTCATGCTCTTTTATCCTGGCTATTATCTGGTCGGCGGCAGAATCAATATCCAGCCTTGAAGTATCTATGGCGATGTCAGCGGCTCGCTGGTAAAATGGCTCACGAAATGTTAACAGTTCCTGGATAGCCTGGGCCGGGTTAGCCACTTTAAGGAGCGGCCTCTCTTCGGTATCGTTTGATGTCCGCTTTAGTATTACTTCCGGGGAGGTAGTGAGGTAGACTATTACGGCTTCTTTCTTTAGTCGGTCAATGTTTATTTTATTAAGGATTAACCCACCCCCACAGGCAATCACGGCGTTTTTCTTTTGGCTAACCTCTTTAGTGACTTCAATCTCAAGCTCCCGAAAGGCTATCTCTCCGTCCTCTCGGAATACCTCGGGTATGGGCTTACCTGCCTTCTGCTCAATCAACGGGTCTAGCTCAATAAATTCCTTACCCAGTTTTCCAGCTAGGGCCCTCCCCACCACAGTTTTCCCCGTCCCCATGAAACCAATTAGGGCGATGCTAGTTTTCATTAGCCTCTAGTGCCTTAATGGCTTCCTTTTTCATCAGGTCAACGGGGGCTTTTTGTCCCGTCCACTTCTCAAAGGCCAAAGCCCCTTGCCAGACCAGCATATCAAGCCCGCCGATAGTTTTGGCACCAGCTGCCCCTGCCTCTCTCAGTAACCTCGTCTTTAGCGGGTTATACACGACATCAAAAACAACCAGGCTAGATTTTAGCAGTTTAGCTGGAACGAGGGTGTCATCAATATTCGGACTCATGCCGATACTGGTGGCATTAATCAGCACATCGGCTCCTTCCAGTGCCGTTGCTAGATTTTCCTCATCCAGTTCTAGTGCGTTAACCTCTTTCTTAAAGGTATTAAAGATTTCCTGAGCTAGCTCCTCTGCCCAGTCTAATTCCAGTGGGCGGTTAAGGATAACCAGATTAGCCCCCCTATCAGCAAGAATAAAGGAAATCGCTCTTGAGACACCACCTGCCCCTAGGATGACTATGTTTTTTCCCTCCGGCTCGACCCCCTTATCCCGTAGTGCTTGCAGGAATCCGGTGGCATCGGTATTATAGCCCCTTAAAACACCGTCGTCACTCACTATGGTATTAACGGCACCTATCTTTTGGGCCAGGGGGTCTAGTTCATCCAGAAATGGAATGACTGCCACCTTGTGGGGTATAGTGACATTTAAGCCCCTTATATTCAGGGCTGTCATTCCATGAATTGCCTTACCCAGTTCTTCTTTTCTTACCCGGAAAGCAATATAAATATAATCTAACCCCAACTCTTTAAAGGCGGCATTATGCATCACCGGTGACATAGTGTGCTCTATAGGGTCACCGATTACACCACAGATTCGTGTTTTCCCCGATATAACCATATTTCTCATCCGTTTACCATACTATAGATTTTCTTTCTCATCCTGACATTATTTGGTATATTTTTGTCAGGTGGCTTACCGTTATTTGGCCGGGGGCAGATTCTTTACCCTCCCCGATGGAGGCATAGGTAAAATATCCCCCGACCAGGGGACAAAAAACCCGACTGGTAAAACCCAAGGGACCCATAGCAAACGAAACTATCTTTACCTCGGGAAACTCAGCGATGAGCTTGAGGGTGGTCAGGTTGTCCTTAAAGCTCTGTGCCGTGGTAATCACCTTGCATACATCGGCGCCAGCGGCTAGCTCTCTTTGAACTATCTCCTTTAGCCTGTTAAGTGGAGGCGTTTTCTTAAGCTCATGAAGCGACACCAGGCACCTGGCTCGCCTCTTAATTAATGGGATAGCCGTCGCTAGATTTTTTGTTCTAAGCTCAATATCAACTATATTTGCCCCCAGCTCAACGGCCCTAATAAGCTCCTCTATTCTACCAGCTTCATCCCTTTGCCACCGTCCACCCTCGTCTGACATTCTATTACAGGCTATCCAGGGTTTCCTAAGCTGCTTGGCTAAATTCGGCCACCCCCCGCCAATTAAGTCTATGCGAACCTCAAATAGCTCTACGAGAGGCTCAACCTTTCTTATTGCTGATAGGTCATCTTTTATAATTGCAGCACAAATCCTCGGTTTTTTCATTCTAGTTCCAGCTTTTTAATCTAATAAAACCTGCTCTATTAAAGATAGGTTTACTTCGTCGGTGATAAATACCTTGCCTAGGACTTCGGGTAAGATGAACCTTATCTTACCCATTAAAACCTTCTTGTCGTGTTGCATCGCCGAAATTAGTTCTTCTACTTTAAGCTCTGGGAGTTTGGTTGGCAAGCCAGCCTGCTTAATAAGGCTTTCTAGTCTGAGTAATTCATTTTCACTGAGTATTCCCATCTTGTTTGAAATTCTGGCGGCGGCTATCATCCCAATAGCTACTGCCTCACCGTGTCCTACTCTGAAGTCTGAGGCTGATTCAATGGCATGTCCCACCGTATGACCGTAGTTTAAAATAGCTCTTAGATTTAAGTCCTTCTCATCCTTAGCCACTACTTCAGCTTTAATTTCAGCTGACCGGAAGATAATCTCCTCAAGTGCCTCCTCATTGAGTGATTTTATTCTGTCAATGTTTTTCTCAAGATAGGTAAGGAATCCTTTATCCCAGATAACCCCGTATTTTATCACCTCGGCTAAACCGTCACTGAGTGTTTTGTTATCAAGTGTTTTTAGGGTATCAATATCAGTAATTACTAGCCTTGGTTGATAAAATGCCCCGATTTTGTTTTTCAGCTGACCGTGGTCTACGGCCACCTTACCCCCGATACTGCTATCAACCTGTGCCAGCAGGGTAGTTGGTATCTGTATTAGTGGTACCCCTCGTAGGTACGTAGCCGCTACGAATCCAGCTAAGTCGCCGATAACACCACCGCCTAAGGCTAGAATAGGTGTTGTCCTTTCTGCATGGCAATTGGCTAATTCATGGTATAGCCTGCCGGCGGTCTCCAGTGATTTTTGCTCCTCCCCGTCGGGAACCTGTAGGGTAGTTACCGTGAAGCCCTCTGGAGTCAGGCTTTGCTCTAGAGCCTCGCCATACAGACCTTTCACGACAGGGTTGGTGATAATCACCACCTTGTCAACAAAGCCGGCTTTCTTTAGTTTACGGCCGGTTTGGGAAAGTATTCCGGAATCTATATGGGCCTCGTAGCTGTTACTGCCTAGTTTTATCTTAACTTTCTTCATTTTTTCTTGGCTTAGTTAGTTTGTGGATTTCTCGGCAGGTATTGATGACTTCTTTAAGTTCATCAGGGGTGATTGCCTGTTGGGCATCAACTAGAGCCTCTGCCGGATTGTAGTGCATCTCAATCATGAGTCCGCTGGCTCCGGCGGCGATAGCGGCGCAGCACATATTAAAGATGAGGTCCCGACGTCCCGAGGCATGACTGGGGTCAACAATTACCGGCAGATAGGTTTCTTTCTGAATCACGGGAACGGCAGATAGGTCTAGGGTATATCGGGTGTAGTTTTTACCTTTACCTATGGGTAGTATGCCTCTTTCACAGAGAATAATGTCTTTATTACCCTCGGCGGCGATATATTCAGCAAAAGACAGGAATTCTTCAATACCGGCACCGAAATGGCGTTTAAATAAAATGGGCTTCTTTGTCCTGGCTATCTTGGTTAGCAGGTCCTGATTATACATGTTTCTAGACCCTATTTGGAGTATGTCGGCATACTCAGCGGCTAGGTCGACCTGTGTTTCCCCTCTTACTTCAGTCACCGTGGCTAGATTAAACCTTTCTCCAGCTTCACGTAGCCAGGCTAAAGCCTCTCTGGCTTCTTCCCAGCCTATGGAGCCCAGGCCCTGGAAAGAGTGAACTGAGCTCCTTGGTTTAAAGATGCCCCCCCTTAGAATATGAGCTCCGGCCTTCTTGGCCTCTTCGGCAATTCTTAGTAGTTGTCTGTGGCTCTCCACGGCACAGGGTCCGGCAATGAATACGGGTTCGCTGCCACCTATCTCAATGTCACCCACCTTGATTATTGAGTGTTCCATTTCATCTTCAAGGAATTTACTGTATTCCTTGCTGATTAGTTTATAGGGGACTTCAACCATTGTTGCCTCCTTCACCCCGGGGAAAGTGGCAAAGTGTTCGAATGGCGCTTTATTCTCATCGCCAACTAAGCCGATTATGGTTCGGTATTTCCCCTTGGAGACATCGGCTCTCAATCCGTATTTCTTTATTTCTTTCACTACCTGGGTTACTTGTTCTGGCGTTGCGTCAGTTTTCATTATAATCATTTATCCCCCTCCCAAAAATTTTATACAGATTAGGTAACCTCTTATTGGATGAAGTCCTTGTTGTTGTGCCCAAAATAGAAGAACCCCCCTTGCTTGGGAGGGTTCCTGAATTTCTATAGTCTACTTTTACTGTCTTATGATATTTTCTTAAACGCTGTCCCCCCAAGCGCACCTTGTGCGCCAGCTAAACGCGAAATAAGTATAATACACTCCCTGGAGGGCAGCATAGCTTAGCATAATAATACTTACCTCATTTCCTTCTAGCTTAGCCTATCACAAGGGATATGGTTTGTCAAGCAAGCCTGCATTACTAAGGTTTTATCTAGTAAGCCTGGCCGCTTTTATTGCTCTAGGGGGGAGATGGTGCTTGACGGTGGTGAAAATTTGCTGTAGAGTAATATCGTATTGCAATATCGGGGAGCGTTATTATGGTGGACAGGGAGTTTTTCCTGGGATTTATTAAGATTCACATCCTATATCACGCTTCCAAGGAGCCAATCTTTGGCGTGGAAATAGCCAAGGAGCTGGCAAGACACGGCTATAATGTCAGCCCGGGCACCCTGTATCCGGTGCTGCACCGCCTGGAAAAAGAGGGCTATCTGGAGAGCAGCCCCAGGTTAGTTAATGGCAGAGTAAGGAAATACTACCAGGCTACTGGCGAGGGAAAGAGGGCACTGGTGCAGTCGAGAAAGAAAATCAGGGAACTGGTGACTGAGGTCTTATATGATAGATAGTTGGAAAAGCTATTAATTGAGGTTTTACAGGGTAAGTAGTTGGCAGAGCTATTAAATAATAAAGATGTGCCCCGCAGGGAAATCTGGGGATTTCATCCCAATGTATTCTTTCTGGGTATCGTCAGCTTCTTGACTGATGTCTCCAGCGAGATGATTTTTACCCTTGTCCCCCTTTTCTTGTCTAATGTGCTGGGGGTGGGGACTGCTATCATAGGCCTTGTTGGGGGATTGTCGGAAAGCACTGATGCCCTATTTCGGATATTTAGTGGTTGGCTTAGTGACAAGATAGGCAAGCGCAAGTCCCTAGCCGTGGCTGGCTACACTATTTCTACGATTGCCAAGCCCTTTATGTATCTGGCTTCAACGTGGGGTATGGTCTTAGGTGTCAGATTTGGTGACCGGGTGGGTAAGGGCATCCGCAGTTCATCACGAGATGCCCTGATTGCTGATTCTACCCCACCTGCAGAGAGAGGCAAAAGCTTTGGGTTTCATCGGGCGATGGATACCTCCGGTGCTGTTTTGGGGTTGGCTATAGCGGCTGCTGTTATCTATCTTGTTCAGGGTGGAGGGCTAGAGCTTAGCCTGAGGACTTACCGGTGGTTGGTACTAATAGGTGTTGTGCCAGCCGTGCTGGCAGTGGCAATACTGGTAAGATTTGTTAAGGAGAGGGAAAGGAAGCCATCGCTAACTGGCCCTTCTCGCCCCGGGTTTAATCTGGTCAAACTAGCCGCTGGTTTTGACACCCGCTTTAAGCTATTTCTGGTGGTTATGGTGTTATTTACCCTGGGTAACTCCAGCGATTTTTTCGTTATACTGCGGGCGCAGGATATGGGCTCATCTGTTTTCCATATCACGCTGATGCTTGTCCTGTTTAACGCTACCTATGCGGCGGTTTCTTTGCCGGCAGGCAGATTATCAGACCGACTGGGCAGGAGACGTGTTATCGCTATGGGCTGGGGTATTTATGCCCTGGTTTACCTTGGGTTTGCCCTGACCTCTGAGCTCTGGCAGGTGTGGCTGCTCTTTGCCGGCTACGGCATTTATTATGGTATAGTTGAGGGGGTAGCCAGGGCTTTTGTTGCCGACCTGGTGCCTGCGGAGAGAAGAGGCACTGCTTATGGACTGTATCACGGGGTGGTTGGTCTTACTCTTTTACCTGCCAGCCTGATTGCCGGCTGGATGTGGCAGACTTATAGCCCTCAAGCCCCGTTTTTCTTTGGCGCTGGCCTGGCGGCTCTGGCAACAATAGGCATGATGGCTTTTATCAGAGAATAAAGAGGGCGAAATCGTTCACCTACTTAGGCTGCTTTGACCTAATAATGTCTTGAACTCTTTGGACTTCACTCTTCCAAGCTGGCTCGTGTGTGGGAAGAGGTTCCAAAGGCGTCTTAGGCTCTTTCTTATGAAACCTCTTCGCAGTCTCAAGAGCGTTTCTTGCCCTTATTATATCTCCATGCTCAGCAAATATCTCAGCAAGTAAGATCCAATCACTGTCTTTCCCACCGAATAATCCAAGCGATTTCACACATGTGGATGCCGCACCCTTGGAATCACCGGAGGCTAGTTTTAATCTTGCCAACCTACGAAGTGCTTCCTGACCAACCACATTCAATACCATGTCAGCAACATTTTTGGGGAATACTTTGCCCTTCAGTTCCGGAAATCGCATCTTTATTTGTCTATCGATAGCACCTTTTTCCTGCTTATCAAGAACGATTGGCTCTCCAGCCTTGACCTCTTCAATCAACGGCGGCATGTCAGGGAATTGCCGCTTATGGAAAAAGCCCATTTTATAATACCTCCTCCAACCAAATACATCGTTAGATTATAACAATCCCGGGTACTATAGTGCTTATTAGGTGATAGGTAAGGGAATTTCTGTTACTTCTCCACCTCTCATGAAATAGACATGTCTCATTTCAGAGTAGCTTTCGGCGTTAATGTTTGTAAAGGCTTGCATTATTTCGGGAGGGTCTATCGGTCTCTCTCTTTCTTCAATTAGCACCAGAAAAGTCTCTTTTGTATTTGATTGTTTTAGCTGTTCGTTTGCATGTGAGACTAGTTGTTCAAATTTTTCTAACTCAAGCTCGTCGAAGCTGATAGAGTAGCAGCCAGTTGTCCCGTGGTGTAGCTTTACTACGCTACCTTGATTATTTAGTTTCTTAAGCTCAAGAAGTATGATATCAGGTAACATGAACAATAATCTTTCACTAATCTCAGGCTTTAGGTCTTCTGTCTCCCCTACATTAAGCCTTTGTGCTACTTCTATAATAGTCTCAGACAGAATGTCCTTAAATGTTTGTCTGCTTTCAGGCTGTTTCTTGAACGGGAAGTTATACTCCTTATATGTATCGACAAACAGACTGAAAGTGCCTGTCAACTTGTTGGAGAGGCTACTTGTCACCTCATCTAAAAGATTGCAGATCTCCTTTCTCTTTTTCTCTAATATCTGCTTCGTTATTCTTTTAACTTCTACCGCTATTTCATCACCTGTTTCCGTATCATAGCAGACCCAGTCCCAATTAAGCTGGCCTTCTAAGTGAGGATAGACTTCGGTGGTTTTGTCTTTAATCGCAATATGTGTCCCATATTTCTCATTGTGATAATCTAGGACACGCTGCACATGCTCTCTTTCCCATTCGTCTTTTCTATCTTGCGTGGTTCTAGCCATCATCCCTTATTCTAACACGGAGGGGCAAAGAATAACTCTTTGCCCCTTTTATAATAGGTCTAAGGCTCCGCAAAGCCGTAGAACACATTTTGAGAAGTTATTATATCACTATATTGTCAATAAGTCTAGTCCTGCCAATTTTTACTGCCAGTGAGACTAGGGCTGGTGGTTTAACCGTATCCAGTTCGTCTAGGGTTTCAGCATTGGCGATAGATACATAATCAACATTGGCTAGTGGCTGTTGCTGGATTAGTCCTATAATCTCCTGCCGTAGGCGTTCGGCGTTTTTCTCTCCGTTAGCATATAATTGTTGAGCTAAGCTTAGTGCCTGATAAAGAACTACGGCGGCTTGGCGCTCGTGGGGATTAAGATAGGTATTACGACTGCTCAACGCCAGCCCATCAGGCTCACGCACCGTAGGTAGGGTAACTATTTCTATATTCATATTTAGGTCGGTTACCATTTTTTTGATGACTATCGCCTGCTGGGCGTCTTTCTGCCCAAAGTAGGCTCTTTGGGGCTGGATAATGTTAAACAGCTTGGCACAAACTGTAGTAACTCCCCTGAAATGACCGGGGCGGGCGGTACCTTCCAGTCGCTCTGTTACCTTGCCTATCTCTACCCGGGCACTGAACGGCTGAGGGTACACCTCATCGGCCTGTGGTATGAAGACAAGGTCAGTTCCCGCCTTGTCTAGCAAAGCAAGGTCGTGCTGGGTATTTCGGGGGTAGCTAACAAAGTCTTCCTGTGGCCCAAACTGCATTGGGTTAACAAATATACTGACCACTGCTGATGGGTTTTCCGTTCTCGCCTTTCTCACTAGGGATAAATGCCCTTCGTGGAGGTAGCCCATAGTTGGCACAAAGCCAACCGGCTCAGTAAGCCTACGCCTTAGCTTTCTCATGTCATCTATTTTTTCAGCGATTTTCATAGAGGATGTTATCTACCTAACCAACTTGAATCTTAAATTTTGTTACTTGGTAGCCCTCCCCCCTTTCCCCTTCTCTTATCAAGGGAGGGGGGAAATGTAGATGACCCATTCGGTGGAAAAGGTCTATTTATTTGAGCTTATCTAGAATGCTTTCGTCCATGGAGAAGCCCTGCTCCTCGGTGGGGAAGCTGCCGTTTTTCACTTCTTTGTCGTATTCGGTAACGGTGGCTCGGATAGTATCTGCCAGTTTGGCATATTGCTTGGCGTGCTTGGGAACAAAATCGGTAAACAGACCCAGAATATCACTTATAACCTGAACCTGACCATCACAGCCGATACCGGCGCCGATGCCAATAGTGGGGATGCTTATACTTTGCGTAATCAGTGTTGCTAACGGGGTCGGCACAGTCTCCAGAACAACGGCGAAGGCTCCAGCCTGTTCCAGGGCGTGGGCATCCTCGAGCATTCTGGTGGCAGTTTCCTCGGTTTTACCCTGTACCTTATAGCCTCCCAGTTGATGAATTGACTGGGGGGTAAGTCCAATGTGTCCCATAACCGGTATGCCGCAACTTACGATACTTCTCACTGTTTCGGCTACGGTTACGCCTCCCTCAAGCTTAACTGATTGGGCACCACCCTCCTGAATAAAACGGGCTGCATTGCGTAGGGCGTCTGAGATACTGGTATGGTAGGTCATAAAGGGCATATCCCCGATTATTATTGCCTGTTTGGTGCCCCTGACCACCGCCTTGGTATGGTGTAGCATCTCCTCTATAGTTACCGGTATGGTTGATTCATAGCCTAGGACTACCATACCCAGGCTATCCCCCACCAGAATTAGTGGTATTCCTGCCTCATCAATTATCTTGGCGGTGATGTAGTCGTAGGCGGTGAGTATGGTGATTTTCTCGCCCCTTTGTTTCATGCTTTTTAGCTGGCTTATAGAAATTCGCACTTGTTTCTCCTTCAGGAAGGCATAGCCTCAGCTACTTGTTTACTCCCGGTGATAGCATTTTTAGCATTAACATATACCAGTCGGGGCGTGAAGTCGTGGGCTTCAGCATCCTCAACGTGACAGTAGGCAAGGATGATAATCGTGTCCCCCTTGATGGCTAATCTAGCGGCGGCACCATTCAGGCAGACTTCACCGCTTTCTTCTCCCTCAATGGCATAAGTGGTAAAACGGGCACCGTTATTTATGTTTAATACCTGCACCTGCTCGTAGGGCAGGATGTCAGCCTCTTTTATAAGCTTCTTGTCGATGGTGATGCTGCCTTCATAACTAAGATTGAGTCGGGTAACCCGGGCTCGGTGGATTTTACTCTTGAGCATTACTCGCATTGACTTCTCCTGATGGTTTTATTTCTAAGCATTGTTCGCCTTAACTTCCCCTCGTTGATTCTTTACCTATTTGGGTTGTTGTTAATATAGCCTTTAGCTCCTCAGCCTGGTGCTCATTTATTCTTCCCTTGGCTAAAGCAATAGGGACGGTCTTAAGTCCAAGTTCTCTGTAGGTGGTAAGCAGGCTGGGAGCAGCTTTGTGTAGGGCGTCAAGATGCTTCTTAATAGTTCCGATATCGCCACGGGCGATTGGTCCGGTGAGGCACTCCGGTATTCCGACGGTTTCAATATTGTGGATTGTCCCTCGTATCAGCGGCAGTAGCGCTTCAGTGGCTTGGTTTGTGGGGACATCAAAGGTTTGCCATAGGTCGGTAGCCAATTTAACCAGGGTTACCAGGTAATTGCAGGCGATAACCGCTGCGGCATGGTAAATTACCTTGTCGCTTGCCTTTAGCTCAATCCAATGACCACCAAGGGCGGTAGTCATATCTTTAAGTGTTTTTAGTAATGGTTCCGCAGCCTCCAGGGCGAAGGTAGAGCCGGGTGTGTTTTCTATAGCCTGTTCTACACTGGCGAATGTCTGCAGGGGGTGAAAGACACCAACATGGGCATCTAATTTCTTAGCTGGCTCCAGAATTTCAGTAGAATCGGCGCCACTACAATGGACTACCCCCTGCCCTATATGCCACTTTATTTGAGATGCTACGGGGGCTATAGCATCATCGGGGGTAGTAATAAAGACAAGCTCGGCTCTATCAGCCACCTCTTGATTATTACTCGCCGGTATGCATCCGTTGATTGCTTGAGCTAGGTTTCTGGCTGAGGTTTGATGCCGGCTAGATATAGCCACTACCGAGTAGCCCTTGTTGCTTAACTGAGTGCTAAGAGCAGTGCCTATAGTTCCCGCCCCAATAAACCCCAGCTTAATCATATTCACTCTCCCACGAAACGAGTTTAATAAAAAAACACCCTCTCTGCTTCTCACAGAGAAGGCGCTCAAAACAACAATTCTAGTTTTTTGCCGTCTCGGTCGTCTCTGATCCAAGCGACTAAAGCTATATTCGCTATATTCACTTTTACAAGCTCACCGCTAAACTGGTCGGTGGCCAATAATTATTCCGGGCTTAAGTATAGAAGGTCAGGTAAATTTAGTCAATAGGCACTATTATGCACTACTTATTGGCGTCTAGTTTAGCTAAACATTTATCGGCTAAACTACTAAACACGGGAACCCTATATGTCTGACCGTGATATGCCTTGTACATCAAGACTCCCCACAGTATCCACCAAATTGCGAAGAAGATAGCGAAAATAACAGTGCCGGCAATCCATTGAGGGTAGGAAACTCCCCCCCAAACTGCCCAGGCCGACCAGCGCACGGTGTTGGCAATACCCCAGATAATATTAAGAATACCAAAGGTAACTAGTGACTGCATGGCGTGGAAGCGGATTAACTTATTCTTCTTCTCCGTAACGAGAAAGATGATGCCGGTTACCCAGAAGCCGACATAACATAGCAATCCTGCTTTATTTGGTTTTAGACTCGTTGTTGAACCAGCCTCCTTTGTCTTTTTCCCCTTCTTTCCTTCTGGTGACGCTCCCATTTTAAGCCTCCTTATAGTTTAATATAGCTCTCGGTTGATTAACGGGTACTCTACTGATGTGTTGACTATAGTAGCCTGTTAATGGCTAACTGTCAATACCCTATTTCACAGCATGGAGTTGACACCTGTATTGCTAGAAGATACAATAACCCTGACCTTGGCGCCGAGGTAGCTCAGTTGGTAGAGCAGCGGACTGAAAATCCGCGTGTCCTCAGTTCGATTCTGAGCCTCGGCACCAAAAGAAGGGGCGGAAGTAGTTCAGCGGTAGAATGCTTCCTTGCCAAGGAAGAGGTCGCGAGTTCGAATCTCGTCTTCCGCTCCAGTGAGCTTTGACCACAATGCTACTGTGAGAGCTTTGGCCTTCCCGCAGTCCTAGAATTTATCCCTAACTATAACTCTCGTCACCCTCTTCACCGATCCCTCGTCCTGTTATCTTAACATGGTCACCAGCCTGCCGCTCAGGGCAAGGCGATTGAAGAGGAACTGCGTAGGGTAGATGAACCTATCCGCGGTAGAGGGTAGTTGTCCTTATACTGATGCTTGTTTACAAACGTTGCCTTCCTGTGTATAATTAGAGGGTAGTTTCAGTTTAGGGCATTGTATACTTTTTGTCACTTCAGGTTTAGTTAAGGATTGGATGACCCGGACTCTAACTAGAATTTCAAGAGAGGAGGTCATCCAATGAGTTTTCAGGACAAGTCTATCCAGTGCTCTGATTGCGGGACTACGTTCACCTTCAGCGCTGAGGATCAGGAATTTTTCCGTTCCAAAGGCTACACCAATGAGCCTAAGCGCTGCCCATCGTGTCGTCAGGCAAGGAAGCTGAACCGTCAAGGAAGTAGCTCATATAGTTATTCCCAACGACGTCAGATGTTCCCTGCGGTATGTGCTGAGTGTGGCAAGGATACTCAGGTACCCTTTGAGCCGCGTGGGGACAAACCTGTGTACTGTAGCGATTGCTATGGTAAAATCAGATTGACCCGGTAGTCCAAGTTAAACCTGAATTGCGTCCGGGTCTGTTGTCAGATTCGGACATAATTCTAGAAAGTATGAGTTTTTGTCGTTAACAGTTTCAATACGTGAAGGCGAATCCCAGGATTCTTTGTTGAGTCGTTTCCAGAGAATGATTCAGATGAGTGGCGTTCTTCGAGAAGCGAAGGCTCGTCGTAGATTCATATCTGAACGAGATGCTGCTCGTATCAAGGCCAAGAATAGTATCAGAAGAAGGCGGCGTAGAGATACTAAGTGACGGGAAGAGAAATAATTCAAGAAAAGGGGGTGGACTATGAAAATCTATGTGGGCAATCTATCGCATGATGTAACTGAAGAAGAATTAAAGCAAGAATTCATGGCTTTTGGAGAGGTGACCTCGGCGAGCATTGTTACAGACAGGTATACGGGACAACCCAGGGGCTTTGCGTTTGTTGAAATGGCGAAAGTGTCTGAGGGGCAAGCTGCAGTTAAGGGTCTCAACGGCAAAACACTAAAGGATCAAACTGTTAAAGTAGACGAAGCCCGTCCCCGCGCTGACACCAGAGGCGGTACGTCTTATGGTGACAGGAGGGGCGGCGGGTTTGGTGGTGGGGGTAGACAGCGAAGATACTAAATTTATGTCGTTGTCAGATATAAGCCTAGCGTATATTGGTAGCTTCAGTCTGGAAGCGTTAATGGTAACGTAGGTAACTAAAAGCCAAGTTGTTACTACGCCCCCCCTTTTTATCTTGTTATAGCACCCTTTAACCCTCAGCATAGGGGAAACCTTGCCCAGCCCGGAAGAACGCCTATTTTTGGATTACAGGGGCTGTTCTAGATAATAGCCTGGGGAAGCCCTCTTCTTGTGCCTAGGGTCACATTTTAAGCTTCTGTGCAGTCTATAACGCCCGCTATGGCAGTTGGAAGAGAGTTATCCGCTCGGGTTCACAACACACCCAACAAACAGTATGGCACCGGTCTGTATGTCGTGAATCAGAAAGAGAAAGGGGTGATCAACGGTAACCTCAACAGGCTCCTCCCCCGGTGGCATAGCCGTCGGCATTATCACTGCAGTAGCAGCTGCTGCTTCTGTACCTGCTTCATCGACGGAGACGAATGCCTTGTGGATCACATCTCCGATGAACAGGTCGCGGTTGCCCGTCATGCCTGAGAAGTCTGCAACCCCCCATAAGAAAGCATCTGGCATGCCCATCGCTGCGAGAGTCTCGCCCAGCATAAAGTCCGATTCAAACTCGAATTTCGGTATCGTCAGGGCTACCTCCCTGTACTCCATACTGCCAATAATCTCATCCAGCCGTTGGGCATCTAACGATCCTTCAAACGCCTCGAATTGGCCAGCACGGGGAAGCAAGATGAGCATCGAGAGTTCACGGCCGTCATAGGGTAGTTCAATAGCCTGATAGTTATCTCCCTCAGCGTAGCCAAGTGATTCGGTCTGCCTCATCATCGGCACAATGACTTCATCCCCGTTGAGTAGATGGAAAGTGCCATCACTAGTTGCATCCTCGTTAAAAGGAAACGCCCAAGCTGCGTTGAAATAGATGGCGTTGGTTAAAACAAGGCGGGTCAGCTGGTCTATTAATCCCTGTGGAATAAGGTCCTCAATTTTGCCCTCAGTCTGTTCGCTTACCCAATCGTTAATGTTAATACGAGACTCCTCAGGGGCTTTTGCAAAATCGAGTATTCTTAGTCCGGCGCCATAATTCTCGGCAAGTGTATCGAGGAAACTGGCAAGGAATTTGTAGTCCTTTTGTCCCCAAATAGCATTAACAATATTCAATCTGAAACCTTCACCATCTTTGCCCTTTACTCCTTCACCACGCTTAGCAAGTTCAATGTCCAAGCTATTAAAAGCCGGGTGTAGCCGGTCTTTTGGGAGGTTGAAGTGCAGAGCGTTAGCCATCTGCTCTTCTGTTTCCCCACTAGCACCAGCATAGGTCATCGCCAGCGCCAGTGATATGCTGTAGGGGGAATAGAATAGATTGCCATCACCTGCTCTCAATTGCTGATAGAGGTCCAGCGCGAAAGTGCTATTATTGCTAACCAGGTTATTGAGGTCGCCTTCAGTTACGCTGGGTGAGGTGATTCGTGGTTTGTCTGATTGTAGCACATTACCCTCTACAGGCTGAACGCAGGCGGTCAAGCTAGTCATCAGAATTGCCATTGAAGCAAAGACCATCATTCTCTTCATCTCGATCACCTCTCTTATCTTATGAGTTATTACCTAACATTATAACGGAAACCTTGACCTAAGGTTAGCAGCGTGCGGGACCAAAAGAAACACCATATCTTTGTGTTAAACAGTGCGCCCACTCGGAAATGAAAAATCTATTTGATCAGGTCAGAAGACTTACTCATATCCGGTGCTCACTTGTGTGATATTTCCATATTCATCGCAGATGTAGGTACCCTTTGCTGTGCGAGAATAGAAATAATTGGTGTCAGGGGTACCATCACCATTGAAATCATGAAGAAATAGAACATAGCCTATACCGGCCTGACCATGTCTCGTGGTATCATCGGGGAAGCGATGCATGCCACGGGTTGGTATCCTGACGGGGTTGGGAAGTTGACTCAACTTATTGTTCCTCATCATGACTTGTACTGCGTCTTGAACCTTGCGTAATTCCTCTGCCGCTGCTGCCTGTGGAGAGGGAGACGGCGCTTCAGAAGTGCTGCTTGGAGTCGTTTCCGTAGGCTGCGTCGGGGCGGGTGCAGGCGACTCGACTTCTGGCTTGGTTGCTCCTGTATCTCCAGGAATTTCTGCGTTCAGAGGATTTGAATCATACGGATCCCAATACCCATCATTATCGGTATCTACGTTATTTGGGTTTGTGGCAGCTCTTACTTCTTGGGCATCAGACCATCCATCGCCGTCAGAATCAACTGGTTCCGCACAAGATATCGCCCCTACGAGGGAAAACGGAATAAGAGAAGTTATCAACAGTACCCTTAGTTTTCTCATAACTCAATTCCCCTCGCCCAAACCTTAGTCACCTAACAATAATGATATATCATCTGTCACGGTTAGGCAATCTTCTGCAGAGGGTAATGCACTGTAATCAGCGGCTCGCGCGACAAATGAGGACACATAACAAGCAGTTGTGACATTACACATTCTGGACTTTTGTACAACTACGCTAACCTTTTGTGCGAGATTCGATTTTATATCGAACTCAATATGCCAGGCAATTCAGCGAGGCTCTTTATTATAAAGTCGGGCTTCTCGTCTTCGCTGCCTATTATCTCCTCGTAGCGGTCATTCCACCTAAACCACACGCTTTTCATCC